>NZ_JBFAWW010000018.1:0-183275 GCF_040680495.1 Streptomyces sp. NPDC052036 | reverse complement strand
GGTACTGCAGGGGGGACCCTGTGGGAGAGTAGGACGCCGCCGAACAAATTTTGAGAAAGCCCTCGTGCCATTCGGCACGGGGGCTTTCTGCGTTTTGGCGTTCAGTGGTGGACCTCCGGAGAGGGCCCACTTGCCTCTCGTCCTCTCACTCAGAGACGGCCCGCCGCCTTCAATGTCAGATAGGCGTCTGCCAGAGCCGGTGCCAGATCCTCCGGTGCCGCGTCCACGACCGTGACGCCGTGACGGCGTAGCTGTTCCGCCGTGCGGGTGCGCTCCGCCTGGGCCCGTGCGGCCGCCGCGGCCTCGTACACGGCGTCGATGTCCCCACGCGCGGTCGCCATGCGAGCGATGTGCGGATCGGAGACCGAGGCGAGCAGTACCGTGTGGCGCCGGGTGAGGCGGGAGAGGACGGGCAGCAGCTCCTCCTCCACGGGTGCCGTGTCGAGGGTGGTCAGCAGGACGATCAAGGAGCGGCGCGGCGCCGTGCGGAGCGCGGTGGCCGTCAGACCTCGGGCGTCCGTCTCGATGAGTTCCGGCTCCAAGGTCGCCATGGCGTTGACCAGTGCCGGCAGGAGTTCACGGGCTGCGCGGCTCTGGACCAGGGCGCGCACCTGACGGTCGTAGGCGAGCAGGTCCACCCGGTCACCGGCCCGGGAGGCCAGGGCGGCCAGCAGCAGGGCCGCGTCCATGGAGGCGTCCAGGCGTGGCGCGTCACCAACCCGGCCGGCGGAAGTCCGGCCCGTGTCCAAGACCAGGAGGATGTGGCGGTCGCGTTCGGGCCGCCAGGTGCGTACGGCGACCGTGGTCTGACGGGCCGTCGCGCGCCAGTCGATGGAGCGGGTGTCGTCGCCGGGGACGTAGTCGCGCAGGCTGTCGAACTCTGTGCCCTCGCCACGGATCAACACGCTGGTCCGGCCGTCCAGTTCGCGGAGGCGGGCCAGCTTGGAGGGAAGGTGCTTGCGGCTGGCGAAGGGAGGCAGGACCCGTACCGCCCACGGGACCTTGTGGGTGCCCTGGCGGGAGAAGAGACCGAGGGGGCCGTAGGAGCGGATCGTGACGCGGTCGGTGTGGCGGTCGCCCCGGCGGGTCGGCGTGAGACGGGTCGTGACCCGGCGGCGTTCGCCCGGAGGGACCGTCAGACGGTGGCGGGACGCGGCCACTTCGGTTCCGGGCTGCCAACTGCTGGGCGGCCAGGCGTCGCGGAGACGGGCGCGCAGCGGTCGGCCGGAGGGGTTGGTGACGGTGAGCGTCACGTCGGCCGTCTCGCCCAGGCGGACGGAGGTGTCGCCGGAGCGGGTCAGGCGGAGGCGGCGTACGGGTGCGGCCAGTGCGAAGTCGCAGGCGCAGGCCAGAGCGAGTGAGCCGTTGACGGCGAGGACGCCCGTCCAACCGGGTGCCCAGACGCCGACCGGGAGGGTGCCGAGTGCCGCGAGGAGTGCGGCTCGTCCGGTGAGCGCCATCAGCGGGGCACGGGGACGTGGGCGAGGATCGCGTTGATGACCGAGTCCGCGGTCACGCCTTCCATCTCCGCCTCGGGGCGGAGCTGGACCCGGTGACGGAGTGTCGGGAGGGCGAGGGCCTTCACGTCGTCGGGGATGACGTAGTCACGGCCCGTCAGCCAGGCCCAGGCGCGGGACGTGGCCAGGAGCGCCGTCGCGCCACGGGGCGAGACGCCGAGGGTGAGTGACGGGGACTCACGGGTGGCGCGGCAGAGGTCCACCACATAGGCGGTGATCTCGGGGGACACCGCCGTCTTGGCGACGGCGGCGCGTGCCGCCTCGAGGTCGGCGGCGCTCGCCACCGGACGTATGCCGGCGGCACGCAGGTCGCGCGGGTTGAAGCCGGCGGCGTGGCGGGCGAGGACGTCGATCTCGTCCTGGCGGGACGGGAGAGGGATCGTCAGCTTGAGTAGGAAACGGTCCAGTTGGGCTTCCGGGAGGGGGTAGGTGCCCTCGTACTCGACCGGGTTCTGGGTCGCGGCGACCAGGAACGGCTCCGGGAGCGGGCGCGGGTTTCCGTCGACCGTGACCTGGCGTTCCTCCATGGCTTCGAGGAGGGACGACTGGGTCTTGGGCGGGGTTCGGTTGATCTCGTCCGCGAGGAGCAGATTGGTGAAGACCGGTCCGGGCTGGAAGGAGAACTCGGCGGTGCGCGCGTCGTAGACGAGGGAACCGGTGATGTCGCTGGGCATCAGGTCCGGTGTGAACTGGACCCGCTTGGTGTCGAGTTCGAGGGCCGCGGAAAGGGCGCGGACGAGCAGGGTCTTGGCGACCCCGGGCACTCCTTCGAGGAGGACGTGGCCGCGGCACAGAAGGGCGACGACGAGGCCGGTGACTGCGGGGTCCTGGCCGACCACGGCTTTGGAGATCTCGGCGCGCAGGGCCTCCAGGGAGGCCCGGACGGTGCTCGGGTCCCCGGTGCTCCCGGCGTTGTCAGTGGTCGGGTCCATCATGGACGGCGTACCTCTCTTTCGAGGGCGTCGAGTTGGTCGGCGAGGGCGATCAGGGCCGCGTCGTCACCGGGCGGCGGGCCGAAGAGGAGCGGGTGCAGGGGCTGTCCGTCGTCGCGCAGATGGGCGGACAGCGCGGGGAGAAGGGCCTCGGGCGCGTGCGCCTGGGCGAGGGGGATGCCTACGAGGGGGGCGAGGCGGGTGCGGGTGGTGGAGCGAAGAGCGGCGGTCGCGCGGTCGCGGGCGCGCGCCTTGCGGTAGAGGCGGGCGCGGCCTTCGGCGGTCTCGGAGGCGCGGATCGCGACGGGGAGGTTTTCGTGGACGAGCGGGCCCAGTCGGCGTGCCCGCCACAGGGCGGCGACGGCCGCGGCGATGAAGAGCTGCAGTGCGCCCCACAGCCAGCCGGAGGGGAGCAGGTCGAAGAAGCTGCGCCGGCCCGAGTCGGTGGCCGAGGTGTCGGAGAGCGAGGGGAGGTACCAGACCAAATGGGAGCGGGAACCGAGCAGTTGGAGGGCGAGGGAGGCGTTGCCCTGCTCGTCGAGACGGCTGTTGTAGAGGATGTCGGGTGCGCCGAGGACGACGGTGTCGCCGCGTCCGGATGCGGCCGGGAGCCGCAGCAGGGTGGGCAGGCCGTCACTGGGGTAGCAGCGGTCGGCGTCGGCGACGGCCGCCAGGTAGCGGAACCCGCCCATGTCGGCGCTGCCCGCGCGCCGGGCGTCGGGCAGCGCGCAGCCGGGGTCCAGCAGCGATTCGAAGCCGGGCGCGGGGTCCGCCGAGACGCCCGGGGCGAGGCCGTCGAGCGAGGTCCGGGGCGCGACCAGCACCGTCCGGCCCCCGGAGTCGCGCGTGGCCTCCTGCAGACGGTCCTGCTGATGGCGCGTCAGAAGATCGGGCGCGGCGAGCAGGAGGGTGGTGTCGGGCGCGGTGGCGGTGCGGGCCTCGTCGAGCGTGGTGACAACCCGGGTGGAGACGCCCCGTTCGGCGAGGAGCGCGGCGACGGCGTGGCTGCCGGAGGGGTCCGCCGAGCGCGGGTCGAGACGGCCGTGATGAGCGCTGGAGCGGACGACGGCGATCACGACGGCGCCGACCAGGAGGAGCACGACGGCGAGCAGGACGCCGCGCGACCGGGTCCACAGCTGGCGGGCGGTGGGCGAGGCGGAGGTGGTGGGGAGCGTGGCTTCGGAGGTCATCCGGCGGCTCCGTGGTGGGCGTCGGGCGCTGGGCCTGGGGTGCTGTCGGCGGGCTGGGGCTTGGTGCGCTCCAGGTCGTCGTCGAGGGAGGCGAGGCGGCGGTACGTTCCTTCGTCCGCGGCCCGGCCGCCGTATGTGACGTCGTCGAAGTCCCGGGCGGCGACGTGGAGTCGGTTCGCGTGGTCGGGGAGGGCGCGGCCGGCCTCGGTGGCGGCCTCGTCGGCGGTGCGGCCGGGGCGTACGTCGAGAAGCGCGCGTTCCTCCAGGGAGCGGACGACGGCACGCATGCGTTCCTGGACGGCCTGGCTCCAGTGGCCCTGGGCGGCATGTGCCTCGGCGGCCGCGCGGTGCTCGGCGGCACTCTTGGGCCGGTCCTCGAAGAGGGTGGCGGACGAGGTGGGCAGGCGGCGCGGGGTGCCGAGGCGCCACCACAGCGCTCCGACGAGCGCCAGGACCGCCAGCACGATGACGAGCAGGCCCACGGAGCCGCCCGGCGCCGCGGTGGACGCGGTGTCCAGGAGGCCGCCGACCCAGTCCCAGAACGCGTTCAGGGCGCGCTGCAGCAGGCTGGGGTCGTTCTCGTGGTACATCCGCTTGGCCAGCTCACGCCGGGCCGCCTCCCGCGCCGGATCGCGCGGGATCGTCACCGGTGGCTGGTCGCCCGAGCGCCACAGCACCGGGGCGACCGCCCACACTCCCCCCGTCGGACTCACCCCATCAGCTCCCCGGGGTGGCGGTGGTGCCGGCGCCGTAGCCCTGGACGCCGGCGGCACGGGCCAGGTCGAGGTCGAGGGCCTCGCGGCGGATGCGCTGGTCGATGTAGAGCAGCACGGTCACGCCGGCGCTGATCGGGAAGGTGAGCGTGCGCCCGATCACCGAGCCGATGCCGGTGATGATCAGGAACGTCCAGCCGGCGCCGGCGCCGCTGCTGCCCATGAAGCTGCTGATGCCGTCACCGCTGAGGACCGCGGCGACGACGGCGAAGGGGATCACGACGATCGATCCGACGATGCTCGCGATGATCTGGGCGAGTACCTGGATGCTGGAGACCCGCCACCACGCGCCGCGCATCAGCCGGGAGGAGCGGCTCATCGATGTGCGGATGCTCTGCTTCTCGAGCATCAGCGCGGGCGAGGCGAGCGAGAAACGCATCATGATCCATATGTCGACCACCATGGCGCCGAGGCCGCCGATGACGGCCAGCGCGACGCCCGCGGCGGGCGAGCCGAACACCGCGACGAGGATGCCGGGTGCCGTGCCGACGGTGAGGATCGCCAGGGCCATGAGCGGCAGCAGGAGCGTCAGACCGGACAGCCTCAGCAGCTGCGGGCGCGCGTCGCGCCAGGCCTCCGCGATGGTCACCGACCTGCCGAGCACCGCCCGGCTGGTGACGGTGGTCAGCAGCGCGGTCGCGGCGATGGTGCCGAGCAGGGTCACCAGGAAGACCCCGCCGGAGCTCAGCAGCACCCCGCCCATGGCCCGGCCCACCTCGCGCGCGGAGGAGCTGGGGTCGCTGAGGGTGTCCCTGGTGGCCTGGTCGTCGAGGACGAGCTTCTGGAACAGGATGGTGACGATCTCCGTCAGGACGGAGACGCCGAGCGAGATGCCGAGGACCGCGCGCCAGTGGGTGCGCATGGTGGAGACCGCGCCGTCGAGGATCTCGCCGACGCCGAGCGGGCGCAGCGGGATCACACCGGGTTTGGCGGCGGGCGGCGGGCCCCAGGCCCCGCCCCAGCCTCCAGGACCGCGGCCGGGGCCGCCCCAGCCGCCGCCAGGAGCCCCGTAGCCGGGCGGAGGCCCGTATCCGGGACCGGCCGGCGAGCCGCCGCCCCAGCCCGCTCCGGGCGGGAGCGGCGGGGACTGGCCGGGAATCTGGGCGTGCGGAGCGCTCCACTGTCCGGACGGGGGCTGTTCCTTGGACCACCGCGTCGGCGGCTGCGGCTGATCGCCGCGGCTCTGGTCCGCGGACTGCTCCGTGGGCCGCGCGCCGGTGGCGTCCGGCTGCTCCCTGTCGGAGGGGGCGGATCCGGGCGATGCCCAGCCCGGAGTGTCATTCATCGTCGCTCCTTCACGGTGCCCGCTCCGCGGACGCGGCGGCGAGTTGGCAGACATCGTGCCACGCTGTGTCCGGCGAGGGACCAGGGGTGGTGTGGGCTGTACACCTTCAATTGTCGGCGGGATACGGGGCAGACTGACCGCATGGCTGATCAGTACGCGCGACCAGGCGAGGACAACCAGTCGACGGACATACCCGTGATCCGCTGGGACGAGCCGCCCGAAGGGCCCGTACTGGTCCTTCTCGACCAGAGGAGACTGCCGGCCGAGGAGGTCGAACTCGTCTGCACGGACCCGTCGGCGCTGGTGGACGCGATCCGCACGCTCGCCGTGCGGGGGGCGCCGCTGCTCGGGATCGCCGGGGCCTACGGTGTGGCGCTCGCCGCCGCGCGCGGCTTCGACGTGGACGAGGCCGCCGCCGCGCTGGCGGGGGCCCGGCCCACCGCGGTGAACCTCGCCGTCGGTGTGCGCAGGGCCCAGGCCGCGTACCGGGCCGCACTCGCCGGCGACGGGGAACTGCGGCAGGCCGCGGAGGCGGCACTGGCCGCGGCGCGGGCCCTGCACCAGGAGGACGCCGAGGCCAGCGCGCGGATGGCACGGCACGGTCTGGCCCTGCTGGACGAGTTGCTGCCGGGCGGCGGGCACCGCGTGCTCACCCACTGCAACACGGGGGCACTGGTGTCCGGCGGCGAGGGGACGGCGTTCGCGGTGGCGCTCGCGGCGCACCGGGCGGGGCGGTTGCGCAGGCTGTGGGTGGACGAGACGCGTCCGTTGCTGCAAGGTGCTCGTTTGACGGCGTACGAGGCGGCCCGCAACGGGATGGCGTACACCTTGCTCACGGACGACGCGGCCGGTTCTCTGTTCGCGGCGGGCGAGGTGGACGCCGTACTGATCGGGGCGGACCGGATCGCGGCCGATGGTTCGGTGGCGAACAAGGTGGGGAGCTATCCGCTCGCTGTTCTGGCCAGGTATCACCATGTGCCGTTCATCGTGGTGGCGCCGGTGACGACGGTGGATCCGGGGACGCCCGACGGGGCGTCCATCGAGGTGGAGCAGCGGCCCGGGCACGAGGTGACGGAGGTCACCGCCCCCCGGGTGCCGGTGGCGGGAGCGGAAGCGGGAGGCGGGATACCGGTGGCACCCCTGGGGACCCAGGCGTACAACCCGGCGTTCGATGTGACGCCGCCCGAGCTCGTGACGGCGATCGTCACCGAGAAGGGCGTCGTCTCTCCTGTGACGGCCGATGCACTCGCTGCGCTGTGTGACAGCTCACGCCAGGTAACAATTTAGATAATGGGATGATGTGGGCCATGAAGGGACGAGTCCTTGTCGTCGACGACGACACCGCACTGGCCGAGATGCTCGGCATCGTGCTGCGTGGTGAAGGTTTTGAGCCGTCTTTCGTAGCTGACGGCGACAAGGCGCTGGCCGCTTTCCGCGAGACCAAGCCCGATCTGGTGCTGCTCGACCTGATGCTGCCCGGACGGGACGGTATCGAGGTGTGCCGCCTGATCAGGGCGGAGTCCGGTGTGCCGATCGTGATGCTCACCGCCAAGAGCGACACCGTGGATGTGGTGGTCGGCCTCGAGTCGGGTGCGGACGACTACATCGTGAAGCCGTTCAAGCCGAAGGAGCTGGTGGCCCGGATCCGGGCGCGGCTGCGCAGGTCCGAGGAGCCGGCGCCCGAGCAGCTCGCGATCGGTGACCTCGTCATCGACGTGGCCGGTCACTCGGTGAAGCGGGACGGGCATTCGATCGCCCTGACGCCGCTGGAGTTCGACCTGCTGGTGGCGCTGGCGCGCAAGCCGTGGCAGGTGTTCACGCGCGAGGTCCTGCTGGAGCAGGTCTGGGGCTACCGCCACGCGGCGGACACCCGTCTTGTCAACGTGCACGTCCAGCGGCTGCGCTCCAAGGTCGAGAAGGACCCGGAGCGTCCGGAGATCGTGGTGACGGTCCGTGGCGTCGGTTACAAGGCAGGACCGAGCTGACGTGCCGCGGGACAGTGCCGCTTCGGCCCCCGGCCGGTCGGGGGCCCGCCCGGAGCGGCCTGTCGGACGGCGCACGCCGGGCTCCGGGTGGGAACGCTTGATGGAGGGCGGGCTGCTGCAGGGCGGAGTCCAGGGCAGCCCGGTCCTCCGGCTCGGTATGCGCTGGGTGCGCCGTCCGCTGCTGCCCGTGATGCGGCTGTGGCGGCGCAACATCCAGCTCAAGATTGTCGTCACGACGCTGCTGATGTCCCTGGGCGTCGTGCTGCTGCTGGGCTTCGTCGTCATCGGCCAGGTGCGCAACGGTCTGCTCGACGCCAAGGTGAAGGCGTCCCAGAGCCAGGCCGTCGGCGGCTTCACGGTCGCCGGGCAGAAGGCGGACAGCGCGGTCAGCGCCAGCGGCGACGACAACTCGGGTACGGGCAACTACCCGGTGCAGAACGTCAGCGGATGGATGAGCGATCTCGTCGAGTCCCTCTCCAGCGGTGGCCAGGGCGCCTTCGACGTGGTCACCCTGAGCACCACCGCCGTGGACAGCGGCGACAACCGGGGGCTCGGGCCGCGCGCGTCGGGTGGCGTGGACCCCAGCCAGAGCGTGCCGGAGGACCTGCGTCGGCGCGTCGGTTCCGGCATGGGGGTGGCCCAGAGCTACACCCGCATCGTCTACACCGACAGCGACCGCGATCCACAGCCCGCGCTCATCATCGGCAAGCAGATCAACGACCCGAACGGACACCCGTACCAGCTGTACTACCTCTTCCCACTCACCCAGGAGGAGAAGTCGCTCAGCCTGGTCAAGGGGACCCTGGCGACCGCCGGGCTGTTCGTCGTGGTGCTTCTCGGGGCCATCGCCTGGCTCGTGGTGCGCCAGGTCGTCACCCCCGTGCGGATGGCGGCGGGCATCGCCGAACGGCTGTCCGCCGGGCGGCTGCAGGAACGTATGAAGGTCACCGGCGAGGACGACATCGCGCGCCTGGGCGAGGCCTTCAACAAGATGGCGCAGAACCTCCAGTTGAAGATCCAGCAGTTGGAGGACCTGTCGAGGATGCAGCGCCGGTTCGTGTCGGACGTGTCGCACGAGCTGCGTACGCCGCTGACGACCGTGCGGATGGCGGCCGATGTCATCCATGAGGCGCGCGTCGACTTCGACCCGGTGACCGCGCGGTCGGCGGAGCTGCTCGCCGATCAGCTGGACCGTTTCGAGTCACTGCTCGCGGACCTGCTGGAGATCAGCCGCTTCGACGCGGGCGCGGCGGCCCTGGAGGCCGAGCCGATCGACCTGCGCGAGGTGGTGCGGCGGGTGGTGAGCGGGGCAGAGCCGCTCGCCGAGCGCAAGGGCACGCAGATACGGGTCGTCGGCGACCAGCAGCCCGTCGTCGCTGAGGCCGATGCCCGGCGGCTGGAGCGGGTGCTGCGCAATCTGGTCGTCAACGCGGTGGAGCACGGCGAGGGCAAGGACGTCATCGTCAAGCTCGCCGCGGCGGGCGGCGCGGTCGCGATCGCGGTACGGGACTACGGCGTGGGTCTCAAGCCGGGCGAGGCGACCCGGGTGTTCAGCCGGTTCTGGCGGGCGGACCCGGCACGCGCGCGTACCACCGGTGGTACGGGCCTGGGGCTGTCGATCGCCCTGGAGGACGCCCGGCTGCACGGCGGCTGGCTGCAGGCGTGGGGCGAGCCGGGCGGCGGTTCGCAGTTCCGGCTGACGCTGCCGCGGACCGCGGACGAGCCGTTGCGGGGCTCCCCGATACCCCTGGAGCCCATGGACTCGCGGCGCAACCGCGGGCTGAACGAGGCCGGGCAGCCCCAGGGCGGCTCGGGCAAGCTCGCCACGGTGCCCGTACAGCCCACGGGCGAGCGGGCCTCGATCGCGCCGAGAATGGCCGCCGTGACGCCCACGGCCGACCCGACCGCGCTGCCCGGCAACGGCGCGCGGGTGGTGTCGCGGCCCACCGGGGCCGTGCGGCACCGGGAAGACAGCACACAGGACCCGTCGTGGGGCGACGGACCGCACGAGTGAGTGAGCAAGGGGAGGCAGTTCGTGGGCGCTGAGGGGGGCAGGCGGTGGCGTGCGCCGCGCACCGGCGTGTTTGTCGGCTGTGGTGCCGTACTGCTGGCCGGGTGTGCCTCGATGCCGGACAGCGGGGATCTGCGCGGGGTCGAGTCGACGCCCCGGCAGGACGCCCAGGTCCGGGTGTTCGCGATGCCGCCGCGGGAGAACGCCGGGCCCGCGGAGATCGTGCAGGGTTTCCTGGAGGCGCTGACCAGTGACGACCCGCAGTACGAGACGGCCCGTGAGTATCTGACCTCCGGCGCCTCGCGCACCTGGCACCCCGACCAGTCCACCACGGTGCTGTCCGACGGGCCGAACCCCGTGCCCGAGCACAGCAGGATCCGCGAGGCGGAAGACGACTACTCGTACACGCTGACGGGCGGCAAGTTCGCCGTCGTGGATGCCCAGCACGCGTATGCGCCGGACTCGGGGACGTACAGCCAGACGGTGCACCTCACGCTGCAGAAGAAGACCAACCAGTGGCGCATCGACGCGCTGCCGCAGGGCGTGGTGATGGGCAGGTCCGACTTCCAGCGCAACTATGTGTCGGTCAACAAGTACTACTACGCCGCGAACGTGCCCGCCGCGGAGGGTGGACAGCTGACCACCGTCGCCGACCCGGTGTACGTGCGCAGCAAGGTGGACCCCGTCACATCGACGGTCCGGGCGCTGCTGAAGGGCCCCACGCGCTGGCTGGACCCGGTCGCGACGTCGAGCTTCCCCCCGGGGACGGCGCTCAGGAAGGACGTCACCTCGCTGTCGCCCGACGACCAGAACAAGCTGACGGTGCCGCTGAACGACAACGCGGACCGGGTCGGTCGGACACAGTGCTCGCGGATGGCGGCGCAACTGCTGTTCACGCTGCAGGATCTGACACCGACGGGTGTGAACCAGGTCGAGCTGGAGCGCTCCGACGGCAGGAAGCTGTGCGAGTTGGACGAGAGCCGGGCCGAGAGCATCGCTTCGCACGGCACGGCCAAGCGGTCCGAGTACGAGTACTTCATCGACGGCAAGCAGCGGCTGGTCCGGCTGCCGAGCGGCAGCAGTTCCAACCAGTTCGACCCGGCGCCGGGGGCCCTGGGCGAGGGGGAGAAGAAGCTGCGCGCGGCCGCCGTGTCGCGTGACGAGGACCGGGCGGCCGGGGTCTCGGCCGACGGGCAGTATCTCTACGTCGGGCCGCTGGAGCCGGGCACCCCTCTCGGGAACCCGGTGCTGACCAGCCAGGGCCTGTCGGAGGACGACCGGCTGACGACGCCGAGCTGGGACGGCGGCGGCGACCTGTGGGTGGCCGACCGCGATCCGAAGCACCCTCGGCTCGTGGTGCTGGAGAAGGGCGCCGGCCAGCCGATCGAGGTGAGCACACCGGAACTCGACGGACGCATCGAAGCGGTGCGGGTGGCGGCCGACGGTGTGCGGATCGCGCTCATCGTGCAGAAGGCCGGCAAGACCTCCCTGCAGATCGGGCGGGTCGAGCGGCAGCGCGGGGCCGACGGTCACAGTGCCGTGTCGATCCTCGGACTGCGGTCCGTCACTCCGCAGCTGGAGGAGGTCACGGCCATGTCCTGGGCCGGGGACAGCCGGCTCGTGGTGGTCGGACGCGAGTCGGGCGGGGTGCAGCAGATGCGCTACGTGCAGGTCGACGGCTCCGTGCCCGCGGGCAACGCGCCGCCCTCGCTGACCGGGGTGAAGCAGATCGCGGCCTCCGAGGACGAGCGGCTGCCGCTGGTGGCCTACTCGGAGGACGGCATCGTGCGGCTGTCGGCCGGGGCGCAGTGGCAGAAGGTCGTCAAGCCGGGGACGGCTCCGGTCTATCCGGGCTGAACCGCCGCACCACCGCCGGTACGACGGGGCCCGGTCGGCCCGGGCCCCCGTTGTCCACAGGGCGTTTTCCACAGGCCTGGCGGGCCGCTGTTCGCCTTGGCACAGTGATGGCCATGCGGGGGTGGTGGCAGGACCTCACCGACCTGGTGCTGCCCGCCGAGTGCGGAGGCTGCGGACGGCCGCGCACGGTGCTCTGCCCGGAGTGCCGAGCGGCCCTGCACGCAAGCGCACCATGGCGGGTGCGACCGGTGCCGGAGCCGACGGGGCTGCCCGTGGTGCACGCGGCGGCTGCCTATGAGGGGGCGGTGCGCGCCATGCTGCTGGCCCACAAGGAGCGGGGCGTCCTGACGCTCGCGAGGCCGCTCGGCAGGGCGCTCGCCGGGTGTGTACGGGCGGGGCTGGGCGAGACCGGGGACCGGGCCGGTGGTGTGCGGCCGTCCGTGCTGCTGGTGCCCGTGCCCTCCGCGCGCCGGGCGGTGCGGGCGCGGGGGCACGACCCCACGCGGCGGATCGCGCTGGCTGCCGCGGGGGAGCTGCGCCGGGCGGGGACGGCGGCCCGGGTGGCGGCCGTGCTGCGTCAGCGGAGGGCGGTGGCCGACCAGTCGGGACTCGGTTCCCGGCAGCGGCTGGCCAATCTCGCCGGCGCGCTGGAGGTGGCTGAAGGCGGTGCGCGGCTGCTGACCGGCGGGCCGGTGGTTCTCGTCGACGATCTGATGACGACGGGAGCATCGCTGGCGGAGGCGGCGCGCGCGGTACGGGCGGCGGTCGGGCACCCTCGAATGAGGGACCCGGAGGTGTATGAGCGCGTGGCAGGGGAAGCAAGGGGGGAACGAAGAGCACGGGAGGCGACGGAAGTGCCCGCCCGGGTGCGGTGGTCAGCAGGAAAGACCCCCGCTCACGGCGCCACGGAGGAGATCCATGCGGCAGTGATCGCAGCGCCGCCGGATTCTTTCGAATTCAACCGGAACTGACCGAGGACTTGCGTCGTTGCAGGTAATGAGAAGGTCAATTCACCGGAATGGAGGTACGCGGCAGTAGAGGGTGACGACATCCGTCCGAGCGAGATATGTTCGGTTGTGAGAGAAAGGCGCAGGCCATCCCTCGCTTATCCGAATGCATGCTGCGGGCTTTCTGCAATCACCTGCAGCCGTGGGACGGAGTCTCGCCCACGGGGGAGGAGGAGGTGGAAGTCACCGAGTCCGCGGCTCCGGGGCTGACCGGAGCCTGGTGCACAAGGGAGATGCTCCGCCGGGAATGCGGAGCTATCCGGGAACGGAGTTCTGCGTGGACATCGTCGTCAAGGGCCGCAAGACCGAGGTGCCCGAGCGGTTCCGGAAGCACGTGGCCGAGAAGCTGAAGCTGGACAAGATCCAGAAGCTGGATGCCAAGGTGATCAGCCTGGACGTCGAGGTGTCCAAGGAGCCCAACCCCCGACAGGCCGACCGTTCCGACCGAGTGGAGATCACCCTCCGTTCCCGTGGTCCGGTGATCAGGGCGGAGGCGGCGGCCAGCGATCCGTATGCGGCACTCGACCTGGCGTCGGAGAAGCTCGAGGCGCGGCTGCGCAAGGAGCACGACAAGCGCCACACCCGCCGCGGAGTCCGCCGGCTCACGGCGGCCGAGGTGCCCGACCACGTCCCGGGCGCCGCGACCCTCAACGGCAACGGCATCGTCGTGTCGGAGGAAGAGACGGACGGCGTGCCGACCAAGAAGATCGGATCGCTCGAGGTGAAGGGCGAAGGCCCCCTCATCGTCCGTGAGAAGACACATGTCGCGTCCCCGATGTCACTCGACCAGGCCCTCTACGAGATGGAGCTGGTCGGGCACGACTTCTATCTGTTCGTCGACGCCGAGACGAAACAACCCAGCGTCGTCTACCGTCGGCACGCCTATGACTACGGCGTCATCCACCTGAGCACCGACCAGATGGTGACTCAGACGCAGGCGGCCGCGGCAGGCGGAGTGGTCGGCGGCTGATTCCCGCCGGGTGATGGCTGTACCGGTGTGCCCCTGGGAGAGCCCGTGCGCCCCCAGGGGCTCCCGTGTGCGGCCATTTCTCGCCGTGCTGTGTCACCTGGCGGCCGCCCGGACATGGAATCATGGCCCGTAACGGCTCAACCGGTGGGCCGTTGCCTTGGGTTGGCGATGGCACAGGACCACAGGCCACAGCCTTCAGGGGGAGGAACGATGGCGGACAGCTTCGGACCGATGCATGAGGGGGATGCCGACGACGGCGTCGTCGGCATGGGCCCGGAGGAGGGCTCTGCCGGTGGCGAGCCCATCCGCGTCCTCGTGGTGGACGACCACGCGCTCTTCCGTCGGGGCCTGGAGATCGTGCTGGCCGCCGAGGAGGACATCCAGGTCGTCGGCGAGGCGGGAGACGGCGCGGAGGCGGTCGACAAGGCGGCCGATCTGCTGCCCGACATCGTGCTCATGGACGTCCGGATGCCCAAGCGGGGCGGGATCGAGGCCTGCACCTCCATCAAGGAGGTGGCACCCAGCGCCAAGATCATCATGCTGACGATCAGCGACGAGGAGGCCGATCTCTACGACGCGATCAAGGCGGGCGCGACCGGGTACCTCCTCAAGGAGATCTCCACGGACGAGGTGGCCACGGCCATTCGCGCGGTCGCCGACGGACAGTCGCAGATCAGCCCCTCCATGGCGTCGAAACTCCTCACCGAGTTCAAGTCGATGATCCAGCGGACCGACGAGCGCAGGCTGGTCCCGGCGCCCCGGCTCACCGACCGCGAGCTGGAGGTCCTCAAGCTCGTCGCCACCGGGATGAACAACCGGGACATCGCCAAGGAACTGTTCATCTCCGAGAACACCGTGAAGAACCACGTGCGCAACATCCTGGAGAAGCTGCAGCTGCACTCCAGGATGGAGGCCGTGGTCTACGCGATGCGGGAGAAGATCCTCGAGATCCGCTGACCGCCGGGCGGGACACCCCCGGCAGCGTTTTGCCGGGGGCACTGCGGTGTGGGTCAGTCCAGGGAGCGGGCGAGCTCGCGGAGCAGCGGCTCCCGCAGGGCCGGTGCGTCCACCCGCTCCACGCGTACGTTCGTGCAGTCCACCCAGGACGCCGCCTCCAGCAGGGCCTGGGCCACTGCCGGGACCGCGCGGGGGTCCTCCAGCGTGACCTGCTTCGCGACCAGGGTGCTGCCCTCGCGCGCCGGGTCCACCCGGCCGACCAGCCGGCCGCCGGCGAGTACCGGCATCGCGAAGTAGCCGTAGACCCGCTTGGGCTTGGGGACGTAGGCCTCCAGGCGGTGTGTGAAGCCGAAGATCCGCTCCGTGCGCGCCCGCTCCCAGATCAGGGAGTCGAAAGGCGACAGCAGCGTCGTACGGTGGCGGCCGCGCGGCGGGGTCGCGAGCGCCGCCGGATCCGCCCACGCCGGTCTGCCCCAGCCCTCGACCGTCACCGGGACCAGGCCCGAGTCCGCGATCACCGCGTCGACCTGCTCGCCCTTGAGGCGGTGGTAGTCCGCGATGTCCGCGCGCGTGCCGACGCCGAGGGAACGGCCGGCGAGGCGCACCAGCCGGCGCAGGCACTCGGTGTCGTCCAGCTCGTCGTGGAGCAGGGCCTCGGGGACGGCGCGCTCGGCGAGGTCGTACACCCGCTTCCAGCCGCGACGCTCGACGCACACCACCTCGCCGTACATCAGCGCGCGCTCCACCGCGACCTTCGTGCCGGACCAGTCCCACCACTCGCTGGTCCTCTTCGCACCGCCGAGGTCCGTGGCGGTGAGCGGGCCCTCGGCACGCAGCTGCTTGACGACCTGGTCGTACACACCGTCCGGCAGCGTGTGGTTCCAGTGCGGGCGGGAGCGGTAGGCGCGGCGGCGGAAGGCGAAGTGGGGCCACTCCTCGATGGGGAGGATGCAGGCGGCGTGCGACCAGTACTCGAAGGCGTGGGGGTGGGGCGCGGCGGTGCCGGCCGGTGACGGCCGCCAGTACGCCGCGTCGACCGAGCCGCGGCCTATCGCGCCGAGGCGGGCGTACGCGATGAGTTCGTGGGAGCGGGCGAGGACCGAGATGGTGTCGAGCTGGACCGCTCCCAGGTGGCGCAGGACCCCTCGGACGCCTGCCCTGCGGTCGGGGGCCCCGAGGAAGCCCTGCGCCCGCAGGGCGATGCGACGGGCTTCGTCGGCGGTCAGTTCGGCGGTGGGACGCGGGGCACTCGGCATGGTCACACCGTAGAGCCCCCCACTGACAACGCCGGGTGGGCCGGGGCCCCGGCCCGTGCCTACGCCCGCCGCGACGGTGCCGGCAGATACGGCGCCGAGGACGAAAGGCCCAGGTCGGACGGCAGGAGCGAGCCCACCCAGCAGTCCCGTCGGACCCCCTTGTTGTTGATCGCCGAGCGCAGGGTGCCCTCGATGGTGAAGCCCACACGTTCCGCGACGGCGCGCGAGCCCGCGTTGCCCACCTCGGCACGCCACTCCAGGCGGTCGATCGACAGCTGGGTGAAGGCCCAGCGCGCCGCGGCGAGCGTCGCCTCCGTGATGTAGCCGTTGCCCCGGTGTTCCTTCGCCGTCCAGAAGCCCACCTCGGCGACGCCCAGGGAGCGCATCGTCAGACCGAGCATGCTGACCAGTCCCCCGGAGGGCAGGAAGACACCGAAGGTGAACATGGAGGCGTCGGCCCAGCCGTCGGGAGCTATCTGGCCGACGAACCCTTCCGCGTGCTCACGCAGATACGGCGACGGGATCGTGGTCCAGCGCTGGATGTCGGGATCCTGGGCGGCCGCGAACACCGCGTCGGCGTCCTGGGGGTCCACGGTGCGCAACAGGAGACGTTCAGTGGTCAGAGTGACGGGGTCCATCGCCCGATTCTGCTCGGGCCTCCGCCCCGCCGCCACGACATTTCGCGCCCCGCGCCGGACGGGGGCGCCTCCGCCACGCCGTCGGGTCTCCTCCTGTCCCAGCGCGTCAGGGGCCGGTTACTTTTCGTGGCACGGACGCGGCACCTTCCGTCGCCGCCGTCCGTTGTCCTAGTGGCTGTCGACGACAGACCTCCCGGCGTGGCGGGGTCCTCGCTTACGATGGCCGTTGCTCAAGCTGTCATACAGAACCGACCGTCCATATACGACCGTCCCAGGCCCGACCGGCAAGGAGACAAACCCCCGTGTCCGTCCTCTCGAAGATCATGCGTGCAGGCGAAGGCAAGATCCTGCGCAAGCTGCACCGCATCGCGGACCAGGTCAACTCCATCGAAGAGGACTTCGTAGGCCTCTCCGACGCCGAGCTGCGGGCCCTCACCGATGAGTACAAGCAGCGGTACGCCGACGGCGAGAGTCTCGACGACCTGCTGCCCGAGGCGTTCGCCACCGTGCGTGAGGCCGCCAAGCGCGTCCTCGGCCAGCGGCACTACGACGTGCAGATGATGGGCGGCGCCGCGCTCCATCTCGGCTATGTCGCCGAGATGAAGACCGGTGAGGGCAAGACCCTGGTCGGCACGCTGCCCGCCTATCTCAACGCCATCTCCGGAGACGGCGTCCACATCGTCACGGTCAACGACTACCTGGCCGAGCGCGACTCCGAGATGATGGGCCGCGTCCACCGGTTCCTGGGTCTGTCCGTCGGCTGCATCCTGGCGAACATGACTCCGGCCCAGCGCCGCGAGCAGTACGCGTGCGACATCACCTACGGCACGAACAACGAGTTCGGCTTCGACTACCTCCGCGACAACATGGCGTGGTCGCAGGAGGAGCTGGTCCAGCGGGGCCACAACTTCGCCGTCGTCGACGAGGTCGACTCCATCCTCATCGACGAGGCCCGTACGCCGCTGATCATCTCCGGTCCGGCCGACCAGGCCACCAAGTGGTACGGCGACTTCGCCAAGTTGGTCACGCGCCTGAAGCGCGGCGAGGCGGGCAACCCGCTGAAGGGCGTCGAGGAGACCGGCGACTACGACGTCGACGAGAAGAAGCGCACCGTCGCCATCCATGAGCCCGGCGTCACCAAGGTCGAGGACTGGCTGGGCATCGACAACCTCTACGAGTCGGTGAACACCCCGCTGGTGGGCTACCTGAACAACGCCATCAAGGCCAAGGAGCTCTTCAAGCGCGACAAGGACTACGTCGTCATCGACGGCGAGGTCATGATCGTCGATGAGCACACCGGCCGTATCCTCGCCGGCCGCCGCTACAACGAGGGCATGCACCAGGCGATCGAGGCGAAGGAAGGGGTGGACATCAAGGACGAGAACCAGACGCTCGCCACGATCACCCTGCAGAACTTCTTCCGCCTCTACAACAAGCTCTCCGGCATGACCGGTACGGCGATGACCGAGGCCGCCGAGTTCCACCAGATCTACAAGCTCGGCGTGGTCCCGATCCCGACCAACAGGCCGATGGTCCGCAAGGACCAGTCGGACCTGATCTACCGCACCGAGGTCGCGAAGTTCGAGGCGGTCGTCGACGACATCGCCGACAAGCACGAGAAGGGCCAGCCGATCCTGGTCGGCACCACCTCGGTCGAGAAGTCCGAGTACCTCTCGCAGCAGCTCAGCAAGCGCGGCATCCAGCACGAGGTGCTGAACGCCAAGTACCACGAGCGCGAGGCGGTGATCGTCGCCCAGGCCGGTCGCAAGGGCGCTGTGACCGTGGCCACCAACATGGCCGGCCGTGGCACGGACATCAAGCTCGGCGGCAACCCCGAGGACCTCGCCGAGGCCGAGCTGCGCCAGCGCGGGCTCGACCCCGAGGAGCACATCGAGGAGTGGGCGCAGGCCCTGCCCGCCGCCCTGGAGCGGGCCGAGCACGCGGTCAAGGCCGAGAAGGACGAGGTCGAGGATCTCGGCGGCCTGTATGTGCTGGGCACCGAGCGCCACGAGTCCCGCCGCATCGACAACCAGCTGCGCGGTCGTAGCGGCCGCCAGGGCGACCCCGGCGAGTCCCGGTTCTACCTCTCGCTGGGCGACGACCTGATGCGCCTGTTCAAGGCCCAGATGGTCGAGCGCGTGATGTCGATGGCGAACGTCCCGGACGACGTGCCGATCGAGAACAAGATGGTCACGCGCGCGATCGCGTCCGCCCAGTCGCAGGTCGAGACGCAGAACTTCGAGACCCGGAAGAACGTCCTCAAGTACGACGAGGTCCTCAACCGGCAGCGTGAGGTCATCTACGGCGAGCGGCGCCGCGTCCTGGAGGGCGAGGACCTGCACGAGCAGATCCAGCACTTCATGAACGACACGATCGACGCCTACGTCGGCGCGGAGACCTCCGAGGGCTTCGCCGAGGAGTGGGACCTGGACCGGCTGTGGGGCGCCTTCAAGCAGCTCTACCCGGTGAAGGTCACCATCGAGGAGCTGGAGGAGGCCGCGGGCGACCGTGCCGGGCTGACCGCCGAGTTCATCGCCGAGTCCATCAAGGACGACATCCGCGAGCAGTACGAGCAGCGCGAGGAGCAGCTCGGCTCGGAGATCATGCGTGAGCTGGAGCGCCGGGTCGTGCTGTCGGTCCTGGACCGCAAGTGGCGCGAGCACCTCTACGAGATGGACTACCTCCAGGAGGGCATCGGCCTGCGCGCGATGGCGCAGAAGGACCCGCTGGTCGAGTACCAGCGCGAGGGCTTCGACATGTTCACCGCGATGATGGAGGGCATCAAGGAGGAGTCCGTCGGCTATCTGTTCAACCTGGAGGTCCAGGTCGAGCAGCAGGTCGAGGAGGTCCCGGTCGAGGACGCCCAGCCCTCCCTGGAGAAGGAGGAGGCGGTGGCGGCCCAGGCAGCCCGCCCGGAGATCCGCGCCAAGGGCCTGGAGGCCCCGCAGCGCCGCGAGCGGCTGCACTTCTCCGCGCCGACCGTGGACGGCGAGGGCGGCATCGTCGAGGGCGACTTCGAGGGCGACGACGGTGAGCCGGTGCGCTCGGAGTCGGACGGCCTCACGCGGGCGGAGCGCCGCAAGCAGGCCAAGGGCGGACGCCGCCGCAAGAAGTGACGCTGCCCCGGCGACGGAGCGGCAGCAGCACGGCTGAGTGAGGGGCCGGGCACCCTCGGGTGCCCGGCCCCTCATGTCGTGGCCGTCAGGCACGGTCAGCCGCCCTCAGTCGTCGTCCGGCCGTGGTGGCCGGGGCCCGCCCAGTTCCACCGCCGTGCAGCGCCAGCGGTGGTCGGGGCCGCACTCCAGGCGGAACGCCATGGCGCGCAGCTGGTCGCCCGCACCGATCCGGGCGAAGGCCTCGATGGCACCCGGGCGCGGCACGAAGTAGCCGATGTCGCGGACCACCGGACGGGTGCCCCGGGTGCGCAGCGGGCCGCGTGCGGCAAGCCGGGCCAGCTCGTCGTAGGCCCGGCCGACGGTGTGCCCGAGCATGCTGTGCACCGGGCGCTGACCGCTCAGCACCGACAGCAGACGGTCGGCGAAGAGATCCGTCGGACGGGGCTGGGGGACGGCCGCCGCCCGGCCCGCAGCGCCGGCCGGCGCCGTGGTGCCGGTCCTGCCCGGACCGTGGGCCGTCCGGCGCGGGGTGCCGCCGGGGCGACGGGTGTCGTGGCGGACCGGCGGGCGCCCGCCCGGCCGGGACTGCGCGGGGGGTGTCGTGCTGTTCCTGGTCATCACTTTGTTCATGCGGGATCCCCGTTTCACGGGACCGGCGGATACCGGTCGGTAACTTCTCGGTGGGGATCCTGTACGAGGTGAACCGGGCCCGCAGCGAGACCGCGGTGGCGCAGGGGCGGCCGGAAGAATCACCCATCAGGGTGAGGAGGCGGGTGGGAGCCCTTGGCGCGGCCGGGGCGGGCAGGGTGATCCCCGAGTGTCGCGGCTGACGGCGGCGACGGCGCACGCGGGACCCGAAGGGGGACCCCCGCACGTATCCTGGGATGACTCGCCGGAGGCGCGGAACGATCTTCGCGGGGTCCCGCCGGGGCCCGTCCGGTGCCCCTGACCGACTACGAAAGCGGCTCGTCATGCGCGTCTACGTCCCTCTGACCCTCTCCGGTCTCGCCGAGGCGTACAAGTCGGGCGAGCTGGGCGAGGGACGGGTCATGGCCTACGCCGTCACGCCCGCCCTGCGCGAGTGGTACCTCTCTGACGACATCGAGGAGCTGGAGTACGCGGCGCTGAGCCGGTCCGCGCTGGCCTCCCTGCGGCTGCTGGCGGCGGACCCGGGGGCGCCGCGGCGCCGGGTCGTCGTGGCGGTCGACGTGCCGGACGGCACGGCGGCGGCCGACCCCGACCGTGGTCTGGATCCGGCCGCGCTCGGCGAGGTGCGGGTCGCGGGACCCGTGCCGCTGGCCAAGGCCGCCGCGGTGCACGCCGACGCGGCCGACGCGGAGGCGGACGTGACCGAGGCGGCCCGGGCGCTCCCGGCGGCGGAGGACGGGGACGACGACGCACAGTTCGTCGTGGACGGGGCCGAGGACCACGAACTGCTCTGGTACGCGACGCAGGAGATCCCGAATCTCCTGGAGCTCGGCCGCTGACCTGGCCTTCCGTGGCCCTTGCGAGCAGGACGGCGGTGATTGTCAGTGGCACCGGGTACGTTTTCCGGCATGGGGACGCAAGGAAACGCGCACATTGTCTGGGACTGGAACGGGACGTTGTTCCACGACAATGACGCGATCATCGGGGCGACGAACGCGGCCTTCGCGGAGCTGGGCCTGGAGCCCATCACGCTGGAGCGGTACCGGGCGCTGTACTGCGTGCCGGTGCCGAAGTTCTACGAGCGGCTGATGGGGCGGCTGCCCACCGACACCGAGTGGGAGGTCATGGACGCGATCTTCCACCGCTACTACGCGGAGCACCGGGTCCGGTGCGGGCTCACCGAGGGCGCGACGGAGCTGCTCGCCGGATGGCGCTCGGCGGGCCGCAGCCAGTCCATCCTGAGCATGTATGTGCACGAGGAACTCGTGCCGCTCGTGCGGGGGTTCGGGATCGAGGCGCACTTCGTCCGGGTGGAGGGGCGGATCGGGCCCTCCGGGGGCAGCAAGGCCGAGCACATGGTCCGCCATATACGGTCCCTCGGCGGCGTCGACCCCGCGCGCACGGTGGTGATCGGTGACGCCGCCGACGACGCGGTCGCCGCCCGGCGTGTCGGAGCCCGGGCCGTTCTGTACACCGGGGGCTCGCACGGCCGCGCCAGCCTGGAGGAGGTCGGCGTGCCCGTGGTCGACACGCTGCAGGAAGCGGTCGCGGAGGCCGAACGCCTGGCCGCGTGAGAGCGGGCGGCGCGGCATGAGAGCGGGCGGCGCGGCGCGAGGGGACGCGCGTCGCACCGCCGCCCGCCCGGAATCAGCTCACCGGCGCCTTCGCCCGCAGTACCGTCAGGAACTCACGCATCCAGCCGGAGTGGTCCGGCCAGGCGCGGGACGAGACCAGGGTGCCGTCGACGACCGCCTCGGCGTCCTGGAAGGTGGCACCGGCCGCCTGCATGTCCAGCTCCAGCGCCGGATAGGACGTGACACGCCGGCCGCGCAGGGCGTCGACCGCGGCGGTGAGCAGCGGCCCGTGGCAGATCTGGGCGACCGGCCTGTCGGTGTCGAAGAACGACTTGACGATCTTGCGGAGTTCGGGGTCGTTGCGGAGGTATTCAGGGGCGCGCCCGCCGGGGATGACCAGGGCGACGTAGGCACCGGGGTCGACATCGGAGAAGGCCAGGTCGGCGGGCCAGCTGTAGCCGGGCTTCTCGGTGTACGTGTCGAAACCGGGTTCGAAGTCGTGGACGACGAATCGGAGGGTTTTCTGGGTGGGCGCGGCGATGTGGACCTCGTAGCCCTCCTCACGAAGGCGCTGATACGGGTAGAGGACCTCCAGTGATTCCGCTGCGTCCCCGGTGACGATCAGGATCTTCTGCGTCATGTCCGCTGTGCTCCCCTCGTTCGTACGGGCGGCCCGTGAAGTGCCTTCGGGCAACGTGCCTCAAGCCGGGGGCGCTGCCAAGGGGGGCCGTACGGTTCGTACCGCCATGCTTGCACCGAAGGCCCCGTATGGCGCATATCGAAGGCCCTGCACGGCCGCGCCCCCTTCGCCCCTGTGCAGAACGTCAAACTTCGCCCCCCTCTTTTGTACACATACGGCTCATGACGTGCCCCCCGTGAAGAGCGATAGCCTGGTGGCGTGATCAGCGCGATACCTCGCGGGGACGTCGTCGTCCCTGCCTTGCGCCCGGTGAGCACGGACGGTGTCCGTGACCGGGCGGCGGTCGCTGGTCTTCGCAGGCGGGGCCGGTCGAGCAGGGCGCCGCAGGCGCCCGGCACGGCAGCCGGGGCGCCGAGGACGCGAGAGGCGCGGAACGCGCCGAGAGCAGCGTCACAGTCGCCGAGGGTGCCGGAAATGGCCGATACCCCCCCGCCCATCTCTCCAAGCGGCATAGCGTCGAACCAGACCGGACACCCCGCGTCACGGCGTTACGTCGGAGAAGAGACCGTACTTCCTTCTACGTCACGCAATGGCGCGCGACAGGAGCCAGAGGACAATGCAGACCAAGCTGGACGAAGCCAAGGCCGAGCTGCTCGAGAGGGCCGCCCGGGTAGCTGAGAACAGCCCGGTCGGGGGGCACCTACCGACTGGGACGACGGGCGCGGGAACCCCGGACCGGGACACCGTGCTCGCGTTCCTCCAGCGCTACTACCTGCACACCGCCCCGGAGGACCTGGCCGACCGTGATCCGGTCGATGTCCTGGGAGCCGCGTTCTCGCACTACAGACTGGCCGAAACGCGTCCCCAGGGTACGGCGAACGTGCGGGTCCACACCCCCACCGTCGAGGAGAACGGCTGGACCTGCAGCCACTCCGTGGTGGAGGTCGTGACCGACGACATGCCCTTCCTGGTCGACTCCGTGACCAACGAGCTGTCCCGGCAGGGCCGCGGTATCCACGTCGTGATCCACCCGCAGTTCGTCGTCCGCCGTGATCTGACCGGCAAGCTGCTGGAGGTCCTGCCCGAACAGCCCGGGGCCGAGCTGCCGCACGACGCGCACGTCGAGTCCTGGATCCATGTCGAGATCGACCGGGAGACCGACCGCTCCGACCTGAAGCAGATCACCGCCGATCTCCTGCGTGTCCTGTCCGACGTCCGCGAGGCCGTCGAGGACTGGGAGAAGATGCGCGAGTGCGCGCTGCGCGTCGCGGAGGGGCTCCAGAAGGAGTCCGTGCCCGGGGACCTGCCCGAGGCGGAGGTCGAGGAGGCCGGCGAGCTGCTGCGCTGGCTGGCCGCCGACCACTTCACCTTCCTCGGCTACCGCGAGTACGAGCTGGGCGAGGACGACTCGCTGGCCGCCGTGCCCGGCACCGGACTCGGCATACTGCGATCGGACCCGCACCACTCGGGCGACGAGAGCCACCCGGTGAGCCCGTCCTTCGAGCGCCTGCCCGCCGACGCCCGCGCCAAGGCCCGCGAGCACAAGCTGCTGGTCCTCACCAAGGCCAACAGCCGCGCCACCGTGCACCGGCCGTCGTACCTCGACTACGTCGGGGTGAAGAAGTTCGACGAGAACGGCAACGTCGTCGGCGAGCGCCGGTTCCTCGGCCTGTTCTCGTCCGCCGCCTACACCGAGTCCGTGCGCCGTGTGCCGGTCATCCGGCGCAAGGTCGCCCAGGTCCTCAAGGGCGCCGGGTTCTCGCCCAACAGCCACGACGGCCGCGACCTGCTCCAGATCCTGGAGACCTACCCGCGCGACGAGCTGTTCCAGACGCCGGTGGACGAGCTGCGCTCCATCGTCACCTCCGTCCTCTACCTCCAGGAACGCCGCCGGCTGCGGCTCTACCTGCGCCAGGACGAGTACGGGCGCTACTACTCGGCCCTCGTCTACCTGCCGCGCGACCGCTACACCACGGGCGTCCGGCTGCGCATCATCGACATCCTCAAGGAGGAACTCGGCGGCACCAGCGTCGACTTCACGGCCTGGAACACCGAGTCGATCCTCTCCCGGCTGCACTTCGTCGTGCGTGTCCCCCAGGGCACCGAGCTGCCGCAGCTGTCCGACACCGACAGGGAGCGCATCGAGGCGCGCCTTGTGGAGGCCGCCCGTTCCTGGGCCGACAGCTTCGCCGAGGCGCTGAACGCCGAGTGCGGTGAGGAGCGCGCCGCCGAGCTGCTGCGCCGCTACGCGAGCGGCTTCCCCGAGGGCTACAAGGCCGACCACAGCCCCCGCGCCGCGGTCGCCGACCTGGTCCACCTGGAGCAGCTCAGCGCCGAGGAAGGCGGCCGGAACTTCGCGCTCAGCCTGTACGAGCCGGTGGGCGTCGGTCCCGGCGAGCGCCGCTTCAAGATCTACCGCAAGGGCGAGGCCGTCTCCCTGTCCGCCGTGCTGCCGGTCCTCCAGCGGCTCGGCGTCGAGGTCATCGACGAGCGCCCGTACGAGCTGCGCTGCACGGACCGCACGACCGCGTGGATCTACGACTTCGGCCTTCGCCTGCCGAAGTCCCTGGTCGACAACGGCGACCACCTCGGCGACGACGCCCGTGAGCGCTTCCAGGACGCTTTCGCCGCGACCTGGACCGGGCAGGCCGAGAACGACGGCTTCAACGCCCTGGTGCTGAGCGCCGGACTCACCTGGCGGCAGGCCATGGTGCTGCGCGCGTACGCGAAGTACCTGCGCCAGGCCGGTTCCACCTTCAGCCAGGACTACATGGAGGACACCCTCCGCAACAATGTCCACACCACCCGGCTGCTGGTCTCGCTGTTCGAGGCGCGGATGTCGCCGGAGCGGCAGCGGGCCGGACTGGAGCTGACCGACGCCCTGCTGGAGGAGCTGGACGCCGCGCTCGACCAGGTCGCCTCCCTGGACGAGGACCGCATCCTGCGGTCCTTCCTCACCCTGATCAAGGCGACCCTGCGCACCAACTTCTTCCAGGACGGGCGCGACGGCAAGCCGCACGACTACGTCTCCATGAAGTTCGACCCGCAGGCCATCCCGGATCTGCCGGCGCCGCGCCCGGCGTACGAGATCTGGGTGTACTCGCCGAAGGTCGAGGGCGTGCACCTGCGCTTCGGCAAGGTCGCGCGCGGCGGTCTGCGCTGGTCCGACCGGCGTGAGGACTTCCGTACCGAGATCCTCGGCCTGGTGAAGGCGCAGATGGTGAAGAACACCGTCATCGTGCCGGTGGGCGCCAAGGGCGGGTTCGTCGCCAAGCAGCTGCCGGACCCGGCCGTGGACCGTGACGCCTGGCTGGCGGAGGGCATCCGCAGCTACCGCACCTTCATCTCGGCGCTGCTCGACATCACCGACAACCTGGTGGCCGGCGAGGTCGTGCCGCCCGCGGACGTGGTCCGGCACGACTCGGACGACACCTACCTCGTGGTCGCAGCGGACAAGGGCACGGCGACCTTCTCGGACATCGCCAACGAGGTCGCCGAGAGCTACGGCTTCTGGCTCGGCGACGCCTTCGCCTCCGGCGGCTCGGCGGGCTACGACCACAAGAAGATGGGCATCACCGCCCGCGGCGCCTGGGAGTCGGTGAAGCGGCACTTCCGGGAGCTGGACGTCGACACCCAGACCGAGGACTTCACCGTGGTGGGCGTCGGGGACATGTCCGGTGACGTGTTCGGCAACGGCATGCTGCTGTCCGAGCACATCCGCCTGGTCGCGGCCTTCGACCACCGGCACATCTTCATCGACCCGAACCCGGACGCGGCGACCTCGTACGCGGAGCGCCGCCGTCTGTTCGAGCTGCCGCGCTCGTCGTGGGCCGACTACAACGCCGAACTGCTGTCGGCGGGCGGCGGTGTGTTCCCGCGGTCGGCGAAGTCGATCCCGGTCAACGCGCACATCCGCGAGGCGCTCGGCATCGAGGGCACGGTCACCAAGATGACCCCGGCCGACCTGATGAAGACGATCCTCGCGTCGCCGGTGGACCTGCTGTGGAACGGCGGCATCGGCACATACGTCAAGTCCTCGGCGGAGTCGAACGCGGACGTCGGCGACAAGGCCAACGACGCCATCCGTGTGAACGGCAAGGACCTGCGGGTCAAGGTCGTGGGCGAGGGCGGCAACCTGGGGCTGACCCAGCTCGGCCGGATCGAGTTCGCCCAGCAGGGCGGCAAGATCAACACGGATGCCATCGACAACAGCGCGGGCGTGGACACCTCCGACCACGAGGTGAACATCAAGATCCTGCTCAACGCGGTCGTGGCCAACGGCGATCTGACGGTCAAGCAGCGCAACCAGCTGCTCGCCGAGATGACCGACGAGGTCGGCGCCCTGGTACTGCGCAACAACTACGCGCAGAACGTGGCGATCGCCAACGCCCTGTTCCAGTCGAAGGACATGCTGCACGCACAGCAGCGGTTCCTGCGCCACCTGGTGCGCGAGGGCCACCTCGACCGGGCGCTGGAGTTCCTGCCCGCCGATCGGCAGATCCGCGAGCGGCTCAACGCCGGTCAGGGCCTGACCGGCCCGGAGACGGCCGTCCTGCTGGCGTACACCAAGATCACGGTCGCCCGGGAGCTCCTGGAGACGGAGCTGCCCGACGACCCGTATCTGCGCCGCCTGCTGCACGCCTACTTCCCGACGGCGCTGCGCGACCGGTTCTCCGAGCAGATCGGCAGCCACGCGCTGAGTCGTGAGATCGTGACGACCCTGCTGGTCAACGACACGGTCAACACGGGTGGGACGAGCTTCCTGCACCGTATGCGCGAGGAGACGGGCGCGTCGCTGGAGGAGATCGTCAGGGCGCAGACCGCGTCCCGCGCGATCTTCCACGCCGGCGCGGTGTGGGACGCGGTCGAGGACCTGGACAACAAGGTCGAGGCCGATGTCCAGACCCGTATCCGGCTGCACTCCCGTCGGCTGGTGGAGCGCGGCACGCGCTGGCTGCTCAACAACCGGCCGCAGCCGCTGCAGCTCACCGAGACCATCGCGTTCTTCGGTGACCGCGTCGAGCAGGTCTGGAGCGAGCTGCCCAAGCTGCTGCGCGGCGCGGATCTGGAGTGGTGGCAGAAGATCTACGACGAGCTGACGAGCGCGGGCGTCCCGGACGAACTCGCCACGCGCGTGGCCGGGTTCTCCTCCGCGTTCCCGGCGCTCGACATCGTCTCGGTGGCCGACCGCACCAACAAGGACCCGATGGACGTCGCCGAGGTCTACTACGACCTCGCCGACCGCCTCAGCATCACGCAACTGATGGACCGCATCATCGAACTGCCGCGCACCGACCGGTGGCAGTCGATGGCACGGGCGGCGATCCGCGAGGATCTGTACGCGGCCCACGCGGGTCTGACGGCCGAGATCCTGGCCGTGGGCAACGGCACCTCCACGCCGGAGCAGCGGTTCGAGGCCTGGCGGGACAAGAACGGCGCGATCCTGGGCCGGGCCCGGACGACCCTCGACGAGATCTCGGGCTCGGACTCGTTCGACCTCGCGAACCTCTCGGTCGCGATGCGCACGATGCGGACGCTGCTGCGGTCGCACGGCTAGTCCTGGTACGAAGACGGGGGCGCCCCCTGGGTGGGGCGCCCCCGTCGGCGTATCGAGAGAGCATTCCCCGTTCGCCGCTCGCGTACCGCATTCTTGTCAAGACCTAGGGGAATTCCGGCCGTCACTTTACCCTCTCTCGCTAAACACGACATTTGGACCAGTGCCCTTGAGCAGGTGACATTGCGCGACGGTGCGAACGCCGCCTGTGCGGGCACTAGGTTTGGCGTGATCGTCCGACGAGTGTGGAGGACCCCTACCCGTGACTGTGAACCTCTCCGAGCAGCGACCCCAAGTCGCTCGCCCGGTTGCCGAGACCGTCGTCCCCGCACCCGTCCCCGCCCCTGCCCCGGCACGCGCCCGGGCGCGGCGGATCGCGGTCGAGGTCGCCAAGTTCGGGGTCGTCGGCGGCAGCGGTGTCGCGGTCAACTTCCTCGTCTTCAACGCCCTGCTGCACGGTCTCAAGTGGGCTCCCATGACGGCGACGGTGCTCGCCAGCGTCATCGCCATGGGCACCAACTACCTGGGCTTCCGCTTCTTCGCCTACCGGGACCGCACCTCGCGCACCCGGCAGCAGATCGTGCTGTTCTTCGTCTTCAGCGGGCTCGGCGTGGTGATGGAGAGCGTGCTGTTCTACGCCGGTTACCACGGCCTCGGTATGAACGGGCCGTTCGGCTCCAACGTGGCCAAGGCGCTGTCGATCGTGCTGGCGTCGGCGTTCCGCTTCCTGGTGTACCGCACCTGGGTCTTCCAGCACGAGGCGAAGCAGGGCCACGGGGCACGATGAGCGTCACCGCGGAGGACACCGGCGGAGCGCGGGGGGCCGCGAGGCGGCTCACGGGCCCCGGAGGGCCGCTCGCGGCCACCAGGACGCCGCGCGGCGCCGCGGGCATGGCGCTGTGGGCGGTCATGGCGCTGTTCGTCGTCCTGATGCTGCTCGTGATCGTGCGGCTGCCCTGGGCGGGCGACCTCGGGATGCACGCGGCGACCGTGGAACGCCTGCGGCACCGCCTCACGGATCCCGGCAACCCGCTGGTCGACGAGAACACACCGAGCCCGTACTACTCGCCGTGGACCGTCTTCCTCGGCGTGATCGCCCGACTCACCGGGCTGTCCGTCTGGGTCGTGCTGCGGATCGGCGCGCTGATCAGCCTGACGCTGCTGGTGACGGGCGTGTGGCGGTACGTCCGGGCGCTGACCGCCCACCGTCTCGCGCCGCCGCTCGCCCTGCTGTGCGTGGTGCTGCTGTGGGGCACCGAGGTGTTCAACTGGAGCGGTTTCCTCGGACTCAACTCCCTGGCGCTGACGATCGCTTACCCCAGCGTGTTCGCGCTGGGGCTCGTCTTCCACTTCTGGGCCCTGGCGACCCGGGCGCTGAAGGGGGAGCCCGCGGGGTGGACCGTCTTCCTGGGGCTCGGTGCGCTGTGGGCGGTGATACTGCTCAGCCACCAGTTCACCGGCGTGGTGGCGACACTGGGCGCGCTCGCGACGGTGATCGGTGCGCGCGCCGGCCGCCGGACCTGGCTGCGGCTCGGGGCGGGGATCCTGCTCGGCGTGGCGATCCTCGCGCTCTGGCCCTACTACGACTTCTTCGCACTGTTCCAGGTGAGCGGTCTGGAGGCCATCCACCGGCCGCTGTACGAGCACCTGTTCACGCGGTTCTGCCTGGTGCTGGTCGGGGTGGCGGCGCTCGCTCTGCGGGCCAGGCGTGATCTGCGGGACCCGCTCGTGGTGTTCTTCCTGCTCGGCGTGCTGATGTTCGCGGCGGGCGGGCTGACCGGGCACTACTCCTGGGGGCGGGCGCTGCCTGCCGTGCTGATCCCGGCGCAGCTCGCGGCGGCCGTGGAGGTGGCCGGCGCGGCGCGCGGCACGCTGCGGACGGCGGGGGCGTGGGTGCTGGCGGCGGCGCTCGCGATCGGCGCGTGGACACAGGTGCAGACCGTCGGATACGTGGTGGGGCGCAGCGCCCTGCCCGCGGCGGTCGCGGCCAAGTACCGGACGCCGTGGGTGGGGTACCACTGGATCACCCCGTGGGTGCGGTACGGGGACGTGGTGATGGTGCCGATGTATCCCGCGCGGCAGATCCCGGCGTACGGGGCGTACACCGTGGCGCCCGGGTATCCCGACTTCTTCCTGCCGGACGAGGCGAAGCGGGAGGCCGCAGTGCGGACGTACTTCGCGAAGGGCTCGTCGCGCAGCGCGCGGCTGGGTGTCCTGCGGTCGTACGGCGTGCGCTGGGTGGTGCAGCGGCCGAAGGACGGCGGACTGCCGTCCGGGGACGGCGCGTTGAAGCGGGTGGCCTCGGGGCCGGGCGGCCAGGTGCTGTACCGGGTGGTGCGCTGACGAGGCCGGAACAGAGGGAACACGATGGGGCGGACCGTTCGGTCCGCCCCATCGCCGTCAGCGCAGAACGCTGCGGACCAGCCGTGGTCAGCGCAGAACGCTGCGGACCAGCCGTGCCGCCTCGCGCACCCGCGGCCCCGCCACCCGGCGGACCACCGGGCCCACTCGGGCGGTGAGCCCCACCGGGCGCCACCGGACCTGGAGACGGCCGGCCCCGCGGCCCTCCGGCTCCACCGTCATCTCGTGCGGCAGCGTGCCCACCTGATGTGCCGTGAGCGCCGGGAAGGACAGCGGGGCCAGCAGAACGCCCGAGTTGGACAGGCCCTGCTGGTTCAGACGCAGCACCGGGTGGCGGATGCCCTCGAAGCCCTGCACCGGCAGCTGTGCCGCCCCGAGGTCCACGCGGACCTGCCCCTCGAAGACACCGGGACGGACCGGGTCCAGACGGAACGCCGTCACCAGCTGGCGCCGGCCGGGCGTGACCACGACGCTCGCCCGCTGCGGTCCCACGGGCAGCCGCAGACCGGGATCGTAGGTCCGGATCGACAGGTCCACCGAGGCACCCGGACCCGGCGTCACGGACGTGATCTCATGGCGGAACTGCGCGCTGGAGAAGGGCCGGTACTCCAGCTCCAGATCGGTGATGTCGAGTTCCTGGCGCGCCCAGGCGGAGGACGGGACCTGCCCGCCCCAGTAGGTGGCGCCCGAGTCGTCCGTCACCGTCTCCCGGGGGGCGACCCCGTGGCCCAGCCCCCGCGCCGCCGGCTGCGCCTCCGCCAGTCGACGGTCGCGCACCAGCTGGATCACCACCCGCTCCAGGCGCGGCAGCCGCGCGTACGCGGCGGGATCCAGCGTCTCCAGATACGGCGTCACCAGGTCCGCGAACCCGGCCAGCCACTCCTCGTCGCGGTACGGCAGGTCACCCGCGTACATCCGGAAGTCGTGCTTGAGGAACTTGTAGTCCTTGTCCGCCCGGAGGGACTCATGGCCGCTCTCGGTCAGGAACGCGTCGATCAGCGTCTGCACGTGGATACGGTCGCGGACGTTGGAGAGCTTGTGCCGCTGGTTGGAGATCGACGCCGCCTCCGCCGCCACATAGGGGGCTATGTACCAGCGGTAGACCGTCTGCGGGATGATCGTGAACGCGCGTGCCAGGCAGTACGACTGCGCCGAGAACAGCTGGTCCTCGTAGTGGATCCCCTCGGGGAAGCGCAGATCGTGCCGGTCCAGGAACTCCCGCCGGTACATCTTGCTCGTCGACAGGTGCTCGAAGAGCAGACCGGGCTCGGACTCGATGCCCTCGACCGTACGTCGCTCGGCGACCAGGTGCGGCATCCAGGTGGAGCGCTGACCGGTGTCGATACGGATGCGCTCGACCGCGCCCATGGCGAAGTCGATGTCACGCTCGCGGTGCGCGTTCAGCAGCAACTCGACCGCGTCCTCGGGCAGTTCGTCGTCGCTGTCCAGGAACATCAGGAATGGTGCCCGGGCGATGTCGATGGCCCGGTTGCGCGGGGCGCTGCAGCCGCCGCTGTTCTCGGGCAGGCGCAGATAGCGCACCCGCTCGTCCTGGGCTTCGAGGCGGCGCGCCACCGACGGGGTGTCGTCCGTCGAGTGGTCGTCGCTGATGATCACCTCGATGTTCGGGTACGTCTGCCGCAGCAGCGAGGCCACGGCGCGCGGCAGGCGTTCCGCGTCGTTGTAGACGATGACCGTGATCGTCACATCGGGGGTACGTGTCGTCGTCACGCCGTCGCCTCCTCGGGGGTCGGGGCCGGGGTCCGTTCGTCCACCGGGACCACGGGCGGCAGCGACTCCTCGCTCTCGCCCAGGAAGACCCGGCGCACCACCCGCTCGGCCGCCCGGCCGTCGTCGAACTCGCAGAACCTGCGCCGGAAGGCGGTCAGCGCCTTGCCCGCGGCCTCGTCGCGCCATGCGTCCGTCTCGAAGAGGGCCGCCAGCTCCTCCTGGGTGCGGGCCACCTGGCCCGGCGCCTCGGCCATCAGGTCGAAGTAGACGCCGCGGGTCTTCGCGTACGTCTCCCAGTCGTCGGCGTAGATCACGATCGGGCGGCCCAGGTTGGCGTAGTCGAACATGATGGACGAGTAGTCCGTGACCAGGGCGTCCGCCGCCAGGCAGAGGTCCTCGACCGGGTCGTACGACGAGACGTCGATCACCCGGCCCGAGCGGCGCAGTCCGGCCAGCGGGGAGGCCGCGCCGCCGTAGAAGTAGTGGCCGCGGACCAGCAGGACCGTGTCCTCGCCGAGCCGCTCGGCGAGGGAGGCGAGGTCCAGGCGCGGCGTCCAGCCCGCTTCGTAGTCGCGGTGGGTGGGGGCGTACAGGACGGCCCGGCGGCCCGGGGCTATGCCCAGGCGCTCGCGTATCGCGCGGACGTCCTCGGCCGTGGCCGAGTAGAAGACGTCGTTACGGGGATAGCCGTGGTCCAGCGAGGTGTAGTGCGAGGGGTAGGCGCGCTCCCACATCCGGGTCGAGTGGCTGTTCGCGGAGACGCTGTAGTCCCATTTGTCTATGCGGGCCAGCAGGGCGTCGAAGTCCAGGCCCTTGGCGGCGGCCGGGTAGTCCACCTGGTCCAGGCCCATGCGCTTGAGCGGGGTGCCGTGGTGGGTCTGCACATGGACGGCGTCCGGGCGCTTGACCACCGCGTTGGGGAAGTTGACGTTGTTGACCAGGTACTTGGCCCTCGCCATCACGTCCCAGTAGCGGCGTGTGCCGGGGATGATGTGGTCGGTGCCCGGCGGCAGCAGCGCCGCCTTGCTCCGGGAGACCACCCACACCGGGTGGATGTGGGGGGCGAGTTCGGTGAGCTTCGCGGCGATGGCGGCAGGGTTGCAGGCCACGCCCCGGTCCCAGTACGCCGAGAACACGGCCAGGTGGGGGTCGACGGGCTCGCTCAGGGCGCGGCGGTAGCGGTGGTCGCGCAGCTTCGCGCCGACCTGCCGCTTGCCCGAGACGACCACCGACCGCACCTCGCGGCGCTTCTGGTTGGCGGCCTGGAAGACGCGGTACTTCGTGTACGCGTTCTCCTCCAGGAAGGCGTGGCGGACCCCCTCGAAGCCGGCCGGGCGCTGGTGGTGCTCCGGCCGCCACCGCACGGCGGCCTGGGAGGCACGGGCGAAGAACTCCCGCGCCTCGGCCTCCGGCATCCCGCTGCGGCTGAAGACACGCAGCAGATCGCGGACCATCAGGTCGTACAGGACCGCCCGGGGTCCCTCGGGCGCGCTGCGCCCGGCGAGCAGCCGGTGCAGCCGCTCGTACCGCTCCAGGGCCTGGTAGCGCTGTGCGGGGGTCACCGGAGGCAGGCTCTGCTCGCGCAGCTCCCGCACCTCGTAGGCCACCTCGTCGAGCGCGGCGATCTGCTCGGCGTGCAGCAGCACGGCGAGGGCGGTGTACGTCTCGTCGTCGCCGAACTCGGCGTCGGCCAGGTCGTCACGGACGGCCTGGGAGCGCCAGAAGTCCGCGCGGATCACCCGGTTGCCCAGGACCGGGGCCGGCCAGAGCAGCTGCGGGAAGTCGGCGAGCGGGGCGGCGTGGCGGCCGGTGCGGGCCAGGAACTTGCCGTCCCCGCTGGACGCGGCGGTGGTCTGCCAGGTGGAGCGGACGTGGTTGACGACCAGGATGTCCGCCGAGTCCGCCAGTTCGGCGGTGCGGTCGGCGACCGCCCGCAGGGCGCCGGCGGGCAGCCCGTCCTTGGCGTGCACGAAGTGCAGCCAGCGGCCGGTGGCCCGGGCGGCGCCGGCCTCCCGGGCGGCGCCGTCGCTCGTGCCTTCCGGCAGCGGCAGCACCACCATCCTGGGGTCGTGGGCCGCGCGCTGCCCGGCTTGTTTCTCGGCCCATTCGCCCACGGTCGCGACGATCACCTCGGCCCCGGTGAAGGGCTGGGCGGTGAGGGAGTCCAGGAGTTCTCCCAGGTGGCCCTGGGGATCCGGACCGTGGACGATGACGCTCAGCCCTGGTTGCACGTGGTCTCCTCGCTCTTCAGGCGCCCACGGCGGCACTGCTGCTGGTGAAACAACATGTATAAGGCGTATACGAGTCAGGTAAGAGGCATGTACGAGACATGAACAACCGCTGTCGTGTGCGCCTCGTTGGGGAAAGATGCTATTTCGCGGCCGCCGGTTCCTTCTGCTGCGGCTTCGGCGCCGGGGCGCCCTTCTGCTTGTCGGCGCCGCCCGTGAACGCCTCGTAGGCCTCCAGGACCTCCTCGGTCGGGCCGTCCATGCGCAGCACGCCGCGCTCCAGCCACAGCACCCGGTCGCAGGTGTCGCGGATCGACTTGTTGTTGTGGCTGACCAGGAAGACCGTACCGGCGTGCTGGCGCAGCTCCCGGATGCGTTCCTCGGACCGCCTCTGGAAGGAGCGGTCACCGGTGGCGAGGGCCTCGTCGATCAGGAGCACGTCGTGGTCCTTGGCGGCGGCGATGGAGAAGCGCAGCCGGGCGGCCATGCCGGAGGAGTAGGTCCGCATGGGCAGTGTGATGAAGTCGCCCTTCTCGTTGATGCCGGAGAAGTCGACGATGTCCTGGTAGCGCTCCTTGACCTGCTCCCGGGACATGCCCATGGCGAGGCCGCCGAGGTAGACGTTGCGCTCGCCGGTGAGGTCGTTCATCAGGGCCGCGTTCACACCGAGAAGAGAGGGCTGGCCGTTGGTGTAGATCCGGCCGTTCTCGACGGGCAGCAGTCCGGCGACGGCCTTGAGCAGGGTCGACTTGCCGGAGCCGTTGGTGCCGATCAGGCCGATGGCCTCGCCCTTGTACGCGGTGAAGGACACGTTCTTGACGGCGTGCACCCGGCGCACGCCCGCGGCCTGCTCCGCCTGCTTGCGGCGCACGATGCGGTTGAGCGCGGCGGTCGCGGTGCCGCGGCCGGCCCCCGTGCCGTTGACGCGGTAGACGATGTCGACGCCGTCGCAGATGACGGTCGGGATGAGCTGGTCGCTGATCGGGTTAGCCACGGCCGTAGGTCTCCTCAGCCTTCCAGAAGTAGATGAAGCCTCCGACACCGGCGAGCAGGGCCCAGCCTGTCGCCGCCGCCCAGACGTGCGGGGGCAGCTGGTGCGCGTGGAAGCTGTCGATCAGCGCGTAGCGCATGAGGTCGATGTAGACGGCGGCCGGGTTGGTCTTCAGGGCGACGATCAGCACGTGCGGCAGATGGTCGCTCTTGGTGAGCTTGTCGATGCTCCACATGACGCCCGACAGGTACATCCAGGTCCGCAGGATGAACGGCATCAGCTGCGCGACGTCCGGTGTCTTCGCACCCATCCGAGCCATGATCATCGACACGCCTGCGTTGAACGTGAACTGCAGGGCGAGCGCCGGGATCGCCAGCAGCCAGGAGGCGGCGACCGGCACGCCGAAGCAGAGCAGGATGATGATCAGCGCGGCCATCGAGAACAGCAGCTGCTGGAGCTGCTGGAGGCAGAAGGAGATGGGCAGCGCGGCGCGCGGGAAGTGCAGCGCCCGGACGAGCCCCAGGTTCCCGGAGATCGCGCGGGTGCCCGCCATGATCGAGCTCTGGGTGAAGGTCCAGATGAACACGCCGGTGACCAGGAACGGGATGTAGTCCGGGACGCCGCGCTTGTTGTTCATCAGCACGCCGAAGATGAAGTAGTACACCGCCGCGTTCAGCAGGGGCGTCATGACCTGCCAGACCTGGCCGAGCTTCGCCTGGCTGTACTGGGAGGTCAGCTTGGCCGTGGCGAACGACGTGATGAAGTGGCGGCGCGCCCACAGCCGGCGGACGTACTCGGGCAGGGAGGGACGGGCACCGCTGACCGCGAGGCCGTACCGGGCGGCGAGCTGCGCCGGGGTCTCGGCCGCTTCGGCTGCCGTGGGGGGCGGTGTGTGGAGTACCTGGCTCACATCCGCTGCTTTCGCTCGGGGGGTCGGTTGCGCGAACCGGTCGCAGTCTTCCGCCGTATTGCCCCTTCTGGCGGCAATGCCCGGCTTTTCTCACCTTTCTTGCCGGAGTCTTGCTCTTTTGCTGCTCTTGGGGCTTTGGACTACTGCTCTTTACGTCGGGACGGGACCGTATCGTCGCAACGCGAGCGTAAGGCGTTCTGGCGTCGGAACGCAACCGTTTCGTCGTCACGCTCTATGCTGGTCCGTATGACCACGAACGCCGACACTCCCCAGGTGCAACGGCGCCGCAGGGCGCCCGCGGGTGCGGCCGTGCTGCGCGAGGACGTGACGGAGGCCATTCGCCTGGCCGTCTTCGAGGAGCTGGCGGCCGCCGGCTACGCCCGGATGTCCATCGAGGGCATCGCGCGCCGGGCGGGGGTCGGCAAGACGGCGGTGTACCGCCGGTGGCGCTCCAAGCTGCACCTGGTCCTCGACCTGGTCTCGGCGGTCGCGGTCCAGGGCCTGCCGGCCCCCGACACCGGATCCCTGGAGGGGGATCTGCGCCTGCTCTACGAGGTGACGTCACGCGCCCTGCGTCACCCGGTGGCCGGGCAGATCATCCCGGACCTCCAGGCGGAGGCGGCCCGTAACCCCGAGATCGCGGACGCCATGCAGAAGGCGCTGCGGGAGGGCCAGCAGAGCGTGGCGAGCGGCATCGTCGCGTCGGCCGCCGCCCGCGGCGAGATCAGCGAGGACATCGACGAGGACCTCGCCCTGGACCTGATCTCCGGACCGCTGTACTGGCGCGCGGTGGTGGTACGGGGTCCGAAGCTGCCGAAGGGCTATCTGGCGGGGTTGGCCCGGGCCACCGCGGGGGCGTTGAAGGCGTTGTGAGAGCGGCCTGAAGCGCATGTGCGCTCGGGTGGATACCCGTCATCGGTCTTGATCGCCGGCATCGGTGTGCCCGGCGCGCCCCCGAGGCGTGCCTGAGCGCACCGATGCGGCGCGTACACCGACGAGCGGGGGAGCGGGCGGCCGTGCGGATGGAACGACACCAGGTGGGGGAGGCCGCCCTCGCGGCGGCCCGTGAGGACTTCGCCGACAGGATCGGCTCGCTGGCCCGCTCGATGTCCAGGGCCGGCCGGATGACCACGTACGAGTGGTGGGGGATCGCCGAGGAGTTCCTCGACTGTCTGGGCGCGCTCTCGGTGCAGACCCCCGACCTGGCCACCCCGGAGGCGCGGGCGGTCCTCGCGGACGCCGCCGAGGCGGCCGCGGGAGCGGTGGCGTACGCCGCGTACCACCCGCACGCCTCCTTCCATGTCTTCCTCGAATACGCCGGCTTCGGGATGAGCTACGACCGCGGGTCCGACGCGCCCCCGGAGTCCGTCGGCCTGGACCGGTGGATCGACGCCTTCCCCCTGGCCTCCACCCCCGGCCCGGCCAGGGCGCTGAGTTGGGGCGTGCGCAGGGTGCGGTCGCCGAAGCCCGGCAGGGGTACGTGGAGCGGTTCCGTCCACCGCTCGGGGAGGGCGTCCGGGCCGTACACCGCGCCGGCCAGGCCGCCGGTCACCGCGGCGACCGTGTCCGTGTCGCCGCCGAGGTCGACGGCGGCGCGTACGGCGTCTTCGTACGACGTCGTGGTCCGCAGCGCCCAGACGGCGGAGCCGAGGCAGGGCCAGATTGCCCCGTTGCTCCGTCGCCCGGTCCGGATGCCAGTCGGGGGCCAGGACGGCCGCGAAGCGGGCGCGATGGCCGGGGTGCACGGCCGCGAGAGTCTCCGGGAGCGCGGCGAGGGGGTCCTCTGTGTGTCGTCGGTCGCCTCGCCGGGGTCCCAGCCGCCGCCCCCGCACATCTCGCCGCCGTGGCCCGGCCGGGGAAAGCGGGCCGAGAACGCGCCCTCGGGTCCGAACTCGAAGGGTGCGCCCAGCGCGTCACCGACGGTCGAGCCGAGGACGGTGGCGATCGCCCGCCGGGTGGGGCTCGGGCGCGTCATGCGCTCTCCTCCGGAGCGCAGCCCCGGAGGATGTACGCGACCAGTTCGTCCAGGTCCTGTGTGCACACGTCCGGCGGCAGGGAGTCGCTCGCCGCGAGGGTGGCGTAGCCGTGCAGGGTGGAGAAGACCCCGATGCCCACGCGCTCCGGGGAGCCCTCGCGCACTTCGCCGCGACGCTGCGCGTCGACGATGAGGCCCGTCATCTCCTCGGTCCACCGCTGGGCCGCGGCGCTCAGCTCCTCGGACGCCTCGGGGGTGTGCTTGATCGAGTACATGAGGTCCAGCAGCTCCGCGTTGGCGGTGGCGAAGTCCACGTAGGCACGCGCCCCCGCTCTCAGGCGTTCGGCGAAGGACCTGCCCGTCTCCTGCAGCGCCGTCGTCATCGACCCCGCGAGCCGGTCGAAGCCGACCAGTGCGAGCGCGTCCAGCAGTGCCTGTTTGTCCTTGAAGTGGCGGCTCGGCGCCGCGTGGCTCACGCCGAGGTCGCGCGCGAGTTCGCGGAGGGACAGTGCGGCCGGTCCCTTCTCTCGGAGCGTCTCCTCGGCGCGGGTCAGCAGCGCGGCGCGGAGGTCTCCGTGGTGGTAACGGCGTCGAGTGTGCATGCAGATCAGTGTAGCCGGGATGTGGGCGACGCCTACTTTGTTGGCGGTGGCACTATTGTTGTCGTTGACATCATTGTTGGCGACGCCTACTTTTGCCTGTATGCCCACGACTCAGAGCAAGAAGCAGACCAAATGGAACGCCGGTGACATCGCCGACCAGACCGGCCGCACCATCGTCGTCACCGGCGCCAACAGCGGTATAGGCCTCGCCGCCGTCGACGCCCTCGCCCGGGCCGGTGCCCGCGTGGTGCTCGCTGTCCGCGACCCGAGGCGCGGCGAGGCGGCCGCCGCCACCGTGCGCGGCGCGAAGGGACACCTCGAGGTGCGCCGTCTCGATCTGGCCGACCTGGCGTCCGTGCGCGAGTTCGCGGACGGGTGGCGAGGTGACATCGACGTGCTCGTCAACAACGCCGGTGTCATGAACGTCCCGGAGGGCAGCACCAAAGACGGCTTCGAGACCCAGTTCGGCACCAACCATCTGGGTCACTTCGCCCTGACGAACCTGCTGCTGCCGTACGTCAGGGACCGCGTGGTCACCGTGTCGTCGGGCATGCACCGGTATCCCGGCGCGCGCATCCACTTCGAGAACCTGAACCTGACCGGCGAGTACACCCCGATGGCGGCCTACGCGCAGTCCAAGCTGGCCAACCTGCTGTTCACCCTGGAGCTGCAGCGCCGCCTGACCGAGGCCGGCTCGCGCGTACGGGCCCTGGCCCCGCGCACCCGGGCTGGGCCTCTACCAACCTCCAGGGCCATGACGCCAACGCCCTGCGGCGGGTCGCGATGCAGGTCGGCAACCGCCTGTTCGCCCAGGACGACAAGGGGGGCGCGCTGCCGACCCTGTACGCCGCGACCCAGGATCTGCCCGGTGTGAGCTACGTCGGCCCCGACGGCATGAGTGAGATGCGCGGCGCCCCGACCCTGGTCGGCCGCTCGCACGCGGCCAGTGCCCCGGACGTGGCCCGGCGCCTGTGGACGGTGTCCGAGGAGCTGACGGGCGTCACGTTTCCGCAGCTCCCCGAACTCTCGCCGACCGTGGAGGCCTGAGCGTCCTACCGCCGCGCCGCCCCCGGATGCCTGCGGACCCAGCCCTCCCAGGCGGACGCGATCATGTCCTCGACGTCGTGCTTCGCCGTCCAGCCCAGTCGTTCGGCCGCGCGGTCGGCCGAGGCGACGACGCGGGCTGGGTCGCCGGGGCGGCGGGCGGTGACGGTCGGCGGGGTGTCGTAGCCCGTGATCGCGTTGATGCGGTCGATCATCTCGCGCACCGACACGCCTTCCCCGCGGCCGATGTTGAGGGTGAGGTCCGTGCCGGGGGCGGCCCGGAGCGCGCGAGCCGCGGCCACATGGGCCTCCGCGAGGTCGACCACATGGATGTAGTCGCGGACGCCGGTGCCGTCGGGGGTCGCGTAGTCGTCACCGAAGATGCGCGGTGCCGCGTTCTGCGTCAGCCGCTCGAAGACCATGGGGACGAGGTTGAAGACGCCGATGTCGGCGAGCTCCGGGGCCGCCGCGCCCGCCACGTTGAAGTAACGCAGGGACGCCGTCGCGAGTCCCGTGGCGCGGTTCGTCGCGCGGACCAGCCACTCGCCGGCCAGCTTCGTCTCGCCGTACGGCGACATCGGGACGCACGGCGTGTCCTCCGTCACCAGATCGACGTCCGGCATGCCGTACACCGCGGCGGAGGAGGAGAACACGAAAGAGGGAACCCCGAACTCCGTCACCGCCTCCAGCAGGACCCGCAGGCCCTCCACGTTCTCGCGGTAGTAGTGCAGCGGCAGCTCGACCGACTCGCCCACCTGTTTCTTCGCCGCGAGGTGCACCACCCCGCTCACCGCGTGCTCCGCCAGCGTGCGGCGCAGCAGTTCGCCGTCCAGCGTGGAGCCCACCACCAGCGGCACCTCCGCGGGCAGGCGTTCGGCGATGCCCGTGGACAGGTCGTCGTACACCACGGCGCGTTCGCCCGCCGCGGTCATCGCGCGGACGACGTGCGCCCCGATGTAACCGGCGCCGCCGGTGATCAGCCAAGTCATGTCCGGCCGTCTCCTCGTCAGTTGGCCCAGCGTCTGTCTGCGGTCATTTCCAGTGAAGCAGGCGGCGGAGCCGGCGGCCCACGACCGATGTCACTCCTCGTACGCCCGGCGCCACCCGCAGGGCGAGCGCCCCGGAGTGCGTCGCGTACGGCTGCACCAGCAGCACCCCGTGCCGCAGGCTCGGCACCGCGCGGCGGCCCAGCCGGCCGGCGCCGTCCAGGGCGTGGGCCGTGGTGTCGCGGCTGGTGCCGTCGTCGAAGCGGAGCGTCAGGTTCAGGTCCCAGGTCCCGGCGCCGAGCGCCGCGAGGTCGACCGGGGTCTCGGCCGTCCAGCCGCCGTGGTCCGCGTCCCGCCTGAGCGCGGCCGTCGCGGTGAGGCCCACCCGGGTGTCGTCCTCGCGCTGCACGAACTGCACGTCCACCCGGTACGGCCGCGCGTTCTCCACCCGCCCGTACAGCTCGTGCAGGCGCAGCCGCAGCCGGGCGGTACGCACGCCCGGGCGCAGATCCGCGTCGACGGCGACCGGAAGGTGCCGCATGGGGCGGTGCAGCAGATGCTCCAGCCGGACCTCGGGCAGATCCGCCGACCAGACGGGAGCGCCGTCCTCGGTCTGCGCGTAGGGCGGGGTCAGCCGCGCCGGGCGGGCCGCCAGCTCCTTGATCCGGTGCAGATCGCGGGGCTGCCCGGCGGCGAGCACCACCTGCGCCACGACCCGCCCGGGTACGGACGCCTGCGCGAGGTCGGCGGTGTCGAAGTCCGACAGGTACGCGCGCGTGAGCGTCCACCACGCACCGCGGTACTCGGCTTCACGCAGCGGGAGTTCCCGCGCGTACATGCGCAGCCCGCGGTCCAGGAAGGCCGCGCGCGCGGCTCGTGCGAGCCGCTTCTCGCCGGCGCCCAGCAGGATCTCGTACGCCTGCCGGTTGGCCTCCATACGTGCCTTCCAGTTGTCGACGTCGGCGCGGTCGAGGGAGATCGACAGCCGTCGCGCCGAGCGGCGCACATGCCAGACGTAGACGGTCTCCGGCACCAGGGCGATGCTCGGTCCCGCGGCCAGCACGCGCGCGGTGAACACGAAGTCCTCGTAGGGGAAGCGGCCTTCGGGGAAGCGGATGTCGTGCTCGCGCAGAAAGTCGGTGCGGTACAGCTTGTTGACGCACAGCGTGTCGTGCGCCAGGCGGGGACGCCGGGAGGGGTGGGAGACCAGCGCGGGCCGCTCGTACAGCTCCGGCTGCCAGGGGACCTCGCGGCCGGACGGCAGCTCGCGGCGCACGCACAGGCCGGCGGCGACCGGGGTGCCGTGCGCGACGGCCGCCATGAGCAGCGCGTCCACCGCGCCGGGCGGCAGTACGTCGTCGCTGTCCAGGAACATCAGATACGGGGCGGTCGCCGCGTCGATCCCGTCGTTGCGCGGGGTGCCGCAGCCGCCGCTGTTGGTGGTTCTGCGCACGACTTTCACCCGCCGGTCCTCGGCCGCGAGGGCGTCCAGCAGCTCGGGGCTGCCGTCCGTCGAGCAGTCGTCGACCGCGATCACCTCGCGGACGATCCCGCCCTGGGCCAGAGCCGAGCGCACCGCGGCGGTCACATGAGGAGCGTCGTCGTAACCGATGACGACGACGCTGACCTGCGCATCGTGAGGGTGCATCGAATCCACGAGCCGAAGCCTAGGGAAGCCTGGTAATTATCTGTTAAGAGCCAATTAACCGCCTGTGTGGAAGACGGCAGGAATGCGGTCGGGGTTCCGCGGCGGGGTGTCCGATTCCGGCCGTTCCGGGGCGGGGCGTCCCGAACGCCACAGCAGGACGAACGACAGGACCGCCGCGGACGCCAGCAGCCCGTTGCGTACGACCATGAGCGCGCAGCCCAGCCAGGTGCAGTTGATGACGTCCCCGTAGAGGGCGGGGTACTCCATCGTGCTCACCGCGCTCGCCGCGAGGACGAGCGGGGCCACCACGCGCTGGGTCGTGTGCCGGGAGGTCATGCAGACCGCGGTCAGTCCGATCAGCCACACCATGTACTGCGGGCTGATGACCCGGCTCGTCACCGTGAACAGCAGAACGGCCGCGAGCGCCGCGTCGTACGGGGTCGCGGGCGTCCAGCGGCGGGTCCGCAGCCGCCACAGCAGCAGCAGGGCGAAGGCCACCGCGGTCAGCCCCAGCGAGCAGACGGCGACCGCGTGCACATGCGGGCCGACGAACTCGACGGCCCCGTACTGGTAGCGGGTGCGCCCCGGCCAGCCGGCCCGGCGCGCCAGCATGAGCGCGGTGCCGCCGAGCGACTCGATCTGCACACCCCGGCCGCCCTGCTGGCGCAGGAAGTCGAGCGGGTTGCGGAACAGGGCCACGAGCAGGGCGAGCAGCGTGACCACCGTGACCACGGCCGCCGTCCATGCCTCGCGGGTGCCGCGGCCGCGCGGGGTGCCGAGGAGCGCCAGCGCCGGCCACACCTTCACCAGGGCGCCCAGTGCCGCGAACGCGCCGCCCACGCGCGGCCGACGGGACACCGCCAGCAGGGAGATGACCGCGAAGGCGGTGACCTGGACGTCGTAGCGGGCGAGCGGGACGTGCAGCAGCAGGGGCAGGCCCGCCGTCCACAGCACCGCGCCGCGCAGGGAGCGGTCCGGGCGGGTGCCCGCGCGGGCGAGGGCGAGCGTGATCACGGCGTCGGTGAACAGGGTGAGGACGACGAACGCCTGAAAGTACGTCAGGCCCGGCAGCAGCGCGGGCGACAGCAGCACCGCGCCCGCTCCCGGCGGGTACTGCCACAGGTGGTCACCCGAGGGGAACCTGCCGTGCGAGAGGACGCCGTACCAGTGGAAGTACAGCGCCCACACCTCGCGTGCGACCCCGCCCCGGCCGAGCAGGGGGTACTGGTCGTGCGCCAGCAGCCACAGCATCACCGCCCGGGTGGTGAGCCAGCCGGTGGCGAGAAGAAGCAACCGATGTGTCGTACGGCCCCTCTTCCACAACGGTGGCCGCGACTTCGGCGCGGACGGGGGTGCGGGGGGCTCCATGGCACTCTTCAAGGCACTCATCAAGCCCGGATGGTAAGCCGCCCAGATGTCGTGAGGGTGCAGATACGCCGTCAATAAGCAGCAAAGGTTAGTTAATAGTACTAAGTCGGTACATGTTGAATGCCTCCCATGAGTCGGTCAGCGGTGAGGTGTACGGAGCGCGTGGCCGTCCTCGTGCCCGTGGCGGTCATGTTCGCGCTCGGGCTGTGGGGACTGGACCGCGGCGGCATATGGCGCGACGAGGCGGCCACGTTCCAGGTCGCGCGCCGCTCGCCCGCGCAGATCTGGCGGATGCTGCACCACGTGGACGCGGTGCACGGCCTGTACTACCTGCTGATGCACGGCGTCCTGGCCCTCCGCCCGGGTGAGGTGCTGCTGCGGCTGCCCTCGGTCTGCGGGGCGGCCGCGACGGCGGGCCTGGTCGCCGCGCTGGGCACCCGGCTGTGCCGGCCGCGGGTGGGGCTGTGGGCGGGGCTGCTGTACGCGGTCACGCCGATGGTCGGGCACTACGCCCAGGAGGGACGCAGCTACGCGCTGGTCGCGGCCGGGGTCGCGGGCGCGACGCTGCTGCTTCTGCGGGCGGTGCGGGGCGGGAGCTGGTGGCCGTACGGGCTCGTTCTCGCCGTCACCTGTCTGCTGCACGAGTTCGCGGTGCTGGTGCTCCTCGCGCACGCCTGCACGCTGGCGCTCGCGCGGGTGCCGGGCAGGGTGTGGCGTGGGTGGGCCTGCGCGGCCGGGGCGGTGGCCGTGCTGCTGCTGCCCCTGGCGCTGGTGTCGCGGGGGCAGTCGGCGCAGGTGGCATGGCTGACACCGCCCGACGGACGGAGCGCGGAGCGGCTGCTGCGGGAGTTCGCGGGGCCGTCGTGGGCGGTCCTGGGGCCCTGTCTGGTGCTGATGGCGCTGGCGGTGCGCGGACCCGGCGCATGGCGCGGGCCGTCGCCGGCCGGGGTGGCGCTGCCGTTGATGCTGGTCCCGCCGGCGGTGCTGATGGCGGTCTCCCTGATCAGCCCGCTGTACGACGACCGGTATGTGCTGTATTCGCTGGCCGGGGCGCCCCTGCTGGTCGCGGCCGGTGCCGAGCGGGTGGCCGGGGTGCTTCGCCGGTCCGCCGGGGCGACGCCTCCCGCGGCGCACGGCGGCTGTCCGGGCACCGCCGGGGTGATCGTGCGCGGCCCCGCGCCCCTCGCGCCGCGCCGGCCGGTGCCGCACGGGACGGCGGTGGCGGTGCGGGAACGGCCGGGGGTCCCCGCGTCCGGTGCCCGCCCGGTCCTGCGGCGGCTCTCCGTGCCCCGTGCCCGCGCCGTCCCGGGGCGGCCTCCCGCCCCCGGCGCCCGCCCGGCCGGGCGCCGTCATCTGGGGGCCCTGGTCGGGGCGGTTCTCGTCTGCGGGGTGCTGGTCGTGCAGTTTCCGCTGCTCAGGGCCGACCGAAGGGCCGCCAACCGGCCCGATGACCTGGCCGCCGTCTCCGCCGCCGTGGGCCGCACGGTGCGGCCCGGGGATCCCGTGCTGTTCCTGCCCTCACTGGAACGGCGGTCGGCGCTGGCCTATCCCGCCGGGTTCCGGGGGGTCCGGGACGTGGCGCTGGACGTGCCCGCGGCCGCCGGCGGGACGCTGTACGGGCGCGAGGTCGGCCCCCGGGAGCTGCGGCGGCGGCTCGGCGGACTGGGGTACGTCTGGGTGGTCGGCGAGCGGTATGCGCTACGGCCCTCCTGGACCCCCTGGAACGCCACCGACCGCGCCAAACTCGCGGTGGTGCGCGAGGAGTTCGTCACCCGCGCGGAGTATGTCCACCGCGGCGTCACCCTTCGACTCTACGTACGCCCTAGAAGCACTCCGGAGTCTCGTTCAGCGCCGCCGCGTCCAGCATCCGGGTCAGCTCGTCGAGGCGGCCCCGCAGGTTCGTGATCTCCGCCAGGTCGAAGCCCGTCGCCGCGGCGATCCGGCGCGGCACCAGCAGCGCGCGCTCCTTCAGCGCCATGCCGTCGTCCGTGAGGTGCACATGCACGGACCGCTCGTCCTCGCTGCTGCGCTCGCGTCGCACCAGGCCCGCCGCCTCCAGCCGCTTCAGCAGCGGTGACAGCGTCCCGGAGTCCAGCCGCAGATGCTCGCCGAGCTTCTTCACCGGCAGCTCCCCCCGCTCCCACAGCACCAGCATCACCAGGTACTGGGGGTAGGTGAGGCCCAGCTCCTTGAGCACGACGCGGTACACGCCGTTGAAGGCGCGGGCGGCGGCATGCAGCGAGAAGCAGATCTGGTGGTCGAGGCGCAGGTACTCCTCGGCCGCAGAGGCCTCGGAGACCGCCGTGCTGGGTGTCGGCGTCGTCGTCATGGCTCCAGGGTAGCTCTGCCGCGCGCCGTTCAGTTGTGCACAATTGAATTGTGTGCTCTAATGGTGTCCGTAAGGCGGTCCGGACGGAGAGCAGGACCGGCCGCCCGAAGAGACTTCGAAAGGGATGGTTTTCCATGGACGCGCTCTACACCGCTGTCGCCACCGCCACCCACGGCCGCGACGGCCGCGCCGTCAGCTCCGACGGCAAGCTCGACCTCGACCTGGCCGTTCCGGTGGAGATGGGCGGCAACGGCAAGGGCACCAACCCCGAGCAGCTGTTCGCGGCCGGGTACGCGGCCTGCTTCGCCAGCGCCCTCGGCCTCGTCGGCCGCGCGGCCAAGGTCGACGTCAGCGACGCCGCGGTGACCGGCGAGGTGAGCATCGGCAAGCAGGGCGAGGCCTTCGGCCTCGCGGTCACGCTGCGCGTGGAGCTGCCCGAGTCGGTGGACCAGGAGACCGGCCGCAAGCTGGTCGAGCAGGCCCACCAGGTCTGCCCCTACTCCAACGCGACCCGCGGCAACATCCCGGTCGAGCTGGTCGTCGAGTAACCAGTCGGGCAACCCGTCAGGCAACCCGTCGGGTGACCACAGTCCCGTGCCCGGCGCCGGTGAGCATCTCGCCCGGCGCCGGGCACGTTCTCATGTGGTGGTCAGCGCATCCAGTTCGCCCGCCGCCGGGGCCGGGATCGACACCGGGACGTCCGGCTCGCCCAGCATCAGCATCCGCACCACCCGCCGGGCCGCCTGCCCGTCCTCGAACTCGCAGAACCGCTCCCGGAAGCCGGCCCGCAGCCGCGCGGACTCCGCGTCCTGCCAGCGCCCCGAGGCGAACAGGGACGCCAGCTCCCGGTACGCGCGCGTGACATGACCCGGCGCGTCCGCCGTGATGTCGACATAGGCGCCCCGGGCCGCCGTGCACGCGCCCCAGTCGTCGGCGTGCACGACGATCGGCCGGTCCAGGTTGGCGTAGTCGAACATCAGGGCCGAGTAGTCCGAGACCAGCACGTCCGAGGCGAGCATGACCTCCTCGACGTGCGCCTCGTCGGTGGCGTCGACCAGCACTCCGCGCCGGTGCAGCTCGGCCAGGCCCATGCCGCGGGCCGGACCCTCCGCCAGCGAGGGATGCAGACGGACGACCAGGGTGTGGCCCGCCCCCAGGTCCTCGGCGAACCGGGCCAGGTCGAAGCGGTCGGCGTGGCCGCCCCGGACGTGGTCCCGGCGGGCCGGCGCGTACAGCACGACCGTGTGGTCCCCGGGGATGCCGTGCCGGGACCGGAAAGCGGCCCCGTCGCCGGGCCGCGCGCCCACCAGGACGTCGTTGCGGGGACTGCCGGTGCGCACCGAGGTGAAGTGGCAGGGGAAGGCACGGTCCCAGACCAGCTCGGCGTGGCGGTTGGCGACCAGGCTGTAGTCCCAGCGGTCCGCGCGGCGCAGCATCTGCGGCACGTCCGTACCGAACCGGGCGCCCGGCTTGTCCAGCAGATCCACCCCCTGGTACGTCAGCGGGGTGCCCTGATGGGTGTGGACATGGACGCTGCCGGGGCGCTTGACCAGGGTGCCGGGCCAGTTGATGTTGTTGACGAAGTACATGGCCCGCGCGGCGAGACGGTGGTAGCCCAGGGAGTCCGGCAGCACGTACTCGATGTCCGGCGGAAGGTGCTCCACCTGGTCCGCGCGCACGACCCACACGCCCCGGATGTGCGGGGCGAGCTCCCGGGCCGCGCGATGGATCGCGGCCGGGTCCCCGAGCACCCCTCGGTGGGAGAACGCCGAGTAGAGGGCCAGCTCCGGGTCCAGCGGCCGCAGCGCGTGCGCCCGGAACCAGCCCTTCTTGACCCGGCCGGCCGCCGCCGCGCGGGCCTGCCCGCCCCGCCGCCCGAGCAGGCCGCCGAGCGCGGCGGCCCGCTGCCGGGCCCGGTAGCGGGCGTAGCCGCCCTGGAGGACGCGCAGGTCCGCGGGGACCGGCTCCTCCGTGCGGTGCTCACGGAACAGCTCGGCGGTGCGGCGGAAGAACTCGCCCTTGGCGGACGCGGGCAGCCGGTCCGGTTTGGCGAGGATGTCCAGGCAGTGTTCGCCCATCTTGCGGTGCAGACAGGGGCGCCAGCGGGCCAGCTCCGGGTGGGCGTCGACATAGGCGAAGACCCGCTCGTACTGGTCGTGGATGTCGAAGTGCTTACGGCTGGTGGTGGACAGGATGTTGCCCTGCCGGCGCTGCCGGTAGTTCAGGCAGATCCGGTCGAGGACCGCGATCCGGCGGGCGCTCAGCAGCGCGGGGAAGGTCCAGGGCGTGTCCTCGTAGTAGCCCGGCGGGAAGACGAGGTCGTGCGCGGTGACGTAGTCCCGGCGGTAGACCTTGTTCCACACCACCATCAGCAGTTCGAGGATCTCGGGGCGTTCCTCCGCGGTGAAGGTCCCCTCGCCCGCCTCGGTGAGCACCCGGGCCAGGGCGTTGCGCCGGGTGCCGCCCCACCAGTAGGTGCGGGCGTAGTCGAAGACGAGGACGTCCGGGTCCCGGGTCTCCTCCAGCCGGTCCGCGATCGCGCGCAGCGCCCCCGGGGTGAGCGTGTCGTCGCTGTCGAGGAAGAACAGATAGTCCCCGCCGGCGTGCGCCGTCCCGGCGTTGCGGGCCCGGCCGAGGCCGACGTTCTCGGGCAGGTGCAGCACCCGGACGCGCGGGTCGCGCTCGGCGTACTCGTCGAGGATCGCTCCGCAGCCGTCGGGCGAGCGGTCGTCGACGGCGATCACCTCGAAGTCCGTGTACGACTGCCCGAGCACCGAGTCGAGGCACTCGCCGAGGAAGCCCTGCACCTTGAAGACGGGGACGATGACGCTGAAGCGGGGCACGTGGGTCAGCTCCTCACGAGGGAGTGGGCCGGGGCCGGGACGCGCTCGGCGAGCGGGATCACGGGCGGGATCGACTCGGGCGGCTCGCCCAGCAGCACCCGGCGCACCACGCGTTCGGCGGCGCGCCCGTCGTCGAACTGGCAGAAGCGCTGCCGGAAGGCGGTGCGCAGGGCGGCGGCGGAGGCGTCCGCGTACGTGCCGTCGCGGAAGACGGCCGTCAGCTCCTCGGGCGTACGCGCCACCCGCCCCGGCGGCGCCTCCATCAGGTCCAGGTAGACGCCCCGGATCTCCCGGTAGACGTCCCAGTCGTCCGCGTACACGACGATCGGCCGGTCCAGGTTGGCGTAGTCGAACATGATCGACGAGTAGTCCGTGATCAGGGCGTCGGCGGCCAGACAGACGTCCTCCGAGGAGCGGTGTCCGGTGACGTCGATGATCCGGCCGTCGTCCCGTGCCGTGCCCCGGTCGTAGAAGTAGTGGGCGCGCAGCAGCACCACGTACTCCTCGCCGATCGCCTCGCAGAACGCCGCCAGATCGAGAGGCGCGTCGAAGCCGCTGCTGTGGTCGCGGTGCGTGGGCGCGTACAGCAGGGCCGTCCTGCCCTCCGGGACGCCCAGCTCGCGGCGGACGCGGGCCACGTCGTCGGCGGTCGCCGTGTAGTAGACGTCATTGCGCGGATAGCCGTACTCCAGGGTCTCGTACGAGCCCGGGAACGCCCGCTCCCACATCCGGGTGGAGTGCCGGTTGGAGGAGAGGTTGTAGTCCCAGCGGTCCACCCGGGCGAGCAGCTTGGCGAAGCTGCCGGAGGCGGCCGCGACCACCGGGTACGTCGACTGGTCGACGCCCATCTTCTTCAGCGGCGTGCCGTGCTGGGTCTGCAGATGCACACTGCCGGGACGTTTGACGACACCGTCCGCGAAGTTGGCGTTGTTGATCAGGTACGTGGCGCGGGCGAGCACGTCCCAGGAGGCGCGGCTGCCGATCACCGCGTACTCCACGTCCTTCGGCAGGCTGCCCACCGCGTCCGGCTCGACCAGGAACACCGAGCGCAGATGCGGGGCCAGTTCGCGGGCCTTGGCATGGATCGCGGCCGGGTTGCAGGCATAGCCACGGCCCCAGTACGCGCAGTACACGGCGAGATCGGGGTCGAGCGGGCGGCGCAGTTGCAGCGCGTACCGGGCGCGGGTGCGTACCGCCCGGGGGCGGGGCACCTCCTTCGCCGCCCGCGCCGCGCCCTGGTTGACGGCCCGCAGCGCATGGAAGGCGTCGTAGGCGCCGACCGCGAGCAGCCGGTGCTGCACCCCGACGCTGCCCGCCGGCGGCCGGAACCCGGCCGGACGGTGACGCCGGTACAGGCCGCCCGCCCGTCGGAAGAACGCCCGGCGCAGATGCGCGGGCAGCCGCTCCGGATGCGCGGCGGTCCTCAGCACGGCGGAGAAGAGCTGTTCGAACAGCGGCCGCAACCGGTCCTCGGGCAGGGCGAGTTCGCCGGCCCGGGCGAGGACCAGCTCGACCTGGTCCAGGAGGTCGAGCTGATGGGCGCCGGGGCTGTGCAGCCGACTGCCCTGCCGGCGCACCAGATGCCGTATGCAGACCGAGCGCAGTACGGCCATGCGTTCGGCGGTGAGCGTGACCAGACCGCCCCACCCGATGTCGGTGAAGTGGCTCGCCGGGAAGGTGAGCCGGTGCTCGGTGACGAACGCGCGGCGGTACGCGGCACTCCACGCGGGCACGGACACCCCGGTCAGCCGCGGCGCCCGGTCCGGCGCGAACGCCCCGTCGGGCGCCGGGCCCAGCGGGGGCGTGGACGTCTCGGTGTCCCACCAGTGGACCCGCTCGTGGTCGAAGAAGAGCACGTCCACGTCGCCGGTCGCGGTCAGCCGCGCGTCGATCGCGGCCAGCGCGCCGGGCGTGAGGACGTCGTCGCCGTCGAGGAACAGCAGATACGTCCCGGCCGCCGCCGCCATCCCGGTCGTCCGGGCCACGCCCAGGCCCCCGGCGGGCGGGGAGGTGAGCGGCACGACCTTGCCGTGCCGCTCGGCGTACGCGGCGGCGACCGTGCCCGCGGGCGAGTCGGGGGCGTCGCAGACCGGGATCACCTCGACATCGTCGAAAGACTGGCCGAGGACGGAGTCCAGCGCCTGGGACAGACGGCCGGCGACACCGAAGGCGGGGACGATGATGCTGAAGCGGGGCATTCTGGTCTTTCTCTCGGGCCCCGGTTCCGGTGCCGGGGCCGGTGCGTCGTGGGCGTACGGGTACGTCAGCGCCCGGGCCGTCCGGCGGGGCGCCAGGTGAACGGCCTCGTGGGGGTGGGTCTGCGCGGCATGCGGAACTCCGTCTGCTCAAGGCGGGTCAGAGGCGTTCGGCGACCCGGGCGGGACCCCCGGGCGCCGGAACGGTGGCAAGCGGTACGGCAGACAGCCCCGCGGCGGCGGACGGGACCGGGTGCCGGCCCTCCGGGGGGACGACCGAGGGCAGTTCGGCGCTCTCCCCGAGCACGACCCGGCGCACGATCCGCTCGGCGGCGCGCCCGTCGTCGTAGGGGCAGAAGCGCTCGCGGAACGCGGCCCGCAGCCGGGCCGAGCGCGAGCCGCACCAGTGGCCGGTCGCGAAGATGTCGATCAGCTCGTCCTCGTTGCGCGCGACCGCGCCCGGCGGGAAGGCGCGCACGTCGAAGCAGGTGCCGCGGGCCGCCTCGTACGCCTCCCAGTCGTCTGCGTACACCACGATCGGCCGGTCGAGGTTGGCGTAGTCGACCATCAGTGAGGAGAAGTCGGTGACCAGCGCGTCCGCGGCCAGGCACACCGACTCCACGCTCGGATGGTCGCTGACGTCGATCAGCCGGCCGCCGGTGGCCCGCGTCAGCGGCTCGCCGTACGAGGGGTGCGCGCGGGTCAGCAGGACGAAGCGCGGGCCGAGCCTGCTCAGAAAGCGTTCGAGGTCCAGGCCGGGGCGCGGGCCGCGGCGGTAGTCGCGGCAGGTCGGCGCGTACAGGACCGCCACCGCGTCCGCGGGGATGCCGAACGTCTCGCGCAGCCGGGTCACGTCCGCCGAGGTCGCCCGCGCGAAGACGTCGTTGCGCGGAAGGCCGTACTCCAGGGTCGTGAAGCGGGACGGGAACACGCGCTCCCACACCAGGGTGGAGTGGCGGTTGCCGGACACGACGTAGTCCCAGGTGTCGGCGGTGCGCAGCATCCGCGTGACATCGGTGTCGCGGGCGGCGGCCGGACGGTCCTGGAGGTCCAGGCCCATGCGCTTGAGCGGGGTGCCCTGCCGGGTCTGGACCAGGGTCTGGCCGCGGCGCTTGACCAGCCGCGGGCCGAAGTCGGCGTTGTGCACGAGGTACCGGGAGCGGGCCAGTGCCGTCCAGTACGCGGCCGAACCGGGCCGCAGCCGGCGGGTGGCCGCCGGGATCGTGTGCTGGTGCTCGGGGCGGGCGATCCACGCGGTGCGGATCCGGGGGAACAGCCTGCGGAACGCGGACTCCAGGGCGGCCGGGTTGCACCCGTATCGGCCCCCCGCGTCCGCGGTGAACACGGCCCGGTCGGCGCGCAGCGGAAGACACAACTGCAGGCGGTAGTGCGCCCACAGCGCCACGGCGGCCGACCGGCGGGCCGCCCCGGCGGCCAGGCGCCTGGTGCCGCGCGCGAGACGGGAGGCCAGGGAGAGCAGGCGGAAGGTGCGGTGCGCGCCGAAGCGGACCAGCAGATGGCGCGGGCGCAGCGGGGTGCCCGGGACGCGGTGGCGGCGGTGGTGGTCGCGGGCCAGGCGCAGGAACTCACCGTGGCTGCCCCGGGGCAGCCGGCCGCGCCGGACGAACACCGTGGCCAGGTGGTCGACCATGCGGCTGAACAGCGCCGGCCGCCAGCGGGCGAGTTCCGGATGCGCGTCCAGGTGCGCGAACACCCGGTCGTACTGGTCGAACACATCGAAGTGCCTGCGACTGGTCGAGCCGAGGATGCTGCCCTGGCGGCGCTGCCGGTAGTGGACGCAGATCCGGTCGAGGGTGGCGATCGTCTCCGCGGTCAGCAGCACCGGGAACGTCCAGGGCGTGTCCTCGTAGTAGCCCGGCGGGAAGGTGAAGCCCTCGCGCTCGATGAACTCCCGGCGGTACGCCTTGTTCCACACCACCATCAGCAGGGAGAGCAGTCCGGGGCGGTCGTCGAGGCGGAAGGGCGCCGGGCCCTGCTCGCTCAGCAGACCGGAGAGCCGGTTGCGGACCGTCCTGCCCGTCCAGTACGTGCGGGCGTAGTCGAAGACGAGGACGTCCGGTTCGGAGGTCTCCTTCAGCCGGTCCGCGATGTCCTGGAGGGCGTCCGGGGTCAGGCTGTCGTCGCCGTCCAGGAAGAGGACGTAGTCGCCCCTCGCCTGTTCCAGCCCGGCGTTGCGGGCCCGCCCGAGCCCCACGTTCTCCGGCAGGTGCAGGGGGCGGACGCGGGCGTCGCGGGCGGCGAACTCGTCGATGACGGCGCCGCAGGCGTCCGGCGAGCAGTCGTCCACCGCGATGACCTCGAGATCGGGGTACGACTGGTCCAGCACGGAGGTCAGGCATTCCTCCAGGTACGCCTGAACCTTGTACGCGGGGACGATGACACTGAACCTGGGCAAGGGGAATCCATGGGTCGGCGCGGGCATACTGCCCGAAAACGGCCGATGGTGCGGTTTGGTTACGCCCGGGTGCGGCATGAGGGGGAACGTCGAAGGAAACCCCAGGTGAACGACGTGGGGTGGACCGTGGCCCCGGTCCACCCCTGAACCCCCGTGCGATCACGACTACTTGACGGCACCCGCCATGACACCCGACACGAACTGGCGCTGGAACGCGAAGAACACCGCCAGCGGGATCACCATCGAGATGAACGCGCCGGGCGCGAGGACGTCGATGTTGTTGCCGAACTGGCGTACCTGCGTCTGCAGGACCACCGTGATCGGCTGGGAGCCCGACTTGGTGAACACCAGGGCGACCAGCATGTCGTTCCACACCCACAGGAACTGGAAGATGCCGAGGCTCGCGATCGCCGGGCCGCCCAGCGGCAGCACGACCCGGGTGAACAGCCGCAGCTCGCCCGCGCCGTCGAGCCGGGCCGCCTCCAGCAGCTCCCGGGGAATCTCCGCGAAGAAGTTCCGCAGCAGGAACACCGCGAAGGGGAGACCGAAGCCCGTGTGGAAGAGGACCACCCCGAAGACCGTGCCGAACAGGCCGATCTTTCCGAAGAGTTCCGCGATCGGGATCAGTGCCACCTGTACGGGTACGACCAGCAGGCCGACCACGCCGAGGAACCACCAGTCGCGGCCCGGGAACTCCATCCAGGCGAAGGCGTAGCCCGCCAGGGAACCGATCACCACCACCAGGACGGTCGCCGGCACGGTGATCAGAACCGTGTTCAGCAGGGAGTTGGTGATGTCACTGTTCTCCAGCAGCTTCTGGTAGCTCTCGACGGTCAGCTGAGAGGGCTTGCTGAAGACCGTCCACCAGCCGGAGGCGCTCATGTCCGACGGTGAGCGCAGCGAGGACAGCAGCAGGCCGATCGTCGGCACCAGCCAGAACAGGCCGACGACGATCAGGAACACCCGGACCAGACCGCCGCCGACACCTTCCGCGAGCCGCGCGCCGAGAGAGCGCCGCGCCCGGACGACGGCGACGTGATCCGCCTTCGGCACACTTCGGGCCTCGGTCGTCATCGCCTGACCTCCCGCCGCAGCCGTCGTACGTTGAACAGCATCACCGGGATCACGAGCAGCAGCAGGAACACCGCGATCGCGCTCGCGATGCCCGGCTGGTCCTCCGAGAAGCCCTTGCGGTACAGCTCCAGGGCCAGGACGTCCGCGTCGTCCTGGGACGAGCCCGGCGGGATGATGAAGACCAGGTCGAAGACCTTCAGCACATTGATCATCAGCGTGACCGTGACCACCGCTAGCACCGGCGCGAGCAGCGGCACGGTGACCCGGCGGAAGACCTGCCACTCGTTCGCGCCGTCCACCCGCGCCGCCTCCAGCAGTTCCCGTGGCAGGCCCGCGAGCCCCGCCGCGATCAGCACCATCGCGAAGCCGGCCCACATCCACACGTACGCGCCGATGATCGCCGGTGTGACCAGCGACGGCCCCAGCCAGTCCACCCCGTTGTACGGCTCCCTGAAGTTGGCCGCCGGAAGCCGCAGCCGGGCGCCGTCGGCCCGGGCGGGCAGGGTGAACGTGCCGTCGTCGGCGGCCTTCGTCGAGGCCACCACCGTGCCGCCCCTGACCGCCTCGATCCGCATCCCGGCGTAGCCCAGCTCCGCGGGGTCGACCGCGCCGAGCCTGCCGACGCCCTTGCCGCGCGTGAAGTCCTGCCAGGTGGTGCCGGTGACGCTCCCCGGCCGGGGCTCGGCCTGTACGGCCCGCTTCGCGCCGCCCGGCATCTGGTCGGGCGCGACCCCGACCAGGGGCAGCGCGACCGGCTGCCCGGTGCGGACGGCGGTCCGGGTGATGAAGCCGCCGCCCTGTGCCATGAGCGGGGACTCGCGGCCGAGGTGCGCCTTCGGGAACGCGGACGACTGCGCGAAGGTGTCGTGGACCCCGACCCACACCGCGTTCGCGACGCCCTTGTCGGGGTCCTGGTCGTACACCAGCCGGAAGATGATCCCCGCGGCGAGCATCGAGATCGCCATCGGCATGAAGACGACCAGCTTGAACGCCGTGCCCCAGCGCACCCGTTCGGTGAGCACCGCGAAGACGAGGCCCAGCGCGGTCGAGACGGTCGGCGCGAACACCACCCAGATGATGTTGTTCTTCAGGGCGGTGCGGATGCCGTCGTCCGTGAACAGCGCCTTGTAGTTGGCGAATCCGGCGAAGCCGTCGCCGGACGCGTTCTGGAAACTGCGGACGACCGAGTACCCGATCGGGTAGACCACGAGCGCGCCGAGCAGCACCAGGGCGGGCAGCAGGAACAGCGCCGCCACGGTCCTGCGGGTGCCGGTCACACTCTTGCGCGAACGGGGAGCGGGGGGCGTCGCCGGGACCTCGGCGACGCCGTCCGCGGCTGTCGGCGGCACCGCCGGATCAGCTCCCGCTTCCGTACGCCGCCGCCGCGTCCTTCTCCAGCTTCGCCTGGGTGCCCGCGACGTCCGCCGGGTTCTTCAGGAAGTCCTGGAGGTCCTTCCACTCGCCCTTGCCGGGCGTACCGCCGAAGGCCTGCGGGGCCTGGTCGGACATGTCGAAGCGGAAGTCGTCGCCGGCCGCGATCAGCGCCTTGGCCATCTTCTGCTGCACCGGGTTCGGATACGCCGACAGCGGGACCTGCTTGTTCGGCGAGAGATAGCCGCCGAGCCGGGCCTGGACGGTCGCCGCGTCCGGTGACGCGAGAAAGGTGACCAGAGCCTGCGCCGCCGGGGAGTCCTTCAGGACGACCGCCGCGTCACCGCCGGAGACCACGGGTGGCCGGGCCCCCACCGCCGGGAACGGGAACACCTTCGCGTCCGTGCCCACCTTGGCCTTGGTCTCGCCGATGTTGACCTGCGCGAAGTCGCCCTCGAAGACCATGCCCGCCTTCGGCTGGGCGCCTCCGGTGAAGGTCTGGGTGACCGAGACGGGGAACTCGGTCTGCAGCGCACCGTCGGGGCCGCCCGCGAGGTAGTTCTTCTTGGCCCAGATCTGCGCCAGCGTGGTCAGCGCGTCCTTCACGGACGGGTCCGTCCACTTGATCTTGTGCTGGGCGAGCTGGTCGTACTTGTCGGGGCCCGCCTGGGAGAGATAGACGTTCTCGAACCAGTCGGTGAGGGTCCAGCCGTCGGCGCCGCCGACGGAGAAGGGGGTCACCCCGGAGTCGTAGACGTTCTGGGCCACCTTCAGCAGGTCCGCCCAGCGGGCCGGCTCCTTGGCCCCCGCGTTCTCGAAGACCTGGGCGTTGTACCAGATCAGGGACTTGTCGGCGGCCTTGTAGTACGCCGCGTACTGGGTGCCGTCGACCTTGCCGATGTCCTGCCAGCCCGGGGAGTAGTTCTTGGTGATCTGCGCCCGGGCCTCGGCGCCGAGGGGCTTGGCCCACTTCTTCTGGACGGCCTGTTTGACGGCGCCGGGCTGCGGGAGCAGGGCGACGTCCGGCGGCTGACCGCCGGCGATCTTCGAGCCGAGGAAGTTGATGATCGGGTCCTGGGCGGGCACGAAGGCGACCTTGGCGCCGGTGCGTTTCTCGAACTCGGCGAGCACCTTCTTGAAGTTGGCCTGTTCGCCGCCGGTCCAGACGGCGGCGACCTCCAGGCTCTGGCCGTTCAGCTTGGGGAGGGTGACGGTGGTCGCGCCGGTCGTACCACCGCTGTGCTTGTCGCCGCCGCTCTTCTTGTCGTCGCTTCCGCCGCACGCGGTGAGCGAGAGCGCGAGCGCTCCCACGACGACGGCGGCTGCGGTCCTGGCTGCCCGGTGTGTCCGGATGGTGCTGCTCGTACTGCGCATCACTGCCCCGTTCTTCGTTCCTCGTCGAACGTCGAGCGCTGTCCCGTGCGCTCTGGTGTACGCGGGGACGATCGGGGCGGCAAGAGCGCCTGCGCTGTCAACGGGGGGATCGTGACCGCCTCGTGACGTACGGTGAGCGACCCTGCCCGGCCTTGCGCCTACGGCCCTTGGGGCCACGGACCTACAACAGCGAGGGCACCTCCGTGGCCGACACCGAGCGGGCCGCGCGCTCCAGCGCGCTGGCGAGGAGCGCCAAGTCCGTGGGCCCGTTGCCCAGTTCGCGGACCGGGCGGCGCGCGGGCGGGTCGCCCATGCGGTGCCACTCCAGGGGGACGACCGTGGGGCGCAGGGTCGCCGTGCGGGGGATGCGTCCGGTGATCCGGCCCGCCTGGAAAGGCGTCACTCTGCCGTCCGCACCCGTCAACCGGCCGCGCCCCGGCGCCGGTTCATCGGGTCCGGGCGTCACCGCGTCCAGCGCGACACGCAGCGAGGCCGTGCGCGCCGGTTCCCACTCCGCGGTCCGCCCGCCCGGGGTCGCCGCCGCGACGAGATGCACCCCGAGCCGCTGCCCGTCCCGGGCCACGGCCTCCAGGGCTCGTACGACCGAACCGGCCGCCGGGCGGCCCGCCGCGCCCAGCGCGGGGGACAGCAGTGCGTCCAGGTCGTCCACCAGCACCACGAGACGGGCCAGCGCCGGCCCGGGCTCCGAACGCTGCCGTGTCGCCGCCGGCCGCAGCCGCAGGGTCGTGCTCGGCGGGGAGTCGAGGTCGCCCGAGACCGAACTCCCTGTGCGCTGCGGGCCGATCCGCTGCGACACCTCCCGCTGCGTGTGCCACTCGGTGAAGTCCAGACGCCCCAGCAACTCGGCCCGCCGCTTCAGCTCGGCGCTGAGCGACTGCGCGAACTCCCGCATACGGACCGGGTCGTTGGCCGTCAGGTGGGTGGTGACGTGCGGCAGATCCGTACCGACCCGCAGGCCCTCGGGGTCGGTGGTGCCGTTCGGGCCGCAGCCGCCGCCCTCGACGAGCACGATCCCCAGCCGGTCGGGGCGCTCGGCCGCAGCGAGCGACGCGGCGATCGAACGCAGCAGCTCCGTACGCCCGCTGCCGGGCGGCCCCTCCACCAGCATGTGCGGTCCGTCGGCGGCGAGATCCACCGTCACCGGACCGCGCGGCCCCGCGCCGAGCACCGCCCAGGCGCGACCGCCCGGCGACCTCGTGTCGTCCGCCGCGTCGGCCCAACGCGCCATCAGGGACGCCGGAGTGGCCCGCGCGAGGCCCAACTCGTCCAGCAGTCGCGCCGTCTGGGGCAGCGGCGCCGACACGCGGGGATGCCGGTCCCCGCCGCCGTCCGTGCGCAGCGGGGCGAGCGCCCGCGCGAACCGCTCCGCCCATGCCGGGGACACCGCGTCCAGGGCGGCGACCGTGCCGTGCCCGACGGGGACGCGGGGTCCCCGCGCCGAGTCCCCGCCCCCTGCGGGTGCGACCCGCAGCAGCCGCAGTGCCGTCGCCACGTCGCCGCACAGCAGCGCCACGGCCCCGCACTCCCGGAACGCGGGCGATGCCGCGCACGCCGCCTCGTAGGTCTCCGTCACCGGGGAGGCGGGCGAGGCGGACGGCGCCTCGGCCAGGCACAGCACATGGATGCCGGCCCGCGCCCCGTCCTGCGCCAGCCGCGCCACGGCCTCGCGCACGTAGGCGCCGCCGGGGTCGCCGTCCACGACCACCACGGTGTACGGCCCCGGGAAGGCGCCGCCCGGCTCCGTCTCGTCCCGCGCCCAGGACGGCCGGCGGAGGGCACCGCGCACCTCGTCGGCCGGGTCCTCGAAATCCCCGGCGCCACGGGATGTGCGATGCGTGCCGGTCGCGGCGGGGGCGCCCGGCACGCCGTCGTAGTCGGTCAGGTGGTCGTCGAGGCGGCGCAGCAGTTCGTCCGTGCGGGCCGCGGCCTGCTCGCGGTCGTACGCCAGCAGGAGCCGGCAGTCCTGACCGTGGGCCGGGCGCAGATGCGGCAGCCAGCCGAGCCAGGCCCAGTCCGCGGTGCGTTCCTCCAGCGGGCGTGAGCGGTCGGCGCTGATCAGGACCAGCTCCAGTGTGTCGGGGGAGTGCAGCGCGGCGAGCTGCGCCACCACCGCGCGCGCCAGTCCCGCGAGCCGCGCCCGGGGCCCGGCCAGGCCGAGCGCGCCCACCTCGCGCAGCCCGGCGGTCACCGGCACCGCGGGCAGCAGTCCCGTGCCGTCCGGCGCCGCCCGATCGGCCGTGCCCAGCCGCACGGTGAGCGTCTCCGGGTGGCCGGGGCCGCGCTCCCACAGCCGTGGCCCGGGGCCGAGCGCGCTCAGCAGCAGCGCCGCGAGGTCGGGCCACTTCTCGGGGACCGGGGCGGCGAAGGACGCGGGCGCTGCGGTGATCGCGGCCTCGTCGAAGCCCGGTCGTGCGGTGTCGGCCTGTTCGCCACGGCTTCCGGTGAGACGCCGCGCCCACGCGGTGAACCCGCGCCTGCGCACGCCCGGCGGCAGGTCCGTGCCCCGGTGCCCGATGCCCGGGGCTCCGCCCTGCCCGGCCACGGTGGGCGCCGTCGGGGCACCTTCCGTGAGCGGGAGAGCAGCCGACAGTCTGGGGGACGGCGGCTCCACCGGGCCGTGCTCCTGTGCCCCGGGGGCGGCCCCGCCGGAGGCGCCCCACTCGGTGACGCCGAAGCCGTGGTGGGTGTCTGCGGAGGCGAGGCCGTGCCCGTCCCGGGCCGGGGTGCCCGTGGCGGCGTCCCGGCCGGGCGTATCCGTGGTGGCGTCCCTGCCCGGGGCCGCCGCAGCGCCGTATTCCGCGTCCGGGGTGCTCGCCCCGCGCGCGTGCGGCACCGTCGTCGTCGGTCGCGGGGCAGCCTCCGGGCTCCCCGGAACCTCCTCGCCCAGGACCCGCACCTGCCCCTCGCCGTCCGGCGCCGTCCGCACGCGCCGCGCCGGGCCGGGCGGGGCCAGCCGCAGGGCCGATTCACCGAGGCGCAGCAGCGCCCCGGGGGCCAGGCGCACCGGACGGTCGGTCACCTGCCTGCCGTCGAGCACCGTGCCGTTCGTGGACCCCAGGTCGGCGACCGAGACCCGGCCGTCGGCGGCGACCGTGACCGCGCAGTGCAGCCGGGAGACGTCGGGGTCGTCCAGCGGGACGTCCGCGTCGGCGGAGCGGCCGATGCGGGCCACGCCGCCGTGCAGCAGATGGACGCCGCCCGCGTCCGGGCCCGCCACCACCTGGAGCTGGGCCGCGTCCTCGTCGGGCTCGGGGCCCGGCTCCGCGGGCGCGCCCAGCGTCAGCACCGCCCCGTCCAGCAGCGGCGGCTCGCCGAGCGTGCAGCGCTGCGGGTCCAGTCGCTCCGAGCCCGCGTACAGCACCAGGGAACCCGCGCCGGGCTCTCGGCCGCGCTCGGGCGCGGGGGCGCCGCCGGCCGCGCCGACCGCCGAGGCCAGGCCCGACGCCACCGCGGCCAGTGCCGTGCCGGCGGGCGCGGTGACCAGCACGTCGCAGCTCGCGGCGCGCGCCCGTGACTCCGGGGGCGGGCCCAGCCGGTCTACGACGGTCAGCCGGATCTGCATCGCCGTCAGCGGTCCCTTCTGCGCGGGCGCCCGCGCGCGGGGATAGCGGGAGCCGCGCCGCGGTCCCCCACCGCGAACTCCCCCCACCGCACACGAGCACAGCGGCCAGTACGGAATGCATCCTCGCACCTGCCACCGACAACATGCCCGTCGCCCAACGCCAAGTGATCTTGATTGGTCGGCTCTGCCCGCAAAAGTGCCTGACCGGTGCCCGGCCGGTGTCCGCTTGAGATCGGTCACGTCCGGCCGCGGCAACCGAGGGACCGAGGGGAGCGTCTTTTCTTCGAACATGCACGAGAAGCGGAACGTAAGACGGACTGGACAACAGGGAGCGCCGCCGACCGCGGCACTACAGTGGGTCGGAACACGCTCGGCACTCCGGGAGCGGTGACCGGAGCCGGCGACGGACCAGGCAAGCGATCAGCAGGGAGCGCATGACGTGCGGCCGGTAGGCAGCAAGTACCTGCTCGAGGAGCCGCTCGGACGCGGCGCCACGGGCACCGTCTGGCGAGCCCGCCAGCGGGAGACCGCGGGCGCCGAGGCGGCCGTGCCCGGCCAGCCCGGCGAGACGGTCGCGATCAAGGTTCTCAAGGAAGAGCTCGCGAGCGATCCGGACATCGTGATGCGGTTCCTGCGAGAGCGGTCCGTCCTGCTCCGGCTCACCCATCCGAACATCGTCCGGGTGCGCGACCTGGTCGTCGAGGGTGATCTGCTGGCGCTGGTCATGGACCTCGTCGAGGGCCCCGACCTGCACCGCTACCTTCGCGAGAACGGCCCCTTCAGCCCGGTCGCCGCCGCCCTGCTCACCGCGCAGATCGCCGACGCGCTGGCCGCGAGCCACGCCGACGGCGTCGTGCACCGCGACCTGAAGCCCGCGAACGTGCTGCTCCAGCAGTACGACGGCCAGATGCACCCGCTGCTGACCGACTTCGGCATCGCCCGGCTGGCCGACTCGCCCGGGCTCACGCGTACGCAGGAGTTCGTCGGCACGCCCGCGTACGTCGCTCCCGAGTCGGCCGAGGGCCGCCCGCAGACCTCCGCCGTCGACATCTACGGCGCCGGCATCCTGCTGTACGAGCTGGTCACCGGACGTCCGCCGTTCGCCGGCGGGACCGCCCTGGAGGTCCTCCACCAGCATCTGAGCGCCGAACCGCGCCGCCCCTCCACGGTGCCCGAGCCGTTGTGGACGGTGATAGAGCGCTGTCTGCGCAAGAACCCGGAGGAGCGGCCGAGCGCCGAGAGCCTGGCGCGCGCGCTGCGGGTGGTCGCTGAGGGCGTCGGCGTGCACGCCAACGCCGACCAGATCGCCGCCGCGGACGGTGTGGCCGTGCTGCTCGCGCCGGACCCGGCCCCGGCGGCCGTACCCGGCTCGGCCGACCCCACGCAGGTGCTGCCGCAGGGTGCGGCCGGCGCGTACGACCCGAACGCGGCGACCAGCGTCCTGCCGCACACCTCGGGCGCCGCCGATCCGACGGCCGTGCTGCCGAACCGGGGTGCGGCCGATCCGACGGCCGTGATGCCGCCGGTGCCGCCGTACGGGCCCGGCGGACAGCAGGGGCCCGGCGGGCCCCAGGAGCCGCACCCCTGGCAGAACCAGCTGCGCGCGGCCCGCGACCGCAACGAGCAGACGCAGGTCCAGGCCTACCTCGACCCGGGTGAGGACCCGCTGCGCCGCCGCCCGCAGCGCCAGGTGGCGCGCCCGCAGCAGCGCCCCCAGCAGCCCCGGCAGCAGCAGCCGCCCCCGGGCTACGGCTACCAGCAGCAGCCCCAGCAGTACGCGCCCCAGCGGCAGCAGTACGCCCCCGGGCCTCCGCAGCAGCAGCCGCAGCGCTACGCGCCGGCGCCGCAGCAGCAGCCCCAGCGGCCGGAGCCGCGTCCGGCGCGCGAGCCGCGGCCACCGCGTCAGCGCAGCGCTAACCCGATGAAGATCCCGGGGCTCGGCTGTCTGAAGGGATGTCTGTTCGTCATCGTCATCCTGTTCGTCGCCGGGTGGCTGGTCTGGGAGTTCAGCCCCTTGCAGCATTGGATCGGCACGACGGAGTCGTACTGGCAGCTGCTGAGCGGCTGGTTCGACAAGGTGACCGGGTGGATCGGCGACCTGAACTCCAAGTAGGCGACCTGAACTTCAAGTAGGCGACCTGAACTTCAAGTAGGCGACGTGAGCGCCGAGTAGCGGGCCTGTCGGCCGACGCGGGCCGTGGGTCAGGGGATTTGTCGACATCCGAGGGGTGATTTCGGGCTCAGCGGTGAAGGTTGCCCCTCCGGACGCGTAGTTTTGTCGATCGGGGCCAGGGCGCGCGGCGGTGTCAGCCGCTCGTTCCGTGCCGGGGCCCCGCATCGGCGCAGCGTCGGCAACAGGCGTCCCCAGTAGGAGCAGTCTTGGCACGGAAGATCGGCAGCCGGTACACCGCGAACCAGATCCTGGGACGGGGGAGCGCCGGCACGGTGTGGCTGGGCGAGGGGCCGGACGGTCCCGTCGCCATCAAGCTCCTGCGGGAGGACCTCGCGTCCGACCAGGAGCTCGTGGGCCGCTTCGTCCAGGAGCGCACGGCGCTGCTGGGGCTGGACCATCCGAACGTGGTGTCCGTACGGGACCTGGTGGTCGACGGCACCGATCTGGCACTGGTCATGGACCTGGTCCGGGGCACCGATCTGCGCACCCGTCTGGAGCGGGAGCGCCGCCTCGCGCCCGAGGCGGCGGTGGCGATCGTGGCGGATGTGGCGGACGGGCTGGCGGCGGCGCACGCGGCGGGAGTCGTGCACCGGGACGTCAAGCCGGAGAACGTGCTGCTGGACATGCAGGGGCCGCTGGGCCCCGGCGGGGCGCACCCGGCGCTGCTGACCGACTTCGGCGTGGCCAAGCTGATCGACTCGCCCCGCCGGACCAAGGCGACCAAGATCATCGGAACCCCGGACTATCTGGCACCGGAGATCGTGGAAGGGCTGCCGCCGCGCGCGGCGGTCGACATCTACGCCCTGGCGACGGTCCTGTACGAGCTGCTGGCCGGCTTCACGCCGTTCGGCGGCGGCCACCCGGGGGCGGTGCTCCGCCGCCATGTCACCGAGTCCGTCGTCCCGCTCCCGGGCATCCCCGAAGAGCTGTGGCAGCTGATCGTCCAGTGCCTGGCCAAGGCCCCCGCGTCCCGGTTGCGGGCCTCGGAGCTGGCGTCGCGGCTGCGGGAGCAGCTGCCGCTGCTGGCGGGGATGCCGCCGCTGGACGTCGACGAGCCGGACACCGAGCCCGCCGAGGAGCCGGCCGAGGCGGCCGGGCCCGGCGAGCCCACGGCGGCGCGGGAACGGCGCGGGGCGGTGCCGCTGGTGCCGGGGGCCAAGCCCGACTCCAACCGTGACACCCATACGTCGATGCGGGTGCCGGGCCCGGACGAGCTGGCGGGCGGCGCCCGCGGCACGGCCCGTGCGCCCCGGGCCACGGGCGCCCCCCGCCCCGGCTCGGCCCGCCACCGCGCGCAGACCCGCCGGCGCCGGATCGCGCTGGGCGCGGCGACGGCGGTACTGCTGGCGGCGGTCGGGGTCGGCACCTGGCTGGCCGCCTCGGGAGACGACGGCGCGGGCCCCTCGGACACGAAGAACTCGGCTCCGGCATCCCCCTGAGCCCCGCCCGCCGCAGAGCGTCCCCGTGAACCGGCGGTTACCCGGCGCTGGCTTCCCGGCGGAGCCGTTACGCTGGATGCGTGGCAGTCGTCGATGTATCCGAAGAGCTCAAGTCCCTCTCCTCGACCATGGAGTCGATCGAGGCCGTTCTGGACCTTGAAAAGATGAGGGCAGACATCGCCGTGCTCGAGGAGCAGGCGGCCGAGCCGTCCCTCTGGGACAACCCGGACGAGGCGCAGAAGATCACCAGCAAGCTCTCCCACCTCCAGGCCGAGGTGCGGAAGGCCGAGACCCTGCGCGGCCGGATCGACGACCTCGGTGTGCTCTTCGAGCTCGCCGAGGCCGAGGCCGACGCGGACGCCCGGGCCGAGGCCGAGGCCGAGCTCACCGACGTCCGCAAGGCGCTGGACGAGATGGAGGTCCGGACGCTCCTGAGCGGCGAGTACGACGCCCGGGAGGCGCTCGTCAACATCCGCGCCGAGGCCGGCGGCGTCGACGCGGCCGACTTCGCCGAGCGGCTCCAGCGCATGTACCTGCGCTGGGCGGAGCGGCACGGGTACAAGACGGAGATCTACGAGACGTCGTACGCGGAAGAGGCGGGGATCAAGTCCACGACCCTCGCCGTCCAGGCGCCGTACGCCTACGGCACCCTCTCCGTCGAGCAGGGCACCCACCGCCTGGTCCGTATCTCCCCCTTCGACAACCAGGGCCGTCGGCAGACCTCCTTCGCCGGTGTCGAGGTCCTTCCGGTCGTCGAGCAGTCCGACCACGTGGAGATCGACGAGTCCGACCTCCGGGTCGACGTGTTCCGCTCCTCCGGCCCCGGCGGCCAGGGCGTCAACACGACCGACTCCGCCGTACGGATCACGCACCTGCCCACCGGCATCGTGGTCACCTGCCAGAACGAGCGGTCCCAGATCCAGAACCGCGCCTCCGCGATGAACGTCCTGCAGGCCAAGCTCCTCGAACGGCGCCGGCAGGAGGAGCAGGCCAAGATGGACGCCCTCAAGAGCGACGGCGGCAACTCCTGGGGCAACCAGATGCGTTCGTACGTCCTGCACCCGTACCAGATGGTCAAGGACCTGCGGACCAACTACGAAATGGGCAACCCCGAGGCCGTGTTCAGCGGTGAGATCGACGGGTTCATCGAGGCCGGTATTCGCTGGCGCAAGCAGCAGGAGAAGTAACCCCGGCAACGCGCGGCGCCACGCTGCCGCAAGCAGCACTTTGTCGACAAGGCAACTGCCCCGGAACACGGGGCAGTTGCCTTCTCTGTCGCTCGATGTCTGGGTTTTGCATCACACTTACAACTCAACCACTCCCGCAAAAGACGTCTTACTGGACATCGCGTGCGCAACGACCTTGACGTTGCTTTGAAAAATCGGAAGGGTGAAGGGTGGCATGCGTATCCATGGGGCGCATGTGAACCGGGGGGCTCAGCACAGTCATCCCCGACGCCGTGGCCCCGTGCGCTGCTCCATTGACGATCAGCTACTGGGGGTAGCAGCTAGATGACCAAGAAGACGCGGATCCGCCTGGCGCGGATAGCCGCAGGCGCCGTGATCGCCGCGGGTGCGTCGCTGACCGCTGCGGGTGCCGCCTCGGCACTCGACATCAGCATCGGCGCGAGTGCCGGAGGCGACGGAGTGGGAGTCGGGGTCGCCGTCAACGGTGACGACCCGACGCCCACCGACACCGGTATCCCGACGGACCCGGAGTCGCCGACCGACCCGGGCACGCCGACGGACCCGGGCACGCCCACCGACCCGGGCACGCCCACGGACCCGGGCACGCCGACGGACCCCGGGACGCCCACCACCAGCGACCCGACCGACGACCCGACCCAGCCCACCGACGACCCGACCGAGCCGACGGACGACCCGACCGACGGCAGCGGACACGGCGGCGGCAGCGGGAACGGCGGCGGCAACGACACCAACCCCGACGGCGGGAGCGGCCCGGTCCAGCAGGGCAAGGGCTCCTCGGGCCTGACCGACACCGGCGCGGACACCGCGAAGTCCGACACCTCTGCCCAGGGCGGCGGCAAGCAGCTGGCCGAGACGGGTGCGGGTCAGACCGCGTTCCTGCTGGTCGGCGCCGCCACGATGATCGCCGGCGGCATCGGCTTCCGTGTGCTGCCGCGCCTCGCGTCGGGCCGCGGCCAGGCCGCCGCCTGACGCACACCGTGACGCCATGAGGGGGCCGGAACCCCGACCGGCGGGCATCCGATCCATGGATGCCCGGTCCGCGGGCTCCCGGCTCCCGGGGCGCCTGCCCGCCGCACTCCCTCCAGGAGTGTGAGAACGGCGAGAAACACGTGAGAAGGGCCCGGGACGTCTCCGTCCCGGGCCCTTCTCCGTACGTCCGTGTATGCGCGTGTACGTGGTGTGTCCGTCGCCTCCCGACCGCCGCGACGCCGGTCCGGTGTGCCGCGTGGGCAGCGCCGCGCGGTGATCCCGTACGCCCTGCCCGCCCGCCGTGCGCCCCTCCCGGGCCGCCGTGCGCTACGCCGTCTGGTGCGCCAGCAGTGCCACGGCCGCGATCAGCACGGCCAAGAGCGCGATCAGTGCCGCCGGATTCATCCCTGACCAGGGGCTTTCCTGCTGGAGCCGCTCACGGCTCGCCCGGCAGACGGGGCAGCGGCCCTCGTTCACGGGCGCCGCGCAGTTCGCGCACACCAATCGGTCGTACGTCATGCGCCTCGCCCTCCTTGTGCCGCTTCCACGTACACAACGTTTCCGGGAACGCAACCGTTCCCCACTCCACTGTGCCAGGTTCCGCGAGCCGCTGCGCGGGGTCGGCCGGCCAAGCACCCGGCGGCAGGGGCGGCCGGGCGCCCAAGCGGAAGGGACAAAACGCTCAACTCTTCTGCAACCCCTCCCGGCGACTGCGCTCGCGTACCCGGTTCGCGTATGGTCACGCTCACCTACCCCAACGGCCCGTGGTGCATCCGTGATCCGATTCGACAATGTCTCCAAGGTCTACCCCAAGCAGAACCACCCTGCCCTCCGGGATGTCTCCCTGGAGGTCGAGAAGGGCGAGTTCGTCTTCCTCGTGGGGTCCTCCGGCTCCGGAAAGTCCACCTTCCTGCGGCTGATCCTCCGCGAGGAGCGGTGCAGCACCGGACAGGTGCACGTCCTGGGCAAGGACCTCGCTCGCCTCTCCAACTGGAAGGTGCCGCAGATGCGCCGCCAGCTGGGGACGGTGTTCCAGGACTTCCGCCTTCTGCCGAACAAGACGGTCGCCGAGAACGTGGCCTTCGCGCAGGAGGTGATCGGCAAGTCGCGCGGCGAGATCCGCAAGTCCGTGCCCCAGGTGCTCGACCTGGTCGGGCTCGGCGGCAAGGAGGACCGAATGCCCGGCGAGCTCTCCGGTGGTGAACAGCAGCGCGTCGCCATCGCGCGGGCCTTCGTCAACCGGCCCAAGCTGCTGATCGCCGACGAGCCCACCGGCAACCTCGACCCGCAGACCTCCGTCGGCATCATGAAGCTGCTCGACCGGATCAACCGGACGGGCACGACCGTGGTGATGGCGACCCACGACCAGAACATCGTGGACCAGATGCGCAAGCGCGTCATCGAGCTGGAGAAGGGCCGCCTCGTCCGCGACCAGGCACGCGGCGTCTACGGCTACCAGCACTGAGTTCCACGGAAAGGCTTGAGCAGACGCCATGCGCGCCCAGTTCGTTCTGTCGGAGATCGGTGTCGGTCTCCGCCGCAATCTGACGATGACCTTCGCGGTGATCGTCTCGGTTGCCCTCTCCCTGGCCCTCTTCGGTGGCTCACTCCTGATGAGCGACCAGGTGAACCAGATGAAGGGCTACTGGTACGACAAGGTCAACGTCTCGATCTTCCTGTGCAACAAGAGCGACGCGGAGTCCGACCCCAACTGCTCCAAGGGTGCGGTCACCGAAGAGCAGAAGAAGCAGATCCTCGGCGATCTCGACAAGATGACGTCCGTCGTCCAGAAGGTGACCTACGAGTCCCAGGACGAGGCCTACAAGCACTACAAGGAGCAGTTCGGCGACTCCCCGCTGGCCAGTTCGCTGACTCCGGACCAGATGCAGGAGTCGTACCGCATCAAGCTGAAGAACCCGGAGCAGTACCAGGTCATCGCGAGCGCCTTCAACGGCCGCGACGGCGTGCAGTCGGTGCAGGACCAGAAGGGCATCCTCGACAACCTCTTCGGCCTGCTGAACGGCATGAACTGGGCCGCCCGAGCGGTGATGGCGATGATGCTGGTCGTCGCGCTGATGCTGATCGTCAACACGGTACGTGTCTCCGCGTTCAGCCGTCGTCGTGAGACCGGCATCATGCGCCTGGTCGGCGCCTCCGGTTTCTACATCCAGGCGCCGTTCATCATGGAGGCCGCGGTCGCCGGGCTCATCGGCGGCACGGTGGCGTGCGGATTCCTCCTGGTCGCCCGATACTTCATCATCGACCACGGCCTGGACCTGTCCCACAAGCTGAACCTCATCAACTTCATCGGCTGGGACGCCGTCCTGACCAAGCTCCCCCTGATACTCGCCACCAGCCTTCTGATGCCGGCGCTGGCCGCGTTCTTCGCGTTGCGCAAGTACCTGAAGGTGTGACGCACGCCAATGGGGCCGTACGGGCAACCGTCCGTGCGGCCCTTTGCGTTGTCCTAGACTCACCCGCATGTCCGGCCGTGACCTGTTCTGTCAGCCCCGCCGCGTTCGCCACGGGGCGGCTCTGACGTTGGTCTTCGCGAGTGTCCTCGTGGCCGGCGCCGCGACGGGCTCGTTCGGCGAGACCGTCCGGAGGACCCCCGACGCCGAAGCCGCGGTCCCCGCGGGGCACGGCGACGCCGTCACCGAGGCGGCCGAACGGGCCATGGCCGACGGCAAGTCCCCCATGGAGGCCGCCGAGCGCGCCGTCAGCCGCAGCGGCGACCGCTGGAGCGCCGTCTACTCCCAGGGCGAGTACCAGGAGTTCCAGGAGGCCCTCGACGGCCGGTACACGGGCGTCGGACTGTCAGCCCGGCGCGAGCGCGACGGCCGGATCGAGGTGACCGAGGTGCAGCCCGGCTCGCCCGCGGCGGCCGCCGGGATCCGCGGCGGTGACCGGCTGTGCAGCGTCGACGGCGAGGACGTCGACGGCAGGCCCGTCACCGAGGTCGTCTCCTTACTCCGCGGCGACTCCGAAGGCACCGACGACGCGGCCGCAGGCACCCGGGTCAGAATCGGCCTGGAGCGCGGGACGCGGACCTGGAGCGAAGAACTGCGCCGGGCCCGGCTGTCCACCGACTCGGTGAGCGTGCGCCGGCTCGCCGGGCGCGTCACCCTGATCAGGGTCGCGGCCTTCACCAAGGGCTCCGGCGACCTCGTACGCAACGCCGTCGACCATGCCCCGGCGGGCGCCGGGATCGTTCTCGACCTGCGCGGCAATTCCGGCGGCCTGGTCACCGAGGCCGTCACCGCCGCCTCCGCCTTCCTCGACGGCGGACTCGTGGCCACGTACGACGTCCATGGCGACCAGCGCTCCCTGCACGCCGAACCGGGCGGCGACACCACCAGACCCCTGGTCGCGCTCGTCGACGGCGGCACGATGAGCGCGGCCGAGCTGCTCACCGGTGCCCTCCAGGACCGCGGTCGCGCGGTCGTCGTGGGCACCCGCACCTTCGGCAAGGGCTCCATCCAGATGCCGAGCCGCCTGCCTGACGGCTCCGTGGCGGAGCTGACCGTCGGGCACTACCGCACCCCCGCGGGCCACAAAGTCGACGGCCGGGGCATCACCCCGGACCTGGAGGCCGGGGACGAGGTGCTCGAACGGGCCGAGACGGTGCTCAGCGGCCTGGGCGACGCTTCGTAGCGCCGCGCCGCCCCCTCCGTAATCGGCTTCCCTTCGCACCCCCTTGTAGTGCGAAAATGGACGGCACTATGGCAAAGGAAAAAGGGCGCAAGCTGATCGCGCAGAACAAGAAGGCGCGGCACGACTACCACATCCTCGACACGTACGAGGCGGGCCTCGTGCTGACCGGGACCGAGGTCAAGTCGCTGCGCCAGGGAAGGGCCTCGCTGGTCGACGGCTTCGTGCAGCTGGACGCGCACGAGGCGTGGCTGCACAACGTCCATGTCCCGGAGTACAGCCAGGGCACCTGGACGAACCACAGCGCGCGCCGCAAGCGGAAGCTGCTGCTGCACCGGGTCGAGATCGACAAGCTGGAGTCCAAGTCCCAGGAGACGGGTCACACGATCGTGCCCCTCGCCCTGTACTTCAAGGACGGCCGGGCCAAGATCGAGATCGCGCTGGCGAGGGGCAAGAAGGAGTACGACAAGCGGCAGACGCTCCGCGAGAAGCAGGACCGCCGCGAGGCCGACCGGGCGATGTCGGCGGTACGGCGCCGGCAGCGGGCCTGAGCCGCCCGGACCGGAACGATCCGGCGCCCGGCACCGTTGAACCGGGTACCACGACGGGATGACCGCCGGGAATACGGTGGCATCGATGTGCGTTGGTCACGTACGATACTGCCTGCACCGCATGCCGGTGTGAGCATTGAAAAATCAACATGGGGATGATCGGTTTCGACAGCGGCTGTCGAAGCAGGGGAAGCGTGTCGAGGAAGCGGCCATGATCTCGTAAACCACAGGCCGAAAACAATAATCGCCAACACCAAGCGCGATTCCTTCGCCCTCGCTGCCTAAGTAGCGACTTGCGAAGTGTCAGCCCGGGGCTGTTCCCGACCCGGATCCTGGCATCAGCTAGGGGACTAAACCTTGATCCCGGTCACGGGGTGAAGAGGGAAATCTAACAGTGACTGAGCCCGTCGGAGACTTGTTCGCGTGATCTCCGGGGCTGAGAAAAGCGAAGCGAACTGCACACGGAGAAGCCCTGATTCCGCACCGTTGGACGCGGGTTCGATTCCCGCCATCTCCACGATCTGGAGCTCGACCGTGCTCGCACACAACGCGAGCCCGGTCCGGCCCGTCGTATGTCCGGGGGCATGACCCCCGGACCCCGTGCCCCATGTGGACCAAGGCCCTGCTGCTTCGAGCGGCGGGGCCTTTGTCGTTCCCCGTGCCTCTCCGGGGTGCTGCAGCAGCAGCGGACCACCGTGCTGACGGCCGCCTGTCCCGGGAAGTTCGCGGCCGGCGGGGTCGTCCTTGCTGTTCGTCTCCACGCGAGGCTCCCTCGGCGGGTGCTCCCGGTGGCCTACGGCACCGGGCCGTCCTGCATCGACCGGCCTGTGCCCGCACCGCTGTCCTCGGTGGATATGCGCACCGCACCCCTGTGCCCCGCCGCGATCAGCAGGGCCAGGGCCGCCGCCGCGCTGGGCACCGTGAAGCCCGTCGTCGGCGAGAGGTGTTCCACTGCCCAGCCACCCGTCGCGGAGCCGCCGGCCACGCCGCCCAGCAGGGCCGTCACCGCCAGGGTCATGCCCTCGTTCAGGCGGCCCGGCGGTGTGCGGCGCTGGACCAGCGTCATCGCCGTGACCATCGTGGGCGCCGTGGCCATGCCCGCGAGGAGCAGGGCGGGGGCCAGGGCGGCGAGGGAGCCGGTGGTGCGGGCCGCGAGCAGGGGGAGGGACATCAGGGCGGCCATCAGCGCCAGGCACCACAGGTAGCGGCGTTCGGGAGGGCCCTCGGGGCGCAGGGTGCCGTAGAGCAGGCCGGCCGCGCACGATCCGGCGGCCTGGAGCGCCAGGACCGGGCCGGCGACGGCCTTGTGGCCGTGTGCGTCCGCGAACGCGATGGTCACCACCTCCATCGAACCGAACACCACGCCGGTGGCGAGCAGGCCGAGGAGGAGCGGGGGCATGCCGGGCGCGCGGAACGGGGCCGTCGCGGGAACGTCCCGGCTCGGCGGCGGTTCCGTGGCGCGCTGTGCCGTGAACACCAGCATGCCCGTGAGCAGCAGGATCCCGCCGATCAGGGTCCCGGCCGCCGGGAAGAGCCGGGTGCACAGGAAGACGGCGAGCACCGGGCCGAGCATGAAACACAGCTCGTCCGCCGCCTGTTCGAAGGAGTTCGCGGTGTGCAGGGCGTCCGGGTCGTCACGGAGGAGGTGGGCCCAGCGGGCGCGGGACAGCCCGCCGATATTGGGGGTCGTGGCGGTGGCGGCGTAGGCGGCGCACAGGGTCCAGCCGGGGGCGTCGTAGTGCACGCAGAGCAGCAGGCCCAGACCGCCGAGCAGGGCGAACGCGGTCGCGGGCACCGCGATCCGCGCCTGGCCGTGGCGGTCGATCAGCCGTGCGACCCAGGGGCCGGCCACGGCCGTCGCCGCGAGGCCGGTGGCGGTGACGGCGCCGGCGAGGGCGTACGAGCCCCGGGCGCCCGCGATCATGATGACCGCGCTCACGCTGAACATGCCGATGGGAAGGCGGGCGATGAGGTTCCCGATCGTGAAGGCACGGGCGCCGGGCACGGTGAACAGACGGTGGTAGGGGTTGCGGGACCGGGGGGTGAGGGCGGGCGACGGTTGTGGCATGCAACAACCGTCGCCCGCGCCCTGACCTGCGGTCCAACACTTACTCCGTGGCCATTGACGCACCTGGGTTGTAAGTTCTGCGGATGCCCGCCGCCACCGTCGAGCCCCGTCTGCTGCGCGCCTTCCTCGCCGTCGCCGAGGAACTGCACTTCACCCGCGCCGCGACCCGTCTGTACGTCGCCCAGCAGGCGCTCAGCCGCGACATCCGCCGACTGGAACGGGAGTTGGGCGCCGAGCTGTTCGTCCGCACCACCCGGCAGGTGTCCCTGACCCCAGACGGCGCGCGCCTGCTGCCGTACGCGCGCCGGGTGTTGGAGGCGCACAGCGCGCTGCTCGCCGCGTTCGGGCGGGACGGTGAGTCCGACCGGCCCCTGCTGGTGGACGTCAACAGCCCGGGGCTGATCGGCTGCCGGATCCTCGACCGCGCCCGTGAGCTGGTCCCGGACATCGAGCTGATGACGCGCTACGAGAGCGGTCTGACGGGCGCCGCCGGTGAGATCCTCGCCGGGCGGCTCGATGCGTCGTTCGGGCGGTTCGCCGGGCTGGACCCGGCGGTCCGGGCGCGGCTCGAACAGCAGCCCGTGCGCTACGAGCAGATGGCGATCATCCTGCCCGAGGGCCACCGTCTGGCGCCCCTGGTCGAGGTCCCGCTGTCGGCACTGGCCGGGGAGACCGTCTACGCGGGTGCCGGGAACTCCCGGACACCGGAGTGGACCGACCTCGCGCGCCGTCTGTTCGAGGACCGGGGCATCGGCATCGCACCGCCCGCGCCACTCGCCGTCGGAAAGGACGAGTTCCAGCGGATCATGGCGAAGCGGGGGCACCCGATCCTGGCGGTGACGGACTTCCCGCCCATGCCGCGCACGGTCCTGCGACCGCTGGTGGACCCGGTGCCGCTGTCCCCGGTGTCGCTGGTGTGGCGCAAGGACACGGCGCACCCCGGGATCGACGCGCTGCGACGGGCGGCGGCCGAGACCGGGGCCGCCGAGGGGTGGTTGCGGCGGCTCCCCGGGGCCTGGATCCCCGCCGCCGACGCGGAGGTCATGGAGAACCGTCCGGGGCGGGCCGCGCGGGAGTCCGCCCCGGGCTGGCCGCCGGCCACCCGGGGCGGCCGGTGGTGAGGGCGCGCGGCGGGCCCCCTCACCGCGCCGTTGTCCGTTCCGTGAGAGCAACGTTCCCTCGCGGTCACCCGCGGGCACAGCGCGGAAACGCGTCCTTCCTACCTTCGGGACCCACGACACCTGGGCACCGGAGAACCGTGGAGGCGTCATGACAGCCCCGAGCACAGCCCCCGCCCCGAGCAGGGGAGGCCGCTGGATCGAGCACTGGGATCCGGAGGACGAGACCTTCTGGCAGACGACCGGCCGACGGGTGGCCCGGCGCAACCTCGCCTTCTCCGTCCTCTCCGAGCACATCGGGTTCTCGGTCTGGACCCTGTGGTCCGTGCTCGTCCTGTTCATGGGTCCCGAGTACGGGCTCACCCCCGCCGACAAGTTCCTGCTCACCTCGATGGTCACTCTGGTCGGGGCGGTCGTCCGGGTGCCCTACACCTTCGCCGTCGCCGTCTTCGGCGGGCGGAACTGGACAATCGTCTCGGCCTGTTCGCTGCTCGTCCCGACGATTGCCGCCTTCGTCGTCATGAAGCCCGGCACGTCGTTCTCCACCTTCCTGTGGGTCGGACTGCTCGCCGGGATCGGCGGCGGCAACTTCGCGTCCTCCATGACCAACATCAACGCCTTCTTCCCGCTGCGGAAGAAGGGATGGGCCCTCGGGCTCAACGCCGGCGGCGGCAACATCGGCGTGCCCGTCATCCAGCTCGTGGCTCTCGCCGTCATCGGGGCGAACGGCGGACCGCGGGTGCTGCTCGCCGTCTATGTCCCGCTCATCGTCGCCGCCGCCGTCCTCGCCGCCCTCTTCATGGACAACATCGCGTCCGTCAGGAACGACACCGGTGCCGCGAAGGACGCCGCCAAGGAGGCCCACACCTGGATCATGGCCTTCCTCTACGTCGGCAGCTTCGGCTCCTTCATCGGCTACAGCTTCGCCTTCGGGCAGGTGCTGCAGAGCCAGTTCGGGCGGACCCCGCTCCAGGCGGCGTACCTGACCTTCGTCGGTCCGCTCCTCGGCTCCCTCATCCGTCCCGTCGGCGGGTGGCTGGCCGACCGCTACGGCGGCGCGAGGATCACCCTGTGGAACTTCGTCGCCATGGCCGGCGCGACCGCGGTTCTGGTCGTCGCCGGGACGCAGAAGTCGCTGCCGCTGTTCGTGACCGCGTTCGTGGTGCTGTTCGTGCTCAGCGGGCTCGGCAACGGGTCGACGTACAAGATGATCCCGGGGATCTTCCAGGCCAAGGCCGTCGCGAGGGGGCTGAGGGGCGAGGAGGCCGCGGTGTACGGGCGGCGGCTGTCCGGGGCCGCCATGGGGCTCATCGGCGCGGTGGGCGCCCTCGGCGGCGTCGGCATCAACCTCGCCTTCCGGCAGTCCTTCCTCTCCTACAGCTCCGGCACGGGCGCCTTCGTGGCCTTCCTCGCCTTCTACGGCGCGGCCTTCGTGCTCACCTGGGCCGTATACCTTCGCCGCCCGGTCGGCGAGGCCCGGGCCACAGCCGCCGCGTCGGAGGCGAAGCCCCAGCTCGGCTATGCGGAAGTGTGACGTAACACCGGTGACATGAAGCCGAACCGAGCCTGTCATGCGCCGTTGACAGGCTCGATCGGCACAGAGGTACGACGCGTACGACCGGTATGCCGACTCCAGTGCGGGACGAGAGCGATGTACGACGAACAGCAGCGACCAGAACACGGCCCGCTCGCCGGTTTCACCGTGGGCGTGACGGCCGCGCGGCGGGCCGACGAACTGGGCGCCCTGCTTCAGCGACGCGGCGCGAACGTGCTGTACGGGCCCGCCCTGCGGATCGTGCCGCTCTCCGACGACGGTGAACTGCTCACGGCCACCGAGGAGTTGATCGACCGGCCGCCGGACGTCGTGGTGGCCACCACCGCGATCGGCTTCCGCGGCTGGATCGAGGCCGCCGAGGGCTGGGGACTCGGCGAGGCGCTGGTGACCGGGCTGCGCAGGGTGCGGCTGCTGGCGCGCGGGCCCAAGGTGAAGGGCGCGATCAGGGCGGCCGGACTGACCGAGGAGTGGTCGCCCACCTCCGAGTCCCTGGCCGAGGTGCTCGACCGGCTCCTGGAGGAGGGGGTCGAGGGCCGCCGGGTCGGCGTCCAGCTGCACGGCGAGCCGCTGCCCGGCTTCGTGGAGGCCCTGCGCGCCGGAGGTGCCGAGGTCGTCGGGGTGCCTGTGTACCGGTGGATGCCGCCGGAGGACATCGCACCCCTGGACCGGCTGCTGGACGCGACGGCGGCCCGCGGCCTGGACGCGCTCACCTTCACCAGCGCGCCCGCCGCCGCGTCCCTGCTCTCCCGCGCCGGAGAGCGGGGACTGCTGCCCGGGCTGCTGGCCGCGCTCGGCCACGATGTGCTGCCCGCCTGCGTCGGCCCCGTCACCGGGCTGCCGCTCCAGGCCCACGGCGTCGACACGGTCCAGCCCGAACGCTTCCGGCTCGGCCCGCTGGTGCAGCTGCTGTGCCGGGAACTGCCCGCCCGGGCCCGTACGTTGCCCGTCGCCGGCCACCGGGTGGAGATCCGCGGCCACGCCGTGCTGGTGGACGGAACGCTGCGGCCCGTGCCTCCCGCCGGGATGTCCCTGCTGCGCGCGCTGTCCCGGCGCCCCGGCTGGGTGGTCTCCCGGGCCGAACTGCTCCGGGCCCTGCCGGGCTCCGGAAGCGACGAGCACGCGGTGGAGACGGCGATGGCCCGCCTGCGTACGGCCCTGGGCTCCCCGAAACTGATCCAGACGGTGGTCAAACGCGGCTACCGCCTGGCACTGGACCCGGCGGCGGACTCCAAGTACGCCGAGCTGTGAGGGAGTCCGAGGGAGGAGGGCATGCCCGGACCTCACCGCACGGCACCACGCGCGGTTTAAGGATCCCGCCATGCTCCCCGCCATGCCCATGACGGCCGCCCCCCGGCCGGGCCCCCTGGATCCTCGCCCGCTGCGCGTTCCGCCGGCAGCGGCTGAACCACACCAGGAAGAGCACAGCCGCCGCCGTCATCACCTACACCAGCACCATCGAGGCGAGTCCCGACGTCCCGCTTCCTGGCCGCTTCACCGGCCGAACCGCTCACCCCGGCCTGAGCCGCAACGACGCCAGGAGCCTTCCCGGGGCAGGTGCGGGCGGGCACTGTAGGGGGTACGAACGAGGGTGCGAACCCTGGGCGCGCCCGCGCGGACGTGCCCCCTGGCGGACCCCACCGGCCGTCGCTCGCGGCGGCGGCTCCAAGGCGGTGACAGGCACATGGCATCGGGCACGGCCACGGCCCCCTACGAGCTGCGGTTCGACTCCGGGCGGATCTGTCTGGATCTGCTCACGACGACGCATCCCGAGGAACGGCTCGACTCGGTGGAGCGGTTGCGGGCCTGGATCGCCGGTGCCGGGCTGGTGCCCGCGGGCACCCCGCTCGCGGGGGTGGACGCGGGATGGCTCGGGGCCTTCCGTGAACTGCGGCTCCACCTCGGCACGTTGGTGCGCGGGGAACTGGACGGGCAGCCCGCGGAAGGGGCGTTGGCACGGGTGAACGCCGTGGCGCGGCAGGCGCCGCCCGTGCCGTGCGCGGTCCGCGCGGAGGGCGGCCTACTGGTGCGGCGGCTGCGCGCGCTGCCGGGCCCCGAGGAACTGCTGGCCGTGGTGGCCCGGGAGGCGATCGAGCTGCTGACGGACCCCGGGGCCCGGGCGAGCCTGCGGCAGTGCGAGGGGGACCACTGCCCCATCGTCTACCTGGACACCTCCCGCGGCCGGCGCCGCCGTTGGTGCTCCAGCGAGGTCTGCGGCAACCGGGAGCGGGTGGCCCGCCACCGTCGCCGGGCCGCTCTCGCGCGGGCGTAGCGGGCATAGCGGCACGGTCGAGGAGCGCGGGCCGAAAACGGGTTCTCGGAGGTAAATGGGGGGATTCGCAGAACTCGTGGAAAACGGGCGACTCACCGCAAACAGTGGCTGAAAGTGACCGTTGAAACGGCCGACCTCGACAATTCCTCCATCAAAGTCAAGTCAAATTTTCACAGGGCGGACGGACATCGTCCGAGAGTGAAGCTTCCGTGTGCTGTGACCTGGGTCTCCTGGGTGCGGCGACCGTATGTCCACTTGGGGGAGAAATGGGTGCCCGCAAAGAGGGCTCCTCACACCTCGTCCAAGAAATTTCCCCTGTCACTTTGAACACGGAGGCCTCCGTCTGCGTACCCGGATACGAGCGACCGACTGGGGGAACCCCCGGACACCGGAGGTAGGCGTGCGCAAGGATTCCGCCGTGGCTGATGAACGAAGGCCAAGGGCCCGACATCGCATGACCTCGTCCTCGGCGTCTTCTTCGACCGAGCCGGACGAGGAGTTGATGCGCGCCCTGTACAGGGAACACGCAGGACCCTTGCTCGCCTATGTGCTGCGCCTGGTCGCCGGCGACCGGCAGCGAGCCGAGGATGTCGTGCAGGAGACACTCATCCGTGCCTGGAAGAATGCCGGCCAGCTCAATCGAGCGACCGGTTCGGTACGCCCCTGGCTGGTGACGGTCGCCCGGCGCATCGTCATCGACGGCCACCGCAGCCGGCAGGCCCGGCCGCAGGAGGTCGACCCGTCGCCGCTGGAGGTCATCCCCGCGGAGGACGAGATCGACAAGGCGTTGTGGCTGATGACACTGTCGGACGCGCTGGACGACCTGACCCCGGCACACAGGGAGGTCCTGGTCGAAACGTACTTCAAAGGGCGTACGGTCAATGAGGCGGCCGAAACGCTCGGCATCCCCAGCGGAACGGTGCGCTCCAGGGTGTTCTACGCCCTGCGGTCGATGAAGCTGGCACTGGAGGAGCGGGGGGTGACGGCATGAGCAACCTGTACGGGGGGTTCGGCACTGGCGGCCCCGGGGCTGTAAGAGGTCCCCAGGGTCCGCAGGGAGAGGGCGACATCCACGAGACCGTAGGCGCCTACGCCCTCGGGATACTGGACGACGCCGAGGCGACGGCCTTCGAGGCCCATCTCGCCACCTGCGACTGGTGCGCCCAGCAGCTGGACGAGCTCGCGGGCATGGAACCGATGCTGGCCGCACTCGCGGACCTGCCCGGCAGTCAGGGCAGCCCCGCGATCGGGGAGTCGTTGTCCGCGAAGCCCAGTCCACGGCTGGTGGAGCGGCTGGTCGACGAGGTGTCCGAGCGACGCGCCCAGAAGCGCCGCCGCGGTTTCTACCTGGTGGCGGCCGCGGCCGCGCTGATCATCGGCGGCCCGCTCACCGTGATGGCGGTGAACGGTGGCGGCAGCAGCACCGCCCAGGACCCGATGGCCATGGGCCCCGCCCAGCAGGCCTTCCAGGTCATGAAGGACAAGCACGCGGCGACCGACCCGAGCACCAAGGTCAACGCCGTGGTCGCGGTGGAGCCCAGGGACTGGGGCACCCACGCCGTGCTTCAGCTGAAGAACGTCAAGGGGCCGCTCAAGTGCTCCCTGATCGCGGTCGGCAAGAACGGCGAGCGCGAGACGGTCACGTCCTGGTCCGTCCCCGAGCGGGGCTACGGCATCATGAACGCCAAGTCCCAGGAGGCGATGAAACCGCTGTACGTGCACGGTGGTGCCGCCTTCACGCCGAACCAGATCGACCACTTCGAGGTCATGACGTTCGACGGAAAGCGGCTGGTGGAGGTGAACGCGTAGGCGTTCGCACATCTGCCTGAGCATCTCCCGCGGCGTACGGTCGAGCACGCCGCGGGCTGACGTGCGCAAGGGGTCCGTAGTAGGTCCGTAGCCTCTTCGGGCCCCTTTCGCGTACGGTGGACGGCTGCCCAGCACGTCAGAAGGGGGCCCGGTGGCCGCTCAGGTTCAACAGGAAACGGCGCTCGGTCCGGCCGGCAAGTCCGCGCACGACTCGCTCCGCGACCGGGAGATCAACGCCGAACAGGAACACCTGGACCGGGTGTACCGGCGTCTTGAGGAGAAGATCCACGAGGCGGAGTTCCTGATGAACGACGCCGCCCAGCGCGGCCATGTCGGCACGCCCGGCGCGCTGGCCGAGCGGGACGCGCAGGTGTTCCGGGCGGGCATCCACCTCAACCGGCTCAACAACGAGTTCGAGGACTTCCTCTTCGGCCGGATCGACCTGCTGCTCGGCAGGGACGGCAAGAAGGGACCGGACGGCGCGTACACGGCCGTCGAGCCCGCCGAGGGCGCGGTGCGCCCCGACAACACCGCCGATATCGCCGAGACCCTGCACATCGGCCGGATCGGCGTCCTCGACGAGGAGTACGCGCCCCTGGTCATCGACTGGCGGGCACCGGCCGCCGCCCCCTTCTACCGGTCCACCCCGGTCGACCCCGGGCGGGTCGTGCGCCGCCGGGTCATCCGCTCCAAGGGCCGCCGGGTGCTCGGCGTCGAGGACGACCTGATGCGCCCCGAGCTGAAGGCGACCCTCGACGGCCATGAGCTGCCGGTGATCGGCGACGGCGCCCTGATGGCGGCCCTCGGCCAGGCCCGCACCCACACCATGCGGGACATCGTGGCGTCCATCCAGGCCGAGCAGGACCTGGTCATCCGTGCTCCCGCCGCCTCCGTGACCTACGTCGAGGGCGGCCCCGGCACCGGCAAGACGGCCGTCGCCCTGCACCGGGCCGCGTACCTGCTCTACCAGGACCGGCGCAGGTACGCGGGCGGCATCCTGATCGTCTCGCCCACCCCGCTGCTGGTCGCGTACACCGAGGGCGTGCTGCCCTCGCTCGGCGAGGAGGGCCAGGTCGCCATCCGGGCCATCGGCTCCCTGGTAGACGGCGTGGCGGCCACGCTGTACGACTCCCCGTCCGTGGCCCGTGCCAAGGGCTCGCACCGCATGCTCAGGGTGCTCAGGAAGGCCGCTCGCGGGGCCCTGGAACGCAACGGCGTGCCGACCCGGCTCCGTGTCGTCGCCTTCGGCCGCCGTCTTGAGCTGGAGGCCGAGGAGCTGGAGCGGATCCGGCACAACGCCCTCAGCGGCACCGCCCCGGTGAACCTGCTCCGGCCGCGCGCCCGCAAGCTGCTGCTGGACGCCCTGTACGCACAGTCGGGCTCCGGGACCCGGCACGCCGACCCCGAACTGGCCGCCGAGCTGCGCGCCTCCTTCGACGAGGACGTCTCCCTCGAAGACTCCTTCCTGGAGTTCCTGGACGCCTGGTGGCCCGAGCTGACCCCCCGGGCCGTGCTGGACGCGATGGCCGACGAGAGGCGGCTGGGGCGCTGGGCCCGCCGCATCCTCAACCCCGGCGAGGTGCGCAGGGTCGCGCGCTCCCTCAAGCGGGACGGGCTGTCCGTGCACGACGTGGCGATGCTGGACGAGCTGCAGGCGATCCTGGGTCTGCCGGCCCGCCCCAAGAAGAAGCGCGAGCTGGACCCGCTCGACCAGCTGACCGGGCTGGAGGAGCTGATGCCGGTCCGCGAGGAGTCCCAGCGTGAGCGGGCCGAGCGGCTCGCCCGGGAGCGGACCGAGTACGCGCACGTGATCGTCGACGAGGCGCAGGACCTGACGCCGATGCAGTGGCGGATGGTCGGGCGGCGCGGCCGGCACGCCACCTGGACCGTGGTCGGCGACCCGGCCCAGTCGTCCTGGTCCGACCCGGACGAGGCGGCCGAGGCCCGGGACGAGGCCCTGGGCACCCGGCCCCGCCGCCGCTTCACGCTCACGGTCAACTACCGCAACCCGGCGGAGATCGCCGATCTGGCGTCCAAGGTGCTCGCGCTGGCGATGCCGGGCTCACAGGCGCCGTCGGCGGTGCGCTCCACGGGCGTCGAACCGCGCTTCGCCGTCGTCCGCGACTCCCTGGCGGAGACCGTCCGCGCGGAGGCGGCGCGCCTGCTGGGCCTCGTCGACGGCACGGTCGGCGTGGTCGTCGCCATGAACCGGCGCGAGGAGGCGGCCCGCTGGCTGGACGGTCTCGGCGACCGGGTGGTGGCGCTCGGCAGCCTGGAGGCCAAGGGTCTGGAGTACGACGCGACGGTCGTCGTCTCGCCCGCGGAGATCGCCGACGAGAGTCCCGCGGGCCTGCGGGTGCTGTACGTGGCGCTGACCCGGGCGACCCAGCAGCTGACGGTTGTCTCGGGCGAGCGGGACGAGCCGGACACGGCCGGGGTGCCGGACCTGCTCCGCGACTGAGCCGTCCGGGGGCGGCGACTGAGCCGTCCGGGGGCCGCGCGTGAGCCGTCCGGCAGCGCGGCCCACTCGTACGGAAGATGAACTCTCCGTACGGGAATGGCCTTGCGGGATCTGTTTGTTAGCCTTGGCAGTGGCACCGGCCCGATCCAAGCCCCCGGGCCCAACCTTAGTCGCTTCGAGCGACCACTTGCCGCGAGGCGAGCATGGCGGGTCGGTGTCACTGAACGTAGAGGAGGCCCACGTCACGATGTGGCGTGGGCCTCTTTCTTTGCCCGCATACTTCTCGTATCGCGGAAAGATCTTTCCGGATTCAGTCCCTCAGTGGGAACAAAACGTACGCAATCCAGGGCGACTACCACGTACTCAGGGGTAGGTGCGACGATCGGACGGCACAACTCAGCGACACGGTGAAAGCAGAGGAAGTCGGCCATGGCAACGGCGCCCAGCGTCTCCTACTCGATGACGATCCGGCTGGAGGTGCCCGCGAGCGGAACCGCAGTTTCGCAGCTCACCACCGCCGTGGAGTCCTCCGGAGGCTCGGTCACCGGCCTCGACGTCACCGCGTCCGGCCACGAGAAGCTCCGTATCGACGTGACGATCGCCGCCACCTCGACCTCCCACGCCGAGGAGATCGTCGGGAAGCTGCGCGGCATCGAGGGCGTGACCCTCGGCAAGGTCTCCGACCGTACGTTCCTCATGCACCTCGGCGGCAAGATCGAGATGGCGTCGAAGCACCCCATCCGCAACCGTGACGACCTCTCCATGATCTACACGCCGGGCGTGGCCCGCGTGTGCATGGCGATCGCGGAGAACCCCGAGGACGCCCGCCGTCTCACCATCAAGCGCAACTCCGTTGCGGTCGTGACGGACGGGTCGGCCGTGCTGGGCCTCGGCAACATCGGCCCCAAGGCCGCGCTGCCCGTCATGGAGGGCAAGGCGGCCCTCTTCAAGCGGTTCGCGGGCATCGACGCCTGGCCGATCTGCCTCGACACCCAGGACACCGACGCGATCGTGGAGATCGTCAAGGCGATCGCCCCCGGCTTCGCCGGCATCAACCTGGAGGACATCTCCGCGCCCCGCTGCTTCGAGATCGAGGCCCGGCTGCGCGAGGCCCTCGACATCCCCGTCTTCCACGACGACCAGCACGGCACCGCGATCGTCGTGCTCGCCGCGCTGACCAACGCACTTCGCGTGGTGGGCAAGGCGATCGAGCACGTGCGCGTCGTGATGTCGGGCGCCGGCGCGGCCGGTACGGCCATCCTCAAGCTGCTGCTCGCGGCGGGTCTGAAGAGCGCCGTCGTCGCCGACATCCACGGTGTGGTGCACGCCGGCCGCGAGGACCTGGTCGACGCCGCCCCGGACTCGCCGCTGCGCTGGATCGCCGACAACACCAACCACGAGGGACTCACCGGCACCCTCAAGGAAGCCGTCCGCGGCGCCGACGTCTTCATCGGCGTCTCCGCGCCGAACGTCCTCGACGGCGAGGACGTGGCGGCCATGGCCGAGGGCGCCATCGTGTTCGCGCTCGCGAACCCCGACCCCGAGGTCGACCCCGCAATCGCCCGTCAGACAGCGGCAGTTGTGGCCACGGGCCGCTCCGACTTCCCCAACCAGATCAACAACGTCCTGGTCTTCCCCGGCGTCTTCCGCGGCCTGCTGGACGCACAGTCCCGCACGGTCAACACGGACATGATGCTGGCCGCCGCGACCGCCCTCGCGGACGTGGTCACCGAGGACGAGCTGAACCCGAACTACATCATTCCGAGCGTGTTCAACGACAAGGTCGCGGGCGCCGTCGCCGGAGCGGTGCGGGACGCCGTCAAGGCGGCGGGAGAGTCGGCGACGGGCGCGTAGGCGCGCCCCGCTGACGGGTCGGCGGGCGGCCGGAGGGCCCGACCGCCGGCCGTCGGACCGGGCGCGGGCGGTGCGGTGGCTGTGACCATCGCCACGGTGCCCGCGTACGGCGCGTCGTTGAAGGCACGGGCCCTGGCCGCCCCCTAAGGTGGCGGCCAGGCTCAGGCCCCCCAAAGCCCTGCGAAGCGTTGCCCGGAGTGAACCGAACGTCACCACGCCGGGACGGTGGCGCTTTTCGTGTGACTCCCAAGGGTGTTCTCGCGACTCCTACGGGTGCCGGATTGGCTTTCCCGCCGCAGGTGGGGGCAGGATGCGTCTTCGGGCGCGAGGGTCTGACGAAGGAAGGACCCGGGTCCGGGGACTCACCGAGGACCCTGGCAGCATCGACTTCGCTGTGCCCATCATGCGGCTCCGCCGCGTGGCACGCCTCAACGGCAAGAAGAACACGGGAGTAACAACATGAACCGCAGTGAGCTGGTGGCCGCGCTGGCCGACCGCGCCGAGGTGACCCGCAAGGACGCCGACGCCGTGCTGGCCGCGTTCGCCGAGACCGTCGGCGAGGTCGTTGCCAAGGGCGACGAGAAGGTCACCATCCCTGGCTTCCTGACCTTCGAGCGCACCCACCGTGCCGCTCGCACCGCGCGCAACCCGCAGACCGGCGACCCCATCCAGATCCCGGCCGGCTACAGCGTGAAGGTCTCGGCGGGCTCCAAGCTCAAGGAAGCCGCGAAGGGCAAGTGATCTTGCCGCCGTACGCCACGGGACGGCGTACGAGGCCGTACCCGGAAGGGACGGCGCTCTCGGCCCGGTGACGCCTTCTGAGACGGCGTACGGGCCCAGCAAGGCCCAAGGGGCGGTCACCCGATGCGGGTGATCGCCCCTCGCGCCTGTGCGGATGCGTCTGTGTGACGCGCAGGTGCCTGCGGGCCCCCGGTCTCCCGCAGGAGCGCGGGCAAGGCCGTCAGGCCAGGGCCTTGCCCGGCAGCTCGACCTTCGCGCCCAGCTCGGTGAGCTTCTCCATGAAGTTCTCGTAGCCGCGGTTGATCAGGTCGATGCCGTGGACCCGGGACGTGCCCTGGGCCGCCAGGGCCGCGATCAGGTACGAGAAGCCGCCGCGCAGGTCGGGGATGACCAGGTCGGCGCCCTGGAGCCGCGTCGGGCCCGAAACCACCGCGGAGTGCAGGAAGTTGCGCTGTCCGAAGCGGCAGACGGAGCCGCCGAGGCACTCGCGGTAGAGCTGGATGTGCGCGCCCATCTGGTTGAGCGCGGAGGTGAAGCCGAGGCGGGACTCGTAGACCGTCTCGTGGATGATCGACAGGCCCGTGGCCTGCGTCAGCGCGACCACCAGCGGCTGCTGCCAGTCCGTCTGGAAGCCCGGGTGCACGTCCGTCTCCAGCGCGATGGACTTCAGCTGGCCGCCGGGGTGCCAGAAGCGGATGCCCTCGTCGTCGATCTCGAAGGCGCCGCCCACCTTCCGGTAGGTGTTCAGGAACGTCATCATCGACCGCTGCTGCGCGCCGTGGACGTAGATGTTGCCCTCGGTCGCCAGTGCCGCCGACGCCCAGGACGCGGCCTCCAGACGGTCCGGGAGGGCGCGGTGGGCGTAGCCGCCCAGCTTGTCCACACCGGTGATACGGATCGTGCGGTCGGTGTCCATCGCGATGATCGCGCCCATCTTCTGCAGCACGCAGATGAGGTCCTCGATCTCCGGTTCGACGGCCGCGTTGGACAGCTCGGTGACGCCCTCGGCGAGCACCGCCGTCAGCAGCACCTGCTCGGTGGCGCCGACGGACGGGTACGGCAGCCGGATCTTGGTGCCGCGCAGCCCCTTGGGTGCCTCCAGGTACTGGCCGTCCGCGCGCTTCTCGATGGTGGCGCCGAACTGCCGCAGCACGTCGAAGTGGAAGTCGATAGGACGGCCGCCGATGTCACAGCCGCCGAGGCCGGGGATGAAGGCGTGGCCCAGCCGGTGCAGCAGCGGGCCGCAGAAGAGGATCGGGATGCGCGACGAGCCCGCGTGGGCATCGATGTCAGCGACGTTCGCGCTCTCGACGTGGGTCGGGTCGAGCACCAGCTCACCCGGTTCCTCGCCCGGACGCACCGTCACGCCGTGCAGTTGCAGCAGCCCGCGCACCACGCGCACATCGCGGATGTCGGGGACATTGCGTAGCCTGCTCGGCGCACTGCCCAGGAGAGCGGCGACCATGGCCTTCGGTACGAGGTTCTTCGCACCGCGGACACGGATTTCGCCCTCCAGCGGGGTGCCGCCGTGGACAAGGAGGACATCGTCGTTGACGGTCATGGATCTCGCGTTCCGTGGGGTGGGGCAGGGGCCGAAGTCGTAAGAGTAATGGCCGTACACCCCCCTTCAGTAAGCCCGAGTACCTCCCAGCCGCGTCATAGGTTCGCCACAACACGAGCCGTGTGTGAGCGGACGCACGGGGTGACCGCCGGGCGTGCGCCGGGGCCGCATCCGTGAGCTGGTGCCGCATTCACCCGCGTACCCGGATTGCCTCCCCATCCCCGGGCAAGATGCGGGATCATGTCTGGCATGACCGAGGTGTCCTCGCTCACAGGGCGGCTGCTCGTGGCCACGCCCGCCCTGGCGGACCCGAACTTCGACCGCGCTGTGGTGCTCCTCCTCGACCACGACGAGGAGGGCTCGCTCGGTGTGGTCCTCAACCGGCCCACGCCCGTGGACGTGGGCGACATCCTGGAGGGCTGGGCGGATCTGGCGGGGGAGCCCGGGGTCGTCTTCCAGGGCGGACCCGTGTCGCTGGACTCGGCGCTCGGCGTCGCGGTCATCCCGGGCGGCGCCTCCGGGGAGCGGGCCCCACTCGGCTGGCGGCGGGTGCACGGCGCGATCGGCCTGGTCGACCTGGAGGCCCCGCCCGAACTGCTGGCCAAGGCGCTCGGCTCGCTGCGGATCTTCGCGGGGTACGCGGGCTGGGGGCCGGGCCAGCTGGAGGACGAGCTGGTCGAAGGGGCCTGGTACGTCGTGGAGTCGGAGCCCGGCGATGTGTCCTCCCCGGCGCCGGAGCGACTGTGGCGAGAGGTGCTGCGACGGCAGCGCAGCGAGCTGGCAATGGTGGCCACCTATCCGGACGACCCTACGCTCAACTGATGCGTGCGGGCTTCAGTACCCTTGCCGTATGAGCACTCTCGAGCCCGAGCGCGGTACCGGTACGGGGACCCTCGTAGAGCCGACGCCGCAGGTGTCGCACGGCGACGGTGACCACGAGCGCTTCGCCCACTATGTCCAGAAGGACAAGATCATGGCGAGCGCCCTCGACGGCACGCCCGTCGTGGCGCTGTGCGGCAAGGTGTGGGTACCGGGCCGCGACCCCAAGAAGTACCCGGTCTGCCCCATGTGCAAGGAGATCTACGAGTCCATGGGCAGCGGCGGCGACGAGGGCAAGGGCGGCGGCGACAAGAAGTAGCCGGCCGGCTGCTCGTCCGACGACGACCGCAGGGCCCCCGGGGCGTGTGACGGCGCGCCCCGGGGATCTTCATGTCCGTGCCCGCGTCCGTGCCCCGGACGGGGATCCTCCTGTCCGCACGCGGGACCGTGTCCGCACGCAGGACCGCGCCCCGGCGCAGGCGTGGGCGGGCGCCGGTCCGCATCGGCTTCGGCGCAACGGATGGCCGTCGCCCCGCTGGCCGTCGTCCCGCTTCCGTCGTCGCGCTGTCCGTCGTCCCGCTTCCGATCACGCCGCCTCGTCGATCAGGCTTCTCTCACCCGGACGGTGTGGATGCCCGGGGTTCCGTGAAGGCCGCAGGAACGGGAGGGGCTGGACGCGATGGGCTTCGAGGATCTGATCCCGGCACCGCGCAAGGGCTGGTGGGTGCCCCCACGGGGGCTGTTCGTGCTCGACGAGGAGACGGTGCTGTGCGCGGAGCCCGGCACCGAGCGCGTCGCACACTGGATGCGCGACGTCCTGGGCGCGGCCACCGGGCTGCCCTTCCGGGAGGGAAGCGCGGACAACGGCATCGTGCTGCGCATCGACCCGGGGATGGAGCCCGAGGCGTACCGCATCGTCATCGACGGCTACGCCATCCGTCTCGACGGCGGCAGCGCGGCCGGCGTCTTCTGGGGAGCGCAGACCTTCCGCCAGTTGCTGGGGCCGGAGGCCTTCCGGCGGGCGCGGCTCGACCCGTCACGCCGTGAGTGGGACGTGCCCGGGGTGGTCGTCGAGGACGCGCCCCGGTTCGCCTGGCGCGGCCTCCTGCTCGACGTGGCCCGGCATTTCACGCCCAAGGACGGCGTGCTGCGCTGTCTGGATCTGATGGCCGCCCACAAGCTGAACGTCCTGCATCTGCATCTCACCGACGACCAGGGCTGGCGGTTGGAGATCAAGCGCCACCCGAGGCTCACCGAGGTGGGCTCCTGGCGGTCGCGTACACGGTTCGGCCACCGGGCTTCGCCGCTGTGGGAGGAGAAGCCGCACGGCGGCTTCTACACGCAGGACGACATCCGCGAGATCGTCGCGTACGCGGCCGCGCGGCACATCACCGTCGTCCCCGAGATCGACATACCCGGGCACAGCCAGGCGGCCGTCGCCGCGTATCCCGAACTGGGCAACACGGACGTCATCGACACGGCCTCCCTCTCGGTCTGGGACGACTGGGGTGTCTCGGCCAACGTACTCGCCCCCACCGACACCACTCTGCGGTTCTACGAAGGAGTGTTCGAGGAAGTTCTGGAACTGTTTCCCTCGACGTTCGTTCACATCGGCGGCGACGAGTGCCCCAAGGACCAGTGGCGGCGCTCCCCGGCCGCCCAGGCGCGCATCAAGGAACTCGGGCTCGACGGCGAGGACGGACTGCAGGCGTGGTTCATCCGGCACTTCGACACCTGGCTGACCGCCCGTGGCCGCCGGCTCATCGGCTGGGACGAGATCCTTCAGGGCGGCCTCGCGGAGGGTGCCGCCGTGTCCTCCTGGCGCGGCTACGCGGGCGGCATGACGGCCGCACGGGCCGGCCATGACGTCGTGATGTGCCCGGAGCAGCAGGTGTACCTGGACCACCGTCAGGACGGCGGCCCGGACGAGCCGGTGCCCATCGGGTATGTGCGCACCCTGGAGGACGTCTACCGATTCGAGCCGGTTCCGCCGCAGCTCACCGAGGACCAGGCGCGCCATGTGCTCGGCACCCAGGCCAACGTCTGGACCGAGGTGATGGAGGATCAGGCGCGAGTGGACTACCAGATGTTCCCGAGGCTCGCGGCCTTCGCCGAGGTCGCCTGGAGCGATCTGCCCGCGCCCGCGGAGCGCGACTTCGGGGACTTCGAGCGGCGGATGGCCGTCCACTACGGCCGGCTTGACGCCCTGGGGGTCGCGTATCGGCCGCCCGCGGGGCCCCGGCCGTGGCAGCGGCGACCCGGGGTGCTCGGACGCCCGATCGAGGGTGCGCCCCCGAACGTGTGAGGCCGTCGCGGAGGGGCGGCACGGGCGCCGGATGTCCTGGAAACGTGACCCCGCGTGGGAGAAGTCGCACCAGGGCCGCCGGAGAACGGCGATCCACACTCATCGGGGATGTCATGGCAAAACGGGTCATCTCCCTGGTGGAAGGGGCGAATGCCTCCTAGCGGACCCCCGCGTCGGGGGCCGGGAAAGATGTGCCAGAGTTGCCACGTCCGGCCTGTCAGCACGTACCGTACGGCAACACAGGTGGGACCAGGTGGGGCAGCGGGAAGGGGCAGCCGGTTTGACCACGCACGCACCGCAGGCGGCGCAGGCCGTGACGCTGCCCGCCTCGCTGGACGAGGCCGTGGCGGCCCTTGCCGCCATGCCGGCCGCCGTCCCCGTGGCGGGTGGCACCGATCTGATGGCCGCGGTGAACTCCGGCCAGCTGCGGCCCGCCGCGCTGGTCGGTCTCGGCCGGATCAGCGAGATCCGCGGCTGGCAGTACCAGGACGGCCACGCGCTGCTCGGCGCCGGCCTCACCCACGCGCGCATGGGCCGCCCCGACTTCGCGGCCCTCATCCCCGCCCTCGCTGCGGCCTCGCGCGCCGCCGGGCCACCGCACATCCGCAACGCGGGCACCCTGGGCGGCAACATCGCCTCGGCCGCCCCCACGGGAGACGCGCTCCCGGTACTGGCCGCCCTGGAGGCCACGCTGATCATCGCGGGCCCCGGGGGAGCCCGCCGCGAGATCCCGGTCTCGCATCTGCTCGCCGGAGTGGAGCCGCTGCGCGCGGGCGAACTCATCGGCTACGTGCGCGTACCGCTGCTGCACGCCCCCCAGGTCTTCCTGAAGGCGACCGGGCGCACCGGTCCCGGGCGGGCCGTCGCCTCGGTGGCGCTCGTCCTCGACCCGGCCCGGCGCGGTGTGCGCTGCGCCGTGGGCGCCATAGCGCCCGTGCCGCTGCGCCCCCTGGACGCCGAGCACTGGGTCGCCCAGCTCATCGACTGGGACAACAACCGCGCGATCGTCCCGGAGGCGCTCGCCGCCTTCGGGGAGTACGTCGCCGCGGCCTGCATCCCCGATCCGGCCCCGGCGGAGGACGGCACCGCGCAGCAGCTTCCGCCCGCCGTACTGCACCTGCGGCGCACCGTGGCCGCGCTGGCCCGACGAGCACTGGGGAGGGCACTGTCGTGACCGACGACCGGCACCCGGAGGAGACCCCGCAGGGGGGCACCCACGGTTCCTGGGAGCGACTGCCACAAGGGGACTACGACGACGGGGCCACCGCCTTCGTCCAGCTCCCCGAGGGAGGTATCGACGCCCTCCTCGCCGCTCACAGTCCGCTGGCCGCGCCGGGCCACGGCTATGTGCCGCCGACGTTCGACCCGGCCGCCGCCGAGGGCACCGACCAGGCGGCCCCGGGGACCTGGGCCGCGCCCGCGGAGGGCGCCCACTGGCCCGACCCGAACCAGAACGCCCCGCACGGCACGGGAGACGGGTTCCCGCACCATCCGGGAGGCACCGGGCAGTGGACCTTCGAGGAGACCGCGGCCGCCCGGGAGCACCCCGCGCCCGGGCACGACGTCACCGGTGAGTGGTCGATCCCGGTGGCGGGCGGCGATCTGCCGGACGAGTCGGGCGAGTTCAGCACGTCGGCTCTGGTCGAGCAGTGGGGCGGCACCCCGCCCGCGACGCTCCCGGGCGGTGCGGCCGCCCCCTGGGCGACAGGCACGGCCGGGCACCCCTGGTCCGACAGGACGCACACAGGACCCGACGAGCCGGCCGGACCGGCCGCGCAGACGCCCGGCGAGGGCCCTGGAGAGCCCTCCGGCGGGCCGTACGAGGACGCGAGGACCGGTGGCGCCCCCCGGGCCTTTGAGGCCGCCCAGGAGCCGCAGGCGCCCGCCGACGAGGACGCGGCCCCCGCCGCGGACGCCGTACCGGCCGAGGACCCCGCCGCCGGACCCGGAGCGGCCCCGGCGGCCGAGGCCGGGGAACAGGACCCCGAGCCGCCGTCGGCCCCGCACGACGAACACCCCCTCGTCTCGTACGTCCTGCGGGTGAACGGCTCCGACCGGCCCGTCACCGACGCATGGATCGGGGAGTCGCTGCTGTACGTGCTGCGCGAGCGGCTCGGTCTCGCCGGCGCCAAGGACGGCTGCTCGCAGGGCGAGTGCGGCGCCTGCAACGTCCAGGTCGACGGACGGCTCGTCGCCTCCTGCCTGGTGCCCGCCGTCACCGCCGCGGGCAGCGAGGTCCGCACGGTCGAGGGCCTCGCCGCCGACGGACAGCCCTCGGACGTGCAGCGGGCGCTCGCCCGGTGCGGGGCCGTGCAGTGCGGCTTCTGCATCCCGGGCATGGCGATGACCGTGCACGACCTGCTGGAGGGCAACCCCGCGCCGACCGAACTGGAGGCCCGCCAGGCCCTGTGCGGCAATCTGTGCCGCTGCTCCGGCTACCGGGGCGTCCTGGAGGCCGTCGGGGAGGTCGTCGCCGAGCGCCGGGCGCACGCCGAGGCCGACTCGGCACCGGACGCCGACGAGCCCCGCATTCCGCACCAGGCCGGCCCCGGGGCGGGCGGCGTCCATCCCTCCGCGTTCGACGGCGCGGGCCTGCACGACCACCCGTACGGCCAGGACGGAGGCCAGGCGTGAGCAACGAAGCCGCCACCGCGACCACCGCGGCGGCCGCACCCGCACCCGCACCCGCCCCCGAGCCGCTGCCGCACGGCCTGGGCGCCTCGCTGCCGTCGGCCGACGCCCGTGCCAAGACCGAGGGCACCTTCCCGTACGCGGCCGACCTGTGGGCCGAGGGCCTGCTGTGGGCGGCCGTACTGCGCTCGCCGCACCCGCACGCGCGCATCCTGTCCATCGACGTCAGCCACGCGCGCGAGATGCCCGGCGTGCGGGCCGTCGTCACGCACGAGGACGTGCCCGGCAGCGCCTTCCACGGCCGGGGCGCGGCCGACCGCCCGGTGTTCGCCTCCGAGGTCGTACGCCACCACGGGGAACCCATCGCGGCCGTCGCCGCCGACCACCCCGATACCGCGCGCATGGCCGCCGCCGCGGTCATCGTCGAGTACGAGGTGCTCGACCCGGTCACCGACCCGGAGCAGGCCTTCGAGGCGGAGCCGCTGCACCCCGACGGCAACCTCATCCGGCACATCCCGCTGCGCCACGGAGACCCGGACGCGATGGGCGAGGTCGTCGTGGAGGGCCTGTACCGCATCGGCCGCCAGGACCCCGCCCCGATCGGCGCGGAGGCCGGTCTCGCGGTCCCCCGGCCCGACGGCGGGGTCGAGCTGTACATCGCCTCCACCGACCCGCACGCCGACCGCGACCGGGCCGCGGCGGTCTACGGTCTGGAGCCGGAGCGGGTGAAGGTCGTGGTCACCGGGGTGCCCGGCGCCACCGCCGACCGCGAGGACCAGAGCTTCCAGCTCCCGCTCGGCCTGCTCGCCCTGAGAACCGGCTGCCCGGTGAAGCTGGCCGCGACCCGCGAGGAGTCGTTCCTCGGCCACTCCCACCGCCATCCCACCCTCCTGCGCTACCGTCACCACGCGGACGCCGAGGGCAGGCTCGTGAAGGTCGAGGCGCAGATCCTTCTGGACGCGGGCGCCTACGCGGACACCTCCTCGGAGGTGCTGGCCGCCGCCGTGTCCTTCGCCTGCGGCCCCTACGTCGTCCCGAACGCCTTCATCGAGGGCTGGGCCGTACGCACCAACAACCCGCCGTCGGGCCATGTGCGCGGCGAGGGCGCGATGCAGGTGTGCGCGGCCTACGAGGCGCAGATGGACAAGCTCGCCAAGAAGCTCGGCGCCGACCCGGCGGAGCTGCGGCTGCGCAACGTCATGGCGACGGGCGACGCCCTGCCGACGGGCCAGACCGTGACCTGCCCGGCACCGGTGGCCGAACTGCTGGAGGCGGTACGGGACCACCCGCTGCCGACGCTCCCCAAGGACACCCCCGAGGAGGACTGGCTGCTGCCGGGCGGCCCCGAGGGCGCGGGCGAACCCGGCGCGGTGCGCCGCGGTGTCGGCTACGGCCTCGGCATGGTGCACATGCTCGGCGTGGAGGGCGCCGACGAGGTGGCCACGGCGACGGTGAAGGTCCACGACGGCGTCGCGACCGTGCTGTGCTCGGCCGTCGAGACCGGTCAGGGCTTCACCACACTGGCCCGGCAGATCGTCCAGGAGACCCTGGGGATCGACGAGGTCCACGTGGCCCCGGTCGACACGGACCAGCCGCCCGCCGGAGCCGGCTGCCGCGGCCGCCACACCTGGGTGTCGGGCGGAGCGGTGGAACGTGCCGCCAAGATGGTCCGCACCCAGTTGCTGCAACCCCTGGCGCACAAGTTCGGCATGTCCACCGAACTGCTCCAGATCGCCGACGGCAAGATCACCTCGTACGACGGCGTGCTGTCGACCACGGTCACCGAGGCGATGGACGGCAAGGAGCTGTGGGCCACGGCGCAGTGCCGCCCGCACCCGACGGAGCCGCTGGACGAGACGGGCCAGGGCGACGCCTTCGTGGGGCTCGCGTTCTGCGCGATCCGCGCCGTGGTGGACGTGGACATCGAGATCGGTTCGGTACGGGTGGTGGAACTGGCCCTCGCCCAGGACGTGGGCCGGGTGCTGAACCCGGCGCAGCTCGCCGCGCGCGTGGAGGCCGGGGTCACCCAGGGCGTGGGTATCGCGCTCACCGAGAACCTGCGCACGGCCCGCGGCCTGATCCGCCACCCCGACCTGACGGGCTACTCCCTTCCCACGGCCCTGGACGCCCCCGACATCCGGATCGTCAAGCTGGTCGAGGAACGCGACGTGGTCGCGCCGTTCGGCGCCAAGTCGGTCAGCGCGGTGCCCGTGGTGACGTCCCCGGCGGCGATCGCCGCCGCGGTGCGCGCGGCGACGGGCCGCCCGGTCAACCGGCTGCCGATCCGGCCGCAGGCGGCGGTGGTGACGGCTCAGTGAACGACGGAGGCCGCCCCGGTCGGCGTCCTCCTGACCTGACGTCCTCCTGACCTGGCGATTTCCCGCGTCCCGGGCGTTGTCAGTGGGGCGGCGTAGGGTTCTTCGCGTTGGGGGAGAGCCGCCTGGCGGGAGCATGTGTCCTGTCCGCGGACGCTCTGGGCACGACACACGCGGGGGAAGCAATGAGCACGACCGAAGCCGGTGGCGTGATCACGCTGACCGAGGCGGACCTGGATCCGTGTGTGACGCACACGGGGACGCGGCACCCGCTGACCGGAGCCCTGCGCGGACAGCCCGCGCTGTGCCGGGTCGCCGAGCTGGTCGACGACGCGGAGAGGCTGGCCGCGGAGCTGCGCGACCAGCTGGTCATGGGGTCGCTGCGCACCCTCGACCGCGACCTGGAGCGCCTGCTGCTCGACGGCGCCACGGGCCGGGTCGCCACGACGCGTGCCTTCCCGGGTCGCCCCGGCCCGATGGATCTCTCCCCGCTCGCCCCCTCCCTGGAGGCGCTGCTGCGATTCGCGGCGGCGACGGACGAACTCACCGGGCCCCGCGGCCGGTACGCCCCGCGCGGACACGGTCCGCAGGCGCTGACTCCGGTGTGGGCCGAGACCGCCGGGGAGGATCCCGCTTCCTACTGGCGGACGGCCGCGCTGATCCGCCCGCTGGCCCGGATCGCCCGGCCCGGCGCGGGGCTCCGGCTGGGCCTTCCGCCGCGTCTCCTGGAGGAGGAGTTCGGCTCGGCCGCGATCGTGCGCTTCGAGGACGTCGACTTCCCCGGCACGCTCACGCACGAGCCGACCCGCCGCTTCCTGAGCGAGACGGGCCTGCCGGAGCACGGCTACTGGTACGAGCTGGACACGGACGTGCCCCTGCCGACCCTGGCCGAGTACTGCGCACAGGAGGACGGCACCCCCGCGGACCGGCTCCCCGAGGATGCGGACCGCCTGATACGCCTCGGTCGTCTGCCAAAGGACACGAGCCTGGTCGTCGACGGCGCCACCGGGGAGGTGCTGTGCTGGAGCGAGCCCGACGCGACCCTGCACCCCCTGAACGCGGACGTCTCCACGCTGGCGTTCACGGTCTGGCTGGTCCACCGGGAGAAGACGCTCGACACGAAGCACGACGCCGTGACCGAGTACACCTCGTGACCGAGTACGACTAGAGACCGTGGCGGGAATCGAACCCGCGTAACTCGCTTTGCAGGCGAGTCCCTGAACCACTCGGGCACACGGTCGGGATCCGGTACGGAGCGGCTTGCGCGTGTTCCGGACCGACACAGGGACCGTAGGGTTCGGGAGCCGGCGGGCTCAAGGGGAGCGCGGGCGCTGCAACGGGACTGCCATACGCCGCAACGGGACAGCCATATGCCGCAATGGGGCTGCCACACGCCGTTCATGAACCGAGCCGGGCGGCCCTAGGACCAAGGTCCCAGGCGATCAGCGACTCGGGACAGGAGCCAATGTGCTCCGAGCCCCTTACGCTGACCGCATGACAGCCCTGGAACCCCGCGACACCGCCGTCGCCCCTTCCGTCCCGCCGGTCGACTCCGTCGGCGTGCTGAGCGGGCCGTACCGGGCGCTCAGTGTCGGCATCGTCTCGGTCGTCGTGCTCATCGCCTTCGAGGCGACGGCCGTCGGCACCGCGATGCCGGTCGCGGCACGGGAGCTGGACGGGCTGTCGCTGTACGCCTTCGCGTTCTCCGGGTATTTCACCACCAGCCTCCTGGGCATGGTGCTCGCGGGCCAGTGGTCGGACCGCAACGGCCCCCTCACCTCGCTGACCTGGGGTATCGCCGCGTTCGCCGCCGGTTTGCTGCTGTCCGGCACGGCCGGGGCGATGTGGCTGTTCATCGTGGGGCGGGCGGTTCAGGGGCTCGGCGGCGGCCTGGTCATCGTCGCCCTGTACGTCGTGGTCGGCCGCGCCTACCCGGAGCGCCTGCGACCGGCGATCATGGCCGCGTTCGCGGCGGGCTGGGTGGTGCCGACGGTGGTCGGCCCGCTGGCCGCGGGCGCGGTGACCGAACAGCTCGGCTGGCGCTGGGTGTTCATCGGCATCCCGGTGCTGGTGGTGTTCCCCCTGGCCCTCGCCCTGCCGCAGATACGGCGCCGGGCGGGCGGCCCAGCGAAGGAGGCCGTCGCCGCCCCCTTCGACGCCCGCCGTATCCGTCTCGCGTTCGGTGTCTCGTTCGGCGCCGGGCTTCTGCAGTACGCCGCCCAGGACCTGAGCTGGGTCTCGTTCGTCCCCGGCGTCGCGGGCGCCGCGCTGCTCGTACCGGCGGCCCTCCGACTGCTTCCCCGCGGCACCTACCGGGCGGCGCGCGGACTGCCGTCCGTGGTGCTGCTGCGGGGAGTGGCGGCGGGCGCCTTCGTCTCGGCGGAGAGCTTCATCCCGCTCATGCTCGTCACCCAGCGCGGGCTGTCGCCGACGCTGGCCGGGTTCTCCCTCGCGGCGAGCGGCGGAAGCTGGGCACTCGGGTCGTATCTCCAGTCGAGGCCGCGCCTGGAGGCGTACCGGGACCGGCTGATGACCCTCGGCATGATCGTGGTCGCGCTCGCGATCGTGACGGCGCCGAGTGTGCTGGTGCACGCCGTGCCGGTGTGGATCGTCGCCGTCGCCTGGGGCTTCGGCTGCTTCGGCATGGGCCTGGTGATCTCCTCGACCAGCGTGCTGCTGCTGAAGCTGTCGCGCCCCGAGGAGGCGGGCGCCAACTCGGCCGCCCTGCAGATCTCCGACGGTCTCTCCAACGTCGTCCTGCTCGCCGCGGGCGGCGCCGCGTTCGCCGCGCTCGGCGGCGGCACGGTCGCCCCCACGGCCGCCGGGACGGCCTCCGGCGGCTCCCACCCGGCCGCCTTCGCCGCGGTGTTCCTGCCGATGGCGGTGGTCGCCCTGGTGGGGGCCTGGGTGACGACCCGGCTGCACGAACGGTGATCCTCCGGGGCCGTACTCCGTGATCTGTGACCCCTGTCGCACCATGGCCGGATGCGGCGCCGTCGGCCCCGGGAGCGGGTGAGCACACCGGTAGGGTGGCCCGGTTGTCATACGTAGCCGAGCCGCCCCAGACCCCCATCGAACCGGAGACCGTGACTACCTCCCGCCCGACAGCCGCCACCCTGGACGGTGAGCCGTCCAGGCCCGCCACCGCTTCAGCCACCGGCTCCTCGCACCACCTCTCGCCCGCCTTCCCGGGCCGCGCACCCTGGGGTACCGCCAGCAAGCTGCGTGCCTGGCAGCAGGGTGCGATGGAGAAGTACGTCCAGGAGCAGCCGCGTGACTTCCTCGCCGTCGCCACGCCCGGCGCCGGCAAGACGACCTTCGCGCTGACGCTCGCGTCCTGGCTGCTGCACCACCACGTCGTGCAGCAGGTGACCGTGGTCGCGCCGACCGAGCATCTGAAGAAGCAGTGGGCGGAGGCGGCCGCGCGGATCGGGATCAAGCTCGACCCCGAGTACAGCGCGGGACCGCTCAGCCGGGAGTACCACGGGGTCGCCGTCACCTATGCGGGCGTCGGCGTCCGGCCCATGCTGCACCGCAACCGCGTCGAGCAGCGCAAGACGCTCGTCATCCTCGACGAGATCCACCACGCCGGCGACTCCAAGTCGTGGGGCGAGGCGTGTCTGGAGGCGTTCGAACCCGCGACCCGTCGGCTCGCCCTGACCGGTACGCCGTTCCGGTCCGACACCAACCCCATCCCGTTCGTGGCGTACGAGGAGGGGAACGACGGGATCCGGCGGTCCGCCGCCGACTACACGTACGGATACGGGTCCGCGCTCGCCGACGGGGTCGTGCGGCCGGTCATCTTCCTCTCCTACAGCGGCAACATGCGCTGGCGCACCAAGGCGGGCGACGAGATCGCGGCCCGGCTCGGCGAGCCCATGACCAAGGACGCCGTCAGCCAGGCCTGGCGCACCGCCCTCGATCCGCGCGGCGACTGGATGCCGAGCGTGCTGCGCGCCGCCGACCAGCGGCTCACCGAGGTCCGCAAGGCCATCCCGGACGCGGGGGCCCTCGTCATCGCCTCCGACCAGGACTCGGCCCGCGCCTACGCGAAGCTCATCCGGGACATCACCGGGCACAAGGCGACCCTCGTGCTCTCCGACGACGCGGGAGCCTCCGACCGCATCGACGAGTTCAGCGGCAACGACGACCGCTGGATGGTCGCGGTCCGTATGGTGTCCGAGGGCGTCGACGTGCCGCGGCTCGCGGTCGGGGTGTATGCGACCACCATCTCCACCCCGCTCTTCTTCGCCCAGGCCGTGGGCCGTTTCGTACGGTCCCGGCGCCGCGGCGAGACCGCCTCCGTCTTCCTTCCCACGGTCCCCGACCTGCTCACCTTCGCCAACGAGATGGAGCGGGAACGCGACCACGTCCTCGACAAGCCGAAGAAGGACGGCGAGGAGGACCCGTACGCCGAGTCCGAGAAGGAGATGGAGGAGGCCAACCGGGAGCAGGACGAGGACACAGGCGAGCAGGACATGCTGCCGTTCGAGGCGCTGGAGTCCGACGCCGTCTTCGACCGGGTCATGTACAACGGCGCCGAGTTCGGCATGCAGGCCCACCCGGGCAGCGAGGAGGAGCAGGACTACCTCGGGATCCCGGGCCTCCTGGAGCCGGAGCAGGTCCAGTTGCTGTTGCAGAAGCGGCAGGCCCGGCAGATCGCGCACAGCCGCAAGAAGCCGGACACGGACGCGGATCTGCTCGAACTGCCCGCCGAACGGCGCCCGGTGGTCACCCACAAGGAGCTGCTGGAACTGCGCAAGCAGCTCAACACGTTGGTTGGCGCGTACGTCCACCAGAGCGGCAAGCCGCACGGCGTGATCCACACCGAACTGCGCCGGGTGTGCGGCGGCCCGCCGAGCGCCGAATGCACCGCGGGCCAGCTGCGCCAGCGGATCGCCAAGGTCCAGGAGTGGGCCACGCGGATGCGGTGAGCTGACGCGGTGCCGGGTTCCGGTGCCGGGGCGCCCGGCACCGGAACCCTTCGCCTTCGCGTACGTCCCGCCGTAGGCCGCACGCCGTGCGCATCTCGCGGAAGACCGAGCGCATCTCGCTGAAGACCGCGCGCATCAGGTCGCGAGTCGCTCATATACCACCGTAAAAGGAACCGATGCGTACCGGCCGTCGATCGGATTCTGGACAGAGCCTTCCGCTCAGCGAACCGTGTCGCTACTGTCCCGCTACGCACACGCCCCGTGGCAGCGCCGCCGCGGAGCGCAGCCGTGAAGCGACCGAGCCCGGGGGCCGCCCGGGCCGCCGGCCGATCGGCGGCCTCTGAAGCGCGTCGCCGAACGGGACTCGGTGACGCATCCGCCGCGAGGGGGCCGCCGTCCTCACCACTAAGGAGTGGGCGTCGTGACCGCGGAGACCTCCCAGACGCTGGACCGGGGCCTCAGAGTCCTCAAGCTGTTGGCCGACACGGACCACGGGCTGACGGTCACCGAGCTGTCCACCCGGCTGGGCGTCAACCGGACCGTGGTGTACCGGCTGTTGGCCACGCTGGAGCAGCACTCCCTGGTCCGCCGCGACCTGGGGGGCCGCGCCCGGGTCGGGCTCGGTGTGCTGCGCCTCGGCCGCCAGGTGCACCCCCTCGTACGGGAGGCCGCGATGCCCGCACTGCGAGCCCTCGCCGAGGACATCGGCGCGACCGCGCACCTCACCCTGGTCGACGGCGCGGAGGCGCTGGCCGTCGCCGTGGTCGAGCCGTCCTGGACCGACTACCACGTGGCGTACCGGGCCGGTTTCCGGCATCCGCTCGACCGGGGAGCCGCAGGCAGGGCCATACTCGCCGCCCGCCGGCAGCAACTCCCCGAGACCGGCTACACGCTGACCCACGGGGAGTTGGAGACGGGCGCGAGCGGGGCGGCGGCACCGCTGCTCGGGGTGAACGGGGTCGAGGGCAGCGTGGGGGTCGTCATGCTGTCGGACACGGTGCCGGAGCGGGTGGGTCCGCGGGTGGTGGACGCGGCGCGGGAGGTGGCGGAGGCGCTGCGCTGACGGGGGGGGCGGATCAGCCGCCCAGAACCCTCAACTGGAGCCACAGCACCAGCCGTTCGTCCGGATCGCGCACATCGACGCCGAGCTGCCGGTGGATCTGCCGGAGGCGGTAGCGGCAGGTGTTGGGGTGCACCCCCAGCCGCTCGGCCGCGCCCGCCATGTCGCAGCCGGCCTCGAACCACGCCAGCAGGGTGTGCGCATGGGCGGTGCCGTGCGCGGCGTCGTGGTCCAGGACCGCCCGCCACGCCCCGGCGCTCAACTCCCGGCTGTCCCGCATCACTTCGGCCAGCCGCAGCAGGGTGATCCGCGGCCGTACCTCGGTCACGCACGCCACCGGCAGCTCCGGTCCGAGCACGCGCAGAACCAGGTCCGCGTCCGCCCGGGACTCCGGCGCGCCCGCGAGCGAGGGCACCACCTCACCGAGCCCGGCTCGTACCGGCACCCGCAGTGCCTGTCCGGCCCGCCGCACGATGTCGTCGGCCAGCCGCCGGTGCCGCTGCGCGCGGTCGCCGGACGCGGGCAGCAGCGCGTACACGACCCCGTCGACGAGTACGCACGCGTGCCGCCCGTAACGGGCCTCGCACTGCAGGCGTACGAGATCCAGCAGCCGCAGCGCGGTCTGTTCGCCGTCCGGCGCGGACGCCGGGGAGGCCGGTACGAACGCGGCGACCCGTACCGTGTCGAGGCCGAGCCGGTGCCCGGCCGCGGCCGGGTCGGCGGTGCCGTCGAGGAGCCGGCGCAGCAGATCGCCGTCCTGGTGCCGGGCCAGATCCCGCGCGGCGCGCGCCCGCAGCAGGAGCAGCGCTGCCGTGGACGCGCCCCGCGCCAGCGCCTCCTCGGCGTCGGGCGCGAGCCGGCCGTCGTCCACGACCCAGAGCGAGCCGAGGGTCTCGCCCCCGGCGCGGACGGCGGCCGCGAGCCGGGGCAGCGCGCCCGCGAGCGCCGGGAGCCGCACCGGGCCCCGTGCCGCGAAGACCGTCCGGTACTGTTCGGTGTTCGCCGGGCTGCCCGGCACCCGCAGCCCCAGGATTCCCTGGCGGCGATCCTCGTCCGTGGCCTGTCCCGGCACCGTGGAGTAGGCGAGGATCCGCTGCCCCGGATCCTCGATCGTCGTGGCCCCGCCGACCGCCGCGGCCACCGCGTCGGCCAGCGCGAACAGCTCCCCGCGGGCGTCCCCGCCGCCGGTCGCCGGGCGGGCGCCGAGCGCCGACGCGAGCAGCAGGTGCACCTGGTGCCAGGCCGCGTCCTCGTCGACCGAGAGCAGGGCGATCCCGGCCGCCTCGGCCTCGGCGACCGGCCCGTCCGTGCCGCGTACGACGACACCGGTCATCCCCGCCGCCGCGGCGGCCCGGGTCAGCGGCCCGGCGTCCGCGCCCGGCACGCCCACCGCGAGCAGCAGGGCGCCGGGCGCCCGGGGGAGCGGGGCATGGGCGTCGTACAGCAGCGCCTCGGTGACCGGCGCCGACAGCCCGGTGGGGGCGGCGCGCAGCCGTACGGAGGGCTCGCCGACCACGTCCAGCAGATCGCCGAGAGTGCCGACGTCCAAGGGGTCACTTCCTTCGTATGTTGGCTGATCCCCTCACGAACGTACGCACTCTTTGGCCGCCCGTACAACGCGAGGGGGAGTCGCGGGCCCCGAGACTCGATCCATGACTGCAGAGACGGACTCGACGGATCCGACGGACCTGTCCGTGGCCCAGGAGCGGGCGGCCCGGCTCGCGGAGGAGTCCGCTCGTGCCGCGGGCGTCCGCCTCCGTACCGTCGAGGGCGTGGCCCCTCTCGCCGCCGTGGCCGACTACTTCAGCGACGTCTGGCGCACGCCCCGCAGCTCCCCGCCGCTGCCGGCCGAGGTGCTGCACAGCGTGGTGCACGCGGGCGGGGCCGTGCACGCCGCGTACACCGCCGACGGGGGCCGGCTCGCCGGGGCCTGCGCCGCGGTCTTCGGGCCGCCGGCCGAGGCGGACGCGTACTCCCTGCTGGCGGCGGCCGACCCGGGCCTCGGCCCCGTGGTGAAGCAGGCGCAGCGCGCCTGGCTGCTGGGGCGCGGCGCCCGCACCCTGCGCTGGACCTTCGACCCGCTGGTCGCCCGCAACGCCCGCTTCAACCTGGTGAAGCTGGGCGCGACCGGCACGGAGTACCTGGTCGACTTCTACGGTCCGATGGCCGACGGTGTGAACGACGGCGACGAGAGCGACCGGCTCACGGTGACCTGGAACCTGGTGGCACCTCGCCGGCCGCCCGCACCCGCCACCGTTCGAACGGCGGAGACCTCCACGGCCCCCGACGGCGGACCACTCGCCCGCCGTTCCCTGGACGACCGGACCCTGTGGTGCCGCGTCCCCCATGACGTGGTCGCCCTGCGCGCCACCGACCCGGCGCTCGCGCTGCGCTGGCGGCACGCCGTCCGCGAGGTGTTCACCAAGGCCTTCGCCGAGGGGTTCACGGCCACCGCCATGTCCCGGGACGGCTGGTACACGCTCACCCGCGAGGAGGTGGCCCCGGCATGAGACTGGAACGCGTCGAGATCGTCCATGTGGCGATCCCGCTCGTCACCCCGTTCCGCACCTCCTTCGGGACCATGACCACGAAGGACACCTTCCTGCTCCATGTCGTCACCGACGCAGCCGAGGGCTGGTCGGAGTTCGCGGGCGATCCCGAACCGCGGTACTGCTCCGAGTTCGTGGCCGGCGCGGAGATCGTCCTGCGTGAGTTCCTGCTGCCGCGCGCCGCCGCGCTGCCGCACCTCACCACGGCCGCGCTGGCCCCGGCCACGGCGGGGATCAAAGGACACGAGCTGGCGAAGGCGGCCCTGGAGACGGCGGTCCTGGACGCGGAGCTGCGCGCGTACGGCATGTCGCTCGCGACCTGTCTGGGCGCGGTACGGGACCGGGTGCCGGCCGGGGTGTCGGTCGGCATCAAGGACTCGGTACCCCGACTGCTGGACGACGTCGAACGCTACCTGGCCGAGGGGTATGTGCGGATCAAGCTGAAGATCGAACCGGGCTGGGACGTGGAGCCCGTACGGGCCGTCCGTGAGCGTTTCGGGGAGGCGCTGCCCCTCCAGGTCGACGCGAACACGGCGTACACGCTCGCCGACACCGAACACCTGCGCAGGCTGGACGAGTTCGGGCTGCTGCTGATCGAGGAGCCGCTGGAGGAGAACAACCTGCACGCCCACGCCCTGCTCCAGCGGCGGATCACCACACCCGTCTGTCTGGACGAGTCCCTGCACTCCGCCCGCGACACCGCTTCCGCGATCGCGCTGGACGCCTGCCGGGTCGTGAACGTGAAGCCCGCGCGGGTCGGCGGCTATCTGGAGGCCCGCCGTGTGCACGACGTGGCGCGAGCGCACGGGGTGCCGGTGTGGTGCGGCGGCATGCTGGAGACGGGCATCGGCCGCGCACCCAATCTGGCCCTGGCCGCCCTGCCGGGCTTCACTCTCCCCGGCGACACCTCGGCGTCCGCCCGCTACTTCGCCGAGGACATCACCGAGCCGTTCGTGCTCCAGGACGGCCATCTGCCGGTGCCCTCGGCACCCGGGATCGGCATCGCACCCCTCCCGGAGGCACTACGGCGCTTCACCACGGACCGAAGGGACCTCTACCCCGGCTGACCCGCGGCTGACGCACGACCGACCGCTGGCCGGACCCGCCTGCGGCCGCCCTGGCCGCCACCCGGGCCAACCCGCCCACAGGCATGATCGCCGCCCGGTCCGACCGGCACGTGGCCGGGACACGTCCTCGCGTTAGATTGATCCCGTGCTCTCTCGCCTCTCCCGCCCCAAGGCCGTCGCCGTCTGCGCCCTTCCCGTCGTGGCCTTGCTCGCCACGGCGGTGTTCGCGCCGCTGCCGTTCGCCGTGGCGCAGCCCGGCATGACGGCGAACGTCCTCGGCGAGAACAAGGGCGCCCCCGTGATCACGGTCAGCGGGGCACCCATGCGCACGACGACGGGCCAGCTGCGGATGACGACGATCGAGGCGACCGGCCCCGACGCGTCCGTCTCGCTCGGCGATGTGATCGACGGCTGGTTCCGCACGGACCGCTCGGTCCTGCCGCGCGACGCGGTGTACCCGAGCGGCAACAACGTCGAGGAGATCGAGCGGCACAACGCCGAGCAGATGCAGCAGTCCCAGGACGCGGCCAGCCGAGCGGCACTGAAGTACCTGCACGTCAGCGACAAGGACGTCAAGGTCACGCTGAAGCTCGCGGACGTCGGCGGCCCCAGCGCGGGTCTGCTGTTCAGCCTCGGGGTCATCGACAAGCTGGAGGGCGACGGCGCCGGCGGCGACCTCACGGGCGGCCGCACCATCGCCGGTACGGGCACGATCGACGCGACCGGCAATGTGGGCGCGGTCGGCGGGGTCGCCCTCAAGGTGCAGGCCGCCCGCCGTGACGGCGCGACGGTCTTCCTGGTCCCGAAGGAGGAGTGCACCGACGCGCGGGCGGAACTCCCCAAGGGCCTGCGCCTGGTCCCGGTGACCACCCTGAACGGGGCGGTCGCGTCGCTGATGGCCCTGGAGAAGGGCAAGTCGGTACCGAGCTGCTAGCGCTGCGACCGGAAAGGTTCACCGGCAAACCTTCCCGGCCACAGCACTAGACCTGCGGGACGGCGACGCTCCGGGGTGGGGAGGCGAGTCGCAGCCCGACCTCGACGAGGGTCCAGCCGAGGCGTACCCGCAGGTCCCGGGGCGGCCTGGCGTCAAGGGCGCGCCCCTGGGCGTGTGCCCGGGCGTGGAGTTCGGTGGCGTGGGCGCGGTGCAGTGCGAGGTGGATCTCGGGGTGCATCGGCGGTGCCTCTCAGTCCGTGGCGAGGGGGAAGGCGTGCGTGTGGATGCGGACCGTCTCCGCGTCAGGGGCGTCCTCGGCGGCGGGCAGGTCGCGGTAGCTGTCCACGAGTGCGTGCAGTTTCCCGACGAGTTCCCGGGTGAGTTCCGGGGTCAGTCGTAGGGTCATGCTGCTCATGTCCGTGCTGCGGCCCCACTGCTCGGACCACTCGTGCCGGGAGCCGAGCCAGGTCGACACCTCCCGTGCATGGCTCGTGGCGAGCTCGTGGAGATAGAAGTCGGCCGCGCCCCGGACGGCCGGGTTGGCGTCCTCGAGCAGATCGTCGTCGAAGCGCAGGCCCTGAACGGCCGCCCTCCACCACCGCTCGCGCCCCTTGCCCTGCTCCGGGGCGTCTTCGACGAAGCCGTGCGCCGCGAGCTGACGCAGGTGGTAGCTGGTGGCGCCGCTCGACTCGCCCAGCCTCGCCGCGAGTTGGGACGCGGTGGCGGGGCCGCCGAAGCGCAGGGCGTCCAGCAGGCGCATGCGCAGCGGATGGGCGAGCCCGCGCAGTGAACGGGCGTCGAGCTGATGGATACGACGGTCGTCGGGCTGCTCGGACATGAGTACAAAGATAGTGTTGCAAAGAAAACCTTGCAACGGTTTCTTTGCAAGGATCACTTTGCATGCCGGGCGGCGCTCCCCGTCTGTCAGGGGTGCTCCCCGGGACTCTTCAGGAGGCTCCTGTTCCGCTATGTTGTTACCGCTCCGTAGTTCACACCTCAACCAGGCATCGCGGCCCCATTCGTGGCATGTGCATGCCCGAAATGGCCCGGGACGCCGCGCCGCGCCCCTTTCGCGCCCCCGCTACCGAAAGCCCCCCACTCCGTGACCGTCTCTCTTTACGAGGTCCGACCGGCCGGTCGGCATGCGGCAGTGCCCACAGGCAGTCTGTTCCGGCGGGTCTACGCACCGCGCGCCTGCGACGCGCTCGCCTACTCCATGGCGACCTACGCCATGCCGCTCGTGGTGCTGGCGACCACCGGTTCCGCGTCCCTGACGGGTCTGGCGTTCGCGCTGGAGTGGATACCCCGGGTCGCCGCGTTCAGCTTCGCCGGCGCGCTGGTGGACCGGAGCGGCGCGGCCATCGTGTGCTTCCTCGCCTCGCTCCTGCGGGCCCTGCTGGTGGCGGGCGCCGGTGTCGTCCTGACCATGCTGCCCCCGGGGACGGCCGAGACCGTGACCGTCATGGCGCTGGCCGCCGTGACCGGTGCCCTCACCCAGTTCAGCTTCATCGCCAACGAGGCGGTCGGCGCCATCGTCAGCCGCCGGGCCGAAGGGCAGTCCCACAAGGTGCAGTCGGTGCTGATCGGCATCGACCAGACGGCCACCCTCATCGGCCCGGCCCTCGGCGGCGTCCTGCTGCTGACCGGACCGACCCGCATGCTCGCCTGTCTGAGCGTGCTGTCCTTCCTGTCGGCCGGGCTCGCCCTCCAGACCCCGCCCACTCCCCTGCGCGCCGGGCGCGGCGGCGGACAGGGGACGGGCGGAGGCATGCGGGAAGGATGGAGCACCCTGCGGTCGCTCCCGTCCCTGCGGCGGCTCGTGATCGGGCTGGCCTTCTCCAATCTCGCGCTCGGTCTGCTGCAGTCGGCGAGCCCCGTCCTCGTGGAGGGCCGCTTCGGCCGTTCCCCGGCCGCCGTCGGCACGCTCTGGTCGGTGGCCGCCGCCGCCACCCTGGTCGTGGTCACCTGCTGCCGGTTCGCGCTGAACCGGGCGGGCCTGTGGGGGGTCGGCGTCATCAGCGGGACGGTCGCGGCCGCCGCCTGCCTCGCCGTGCCCTGGGCCCCCTCGTACGCCGGCTACGCGGCCCTCGTGGCCCTCTTCATGGCCGCGGACGGAGGACTCACCGTCGTCCTGCGCACCCTGCGGTCGCTGATCATCCCGCCCGCGGCCTTCGGTACGACGCTCTCCCTGACCATCCTGATCCTGCTGCTGCCCTTCCCGGTGGCGGGCGTCGTGCTCGCCCTCACCCCGCCGCCGTATCTGACCGACGTCATGGGCGCATGCGCCGTGGTGCAGGCCCTGACCCTGCTGGTCACCTTCGTACGACTGCGCCATGACCCGGTGCTGCGCGCCACCGCGAACCCGGTCCCTCGCGAGGCCTGACGAGGAGGCCTGCCCGCGCCGTCCGGCAGCAGCAGCCGTCGGCCCGCCCGGTCAGGCCCGCTCCTGGTCCTGCGCCGCCTGTTCCACCAGGGGGATGACCCGCAGCGGAACCGGGTTCTCCATGACGATCGCCGTCGAGGCGCGCACGATTCCCTCGAAGCCCACCACCCGGTCGATCACCCGCTGGAGATCGGCGTTCGAGCGGGCCACCAGCCGGCACAGCATGTCACCGCTGCCGGTGGTGGTGTGCAGTTCCAGGACCTCGGGCACGGTCGTCAGATGGGCCCGTACGTCCGGGCCCTGGCCCTGGCGGATCTGCAGCGTCGCGAACGCCGTGACGGGATAGCCGAGCGCGGCCGGGTCCACCTCCGGCCCGAAGCCGCGGATCACCCCCTGTGACTGGAGACGGTCCAGCCGCGCCTGGACCGTGCCGCGGGCGACGCCGAGCCGCCGGGACATCTCCAGCACCCCGACGCGCGGCTCGCGCGCCAGCAACACGATGAGCCGGGCGTCCAGATGATCGATCGCCACACCGCACTCCCTGATGGTCATCCTGTACAGAACGCCCGGCGATCCGGGCCTTTCACTGGGCAGAATGCCCAGGCAATACGCAAACTATTGCGCACCTTGCGGAGAGGGGTGAGGCTGCGGACATGACGCAGACCACACACCACACCCCGGACACCGCGCGTGAGGCAGACCCCTTCCCGGTGAAGGGAATGGACGCGGTCGTCTTCGCCGTGGGCAACGCCAAGCAGGCCGCGCACTACTACTCCACCGCCTTCGGAATGCGGCTCGTGGCCTACTCCGGACCGGAGACCGGCAGCCGCGAGACCGCCTCGTACGTCCTGGAGAACGGCTCCGCCCGTTTCGTCTTCACCTCGGTCGTCAAGCCCGCCACCGACTGGGGCCGCTTCCTCGCCCGGCACGTGGCCGAGCACGGCGACGGCGTGGTCGACCTCGCCATCGAGGTCCCGGACGCGCGCGCGGCGTACGCGTACGCGATCGAGCACGGCGCCGCCTCGGTCGCCGAGCCGTACGAGACGAAGGACGAGCACGGCACCGTCGTCCTGGCCGCGATCGCCACCTACGGCGAGACCCGCCACACCCTGGTCGAGCGCACCGGCTACGACGGCCCCTACCTCCCCGGCTACGCCGCCGCCGACCCGATCGTCGAGCCGCCGGCCCACCGCACCTTCCAGGCGATCGACCACTGCGTCGGCAACGTCGAACTCGGCCACATGAACGAGTGGGTCGAGTTCTACAACAAGGTCATGGGCTTCACGAACATGAAGGAGTTCGTGGGCGACGACATCGCGACCGAGTACAGCGCGCTGATGTCGAAGGTCGTGGCCGACGGGACGCTCAAGGTCAAGTTCCCGATCAACGAGCCCGCGATCGCCAAGAAGAAGTCCCAGATCGACGAGTACCTGGAGTTCTACGGCGGCCCCGGCGTCCAGCACATCGCGCTCAACACGAACGACATCGTGCGCACGGTCCGCACGATGCGCGAGGCGGGCGTGCAGTTCCTCGACACCCCGGACTCGTACTACGACACCCTCGGCGAGTGGGTCGGCGACACCCGCGTCCCCGTCGAGACCCTGCGCGAGCTGAAGATCCTCGCCGACCGTGACGAGGACGGCTATCTGCTGCAGATCTTCACCAAGCCGGTCCAGGACCGTCCGACCGTGTTCTTCGAGATCATCGAGCGGCACGGCTCGATGGGCTTCGGCAAGGGCAACTTCAAGGCCCTGTTCGAGGCGATCGAGCGCGAGCAGGAGAAGCGCGGAAACCTGTGACCCGCCCACCCGTGCCTCCGGGGCCCTGACCCCCGGGCCTCCGGGACCCTGACGGCAGGGTCCCGGAGGGGCTGCGGCGGGGGCCCTCGTGTGGGTTCTCGCGAGGGTTCCCGTGGGGGTTCCCACCGCCGACCCCGGGTGCGACGCTGTGATCATGAGCCGTATCGAAGCCCCGCGCGACGAAGTCACCGGCAACCTCCTCGACCTCCTCCGGGCGGGCCTGCCCGCCGAGGCCGTCCTGGCCGACCCCGATGTCACGGCCTCGTACGGACACGACATGGCGAGCTTCTGCGCGGCCGGCACCCCGGCCGTGGTCGTGCTGCCCCACACCGTCGAGCAGGTCCAGCACGTCATGCGGACCGCCACCGACCTGCGGATCCCGGTCGTCCCGCAGGGCGCCCGCACCGGGCTGTCGGGCGCGGCGAACGCCTCCGACGGCTGCATCGTGCTCTCGCTCACCAAGATGGACCGGATCCTGGAGATCAATCCGGTCGACCGTATCGCCGTGGTCGAGCCCGGCGTCATCAACGCCACCCTCTCCCGCGCGGTGGACGAACACGGCCTCTTCTACCCGCCGGACCCCTCCAGCTGGGAGATGTGCACGATCGGCGGCAACATCGGCACGGCCTCCGGCGGCCTGTGCTGCGTCAAGTACGGGGTCACGGCCGAGTACGTCCTCGGTCTCGACGTCGTTCTCGCCGACGGGCGCCTGCTGTCCACCGGCCGCCGCACCGCCAAGGGCGTCGCCGGATACGACCTCACCCGCCTCTTCGTCGGCTCCGAGGGTTCGCTCGGCATCGTGGTCCGCGCGGTCCTCGCCCTGAAGCCGAAGCCGCCGCAGCAACTGGTGCTGGCCGCCGAGTTCGCGTCCGCGGCCGACGCCTGCGACGCCGTCTGCCGGATCATGACGGCCAGGCATGTGCCGTCCCTGCTCGAACTGATGGACCGTACGACCCTCAAGGCCGTCAACGACCTCGCGCACATGGGCCTGCCGGAGACCACCGAGGCGCTGCTGCTCGTCGCCTTCGACACCCCGGACCCGACCGCCGACCTCGCCGCGGTCGGCGCGCTGTGCGAGGCCGCGGGCGCCACTCAGGTCGTCCCGGCCGACGACGCGGCCGAGTCCGAACTCCTGCTGAAGGCCCGCCGTCTGTCGCTCACCGCGCTGGAGGCGGTCAAGGGCACGACGATGATCGACGATGTGTGCGTGCCCCGCTCCCGGCTCGGCGACATGCTCGAAGGGGTCGAACGGATCGCCGGGAAGTACGGGCTCACCATCGGGGTCTGCGCGCACGCGGGCGACGGCAACACGCATCCGACCGTCTGCTTCGACGCACAGGACCCCGACGAGTCGCGGCGCGCCCGTGAGTCCTTCGACGAGATCATGCAACTCGGCCTGGAACTGGGCGGAACCATCACCGGTGAGCACGGGGTGGGACTCCTGAAGAAGGAGTGGCTGGCGCGCGAGATCGGCCCGGTGGGCGTGGAGACGCACCGGGCGATCAAACAGGTCTTCGACCCCCTGGGCATCCTGAACCCGGGCAAGGTCTTCTGAGCCGGGCCCGCACGAGAGCCCACAGAAGAGTCCGCCGGTACGAACGCGCGTTTACGAGAACTTTCTTTCGGCGTGCGTTCCGGGTATGTGAAGGGCGTGCGCGCTATCGCCCGGAAAGGGGTGGGTACAGCCGGAGGGGCCGTACTGCCTGCCCGCTTCTGATAGATGTGGATGCCCACACAAGCTGTGGATGCCCAGACAACCCCCCGAGCAGATACGGGACGACGGACATGAGCGCCCCCACCCCGGCACCCGGTGACGACAGGCCCCGCGAAGGCTACTACCCGGATCCGTCCATTCCCGGATACGTCCGGTACTGGAACGGGGTCGCCTGGGTGCCCGGAACCAGTCGGCCGGCACCCGCCGACGGCACAGCCCCGGCCCCGCCCGGCGCGGGTCCCGCCGAGCCCTCCGTGGAGGAGACAGGCCCGCACTTCTTCGACGAGGACCCGGTCGACCAGGCCGGTTCGGCGACCCCGGCCGGAGGTCCGGCACAGGCCCCGCACGACAACCGTCCGGTGCCCCCCTCGACCTGGGGCGCCGACCGCTCCCGGCAGTCCGGGTTCGGCGGCGAGCAGGACCGCCGGGTGTCCTGGGGCGCGGCCGAGGCCGCCGACCCGCGGCTGCCGGCCCCGGGTGCGCCCGACGGCAGGGCCACCCGGACGGACGGCACCGCCACCATCCCGCCCGCCGCGACCGGATCCGCCCCGGGCGCCGAGGAACCCGCCCCCTCCGAGAGCACCATGACGATCCGTGCGCTCTCCCCGCGCACGGGGGAGCAGGGCGGAAGCGCGGGGGCGGCCGGTTCCGCCGCGGGGCAGTCCGCCGCGCGCACACCGAGCGCCCAGGCCGCCGCCCGCCAGGCACTCGGCCTGGACCCGCAGGCGCCGAAGGTCGCCCCGCCGCGGACCGCCCCGGCACCCCAGGCCCAGTCCGCCCCGGCACCCCAGACCCAGCAGGCCCCGGCGCCCCAGGCGCCCGCGGCGGGGGCGTCCGTCCCGCAGCAGGCCGGCTCGCTCTCCCAGCAACCGGCGGCGAGCCTGCCGCAGCAGGCCGGCCCCGCGACGGGACCCGGGGCGCCCATGACCTCGGGCCCGGGCGGCGGCCAGCCCTCATGGGCGCAGCAAGTGCACCAGTTGGCGAGCGCGGACGCCGGCGGGGACCGGCCGCCCGCTCCGTGGAAGCCGCCGGTGGAGGACCCGTTCCTGGCGGCCGCCCGGGCGCAGGCGGCGGCGCGGCCCGCCGGCCTCGGCAAGCGGCTGGCGGCCCGGCTGCTGGACACCCTGGTCCTGGCGGCGGTCACGGGTGCGGCGGCGGTACCGCTGGCCGGCAAGGCGATCGACCACGTCAACGGCAAGATCGACGCGGCCCGGCTGTCCGGTCGGACCGTCACGGTCTGGCTGCTCGACGGCACGACCTCGGTCTATCTCGGCATCGTGCTCGCCGTGCTGCTCGGCTTCGGTGTGCTCTACGAGGTGCTGCCGACCGCCCGGTGGGGCCGCACGCTCGGCAAGAAGCTGTGCGGACTCGATGTGCGGGACATCGAGGGCCATGAGCCGCCGGCCTTCGGCCGGGCCCTGCGCCGCTGGCTGGTCTACAGCGTTCCGGGCGTGCTGGGCATCGGTGTCATCGGTGTCCTGTGGTGTGTGTTCGACCGTCCCTGGCGCCAGTGCTGGCACGACAAGGCCGCACACACGTTCGTGGCGGGCTGACCCGGACGGACCTCTACGGATGCGGAGCGGCGGGGTTCGCGGTCGACTCGGGCCATGAGCACCGAACCGCCGCCCTCCGGCTCCGGGGACTCCCCGGAGGACGACCCGTTCAGAAAGCAGCAGCCCCCGTCGTCCGAGGGCCCCGGCCCCGGCCCGCACGGAGGTCCGGAGCACGGCGGCGGTCCCTCGTACGGCAGTGAACCCCCGCCCGCCGGCCCGCCCCCCGGCGGCGAGCCCCCGTACGGGGCGCCCCCGCCCCCCGGAGGGGGCCCCTACGGCACACCCCCGCCCTCCGGAGGCGGTCCCTACGGCGGAGGAGGCCCGTACGGTGGCGAGGGTCCCTACGGCGCCGGAGGGCCCTACGGTCCCGGCGGCCCGTACGGCGGCGGCACGGACCCCCTCGCCGGGATGCCCCCGCTGGCCGACAGCGGCAAACGCGTGCTCGCCCGGATCATCGACATGATCATCGTGGGGGTGGTCGTCTGGCTGCTGTCCTGGGTGTTCCGCACCACCGAGTACACCGTGGAGGCGGGCCGGGCCGAGTACGGCAAGTCCCTCGGCCAGTCCGTGATCGCCGCCGTGCTCTACATCGCGTACGACACCGTCCTGATCTCCCGGTCGGGTCAGACGATCGGCAAGCGGCTGCTGAACATGCGGGTGGCCAACCTGGCGGACGGCTCCACCCCGTCCGTGCAGGCCTCGCTGATCCGCGCGGCCGTGCTGTGGCTGCCGTTCGCCTTCTGCTGTCTCTGCGTGTGGACCGCGATCTGCGGCGGCTGGAGCTTCTTCGACCGGCCCTACAAACAGGGGCTGCACGACAAGGCGGCCAGGACCGTGGAGGTCAGCACGGTATGAGCGGTCCGGGGGGATGAGCGTGACGGCGGCGGCGTACGTATGAGCCGGCGGGCCCATGTCTGCGGGGCCCGCCGGTTCATGTCCGCTCGACGAGGTGGTGCGTCATGGTGCGTGGAGTCTGTGCGGTGCAGGGGGCACGGCGCCCGGTTCAGGGGTTCGCCGGCTCGCGCGCGGACTCGGCGGGCGCGGCGGATCCGACGGACGCCGTCGGGCGCCCGGCCGCGGCGGACGGGCGTTCGGCGGACCGCCCGGCGGCCGCTGCGGACCTCGGCAAGGGGACCGTCACGGCGACGAGGAGTCCGAGGGCGAGAGCCGCGAGGGCGATCACGGTGATCCCCAGGCCCGAACTCGTCTGGGACAGCAACAGCATGGCGAGGGTCGAGAAGATCACGGTGCAGGAACCGTAGGCGAGCTGTGCGGTGTTCGGACGAGGCATGGCCATTCCTCGGGGGTGGAGGCCTCCCCCCGTGCCTCTCGCGATGGGGGAGGATGCGGATAACTGCTGACGACTTCTGGCAACTGCTGGCGTCGGTGGGGCACTTGGGGTGTGGCTAAGAATCGTGGGGTGACAACGGTGTCGACAGGGCAATCCGTCGTCGTTCCGACGTTCCGCCTGTCGACTCTATTCGCCTGCATGCCCGAGGGGAACGGCCGGTAAGCGTGACCTAACCCACGGTGCCGATGCATGGGGGGCGCATGGAGTCATGCGGTCCGCCAAGTGGACAGTTCCGCGCGCCGGTTGACGGGCGACTATGCCGTCTGCAAGCCGTCCGCTGTCGCCGTGCACCGTTCGTATGCTGTTCGAATGGCGAACACCTCGTTCTCTTAATGCAATTGACCTGTGCAAGTCAAGATCTGTCTTTTCTCTTAAACCTCCGGTCAAATGTCGTCACTTGACACACGCGTACCTCGCGCGGACCTTCCCTGCAACCAGGACCCCCTTCCGCGTGACCGGGCGCGTCGGGGAGGACTTCAAGTGACCAGTAGACCCTGGACGTTCAGAGCGTCCGCGATCGTCGTCGCCCTCGCGGCGGCCACCGCCACCCTCTCGGCGACCGCCGTGGCCCAGGGGGGCGCGAAAGCCCCCGCGGCCCATGTCGACCGGCATGAACCGCAGCCGGTGGAGGGCAGGGAGCACAACCTCGACGGACCGCTGAGCAGGACCCAGGAGGCCCAGCGCGAAGAGGCGCTCAACCGAGTCATATCCGGCAAGGCGTCGGTCACGGACCGCGGCGCCTCGAAGGTGGTGAAGCTCAGCAGCGGCAAGTACGTCGAACTCGCCCGCGAGCGCACCGACAAGATCTTCACGATCCTCGCGGAGTTCGGCACCAAGACGTCGCAGTACGGCGGCACGGCCGGCCCCCAGCACAACCTGATAGCCGCGCCGGACCGCACCAAGGACAACAGCACCGCCTGGCAGGCGGACTACAACCGGCAGCACTTCCAGGACCTCTACTTCTCCACGGACCCGAAGAAGAACTCGCTCAAGCAGTTCTACGAGAAGGCGTCCTCCGGCCGTTACTCGGTCGACGGCCAGGTCCAGGACTGGGTCAAGGTCGACTACAACGAAGCCCGGTACGGCAGCAACCAGTGCGACACCTGTGTGTGGAACCTGGTCAGCGACGCCCTCGCCCAGTGGGTCGCCCAGCGCAAGGCCGCCGGCGACACCGACGCGCAGATCAAGGCCAAGGTCGCCCAGTACGACCAGTGGGACCGCTACGACTACGACGGCGACGGCAACTTCAACGAGCCCGACGGCTACATCGACCACTTCCAGATCGTGCACGCCGGCGAGGACGAGTCCGCGGGCGGCGGCGCGCAGGGCGAGGACGCGATCTGGGCCCACCGCTGGTACGCGTACGGCACCGACTCCGGCAAGACCGGTCCCGACACCAACAAGCTCGGCGGAACGCAGATCGGTGACACCGGCGTGTGGGTCGGCGACTACACCGTCCAGCCGGAGAACGGCGGACTCGGTGTCTTCGCCCACGAGTACGGCCACGACCTGGGCCTGCCCGACAACTACGACACCACCGGCAACGCCGACAACTCCACCGGCTTCTGGGACCTCATGTCCTCCGGCTCCTGGCTCGGCACCGGCAAGAACAGCATCGGCGACACCCCCGGTGACTTCACCGCCTGGGACAAGCTCCAGCTGGGCTGGCTGAACTACCGGACCGTCACCTCCCGCGCCACGTCGCTGACGAAGGTCGGGTACTCGGAGTACAACACCAAGGACCCGCAGGCGGTGCTCGTCACGCTGCCGAAGAAGACCGTCACCACGGAGCTGATCCCCCCGGCGAGCGGCTCGTACCAGTGGTGGAGCGGCAGCGGCAACGGCCTCAACAACACGCTGACCCGTGATGTCGACCTGACCGGCAAGTCGTCGGCCGCGCTGTCCCTCAAGGGCTACTACGACATCGAGCAGAACTACGACTTCCTGTACACGGAGGTCTCGACCGACGGCGGCGCCACCTGGAAGCCGGTGGACGGCACGGTGAACGGCGCCGCGATCCCGCGCGACGCGAGCGACCAGCCCGCCCTCACCGGCACCCTCGACGGCTACGCCGACCTGGTCTACCCGCTGGACGCCTACGCCGGCCAGAAGATCAAGCTGCGCTTCCGCTACACCACCGACACCGGTGTGGCCAAGAAGGGCTTCACGGCCGACGACATCGCCGTCACCGCCGACGGTTCCGCCGTCTTCTCCGACGGAGCCGAGAACGGCACCGGCGACTGGGCGGTGACCGGCTTCTCGGTCAAGGGAGCGTCCTACAGCGGCGACTACCCGCAGTACTACATCGCCGAGAACCGCCAGTACGTGTCGTACGACTCGACCCTGAAGACCGGCCCGTACAACTTCGGCTTCCTGAACACCAAGCCGAACTGGGTGGAGCACTACCCGTACCAGAACGGCCTGCTGGTCTGGTACTGGGACACCTCGCAGGCGGACAACAACGTCAGCGAACACCCGGGCCAGGGCCTCATCCTGCCCGTCGACGCCCACGCCAAGCCGCTGAAGTGGACGGACGGCACCTATCTGCGCACGCGGATGCAGGGCTACGACTCCACCTTCACCCTGGAGCCGACGGACGCGATCACGCTGCACAGCAACGGCGTGGCCACCAAGATCAAGAGCCAGGCGGGCGTCCCGGTCTTCGACGACCACAAGGGCACGTACTACTACTCCGCGACCCCGTACGCGAGTGTGAAGGTGCCGGACACCCACACCAAGATCAGGCTCCTGCGGCAGACCAAGAACGGCAGCGTACTGACGGTGGCGGTGCAGCCGTCCCGGTGACGACCCCCGGATGATCTTCTCCGGAGTGGGACCGCTCACAAGCTGAACAGCGTTTTCGCAGCTCAACGCATGATCGGCCGCGACCCTCTGGCGGGTCGCGGCCGATCGTGTTTAGGTGCGTCCTGTGGCTCTCTTATTGACATCAGTTCTCACGGGGGTGTGACAAGACATGGCCGCAGGAGGTTTCTGCAAGCTGCCGAGCGGCAGCGTGGTGGTGGCGCTGAACCTGCCCAGCCCGGGCTCGGCGGGCGGCTTCGTCCGCGTGCTCGTGCTCGCCCAGAACCGCGCCCGGGCGCTGACGCGCCTGCGCAACCTGGGACTGCGTGCCGTGTATCTGCGCGGCAACGCGGCCCCGCCGACCCCCGACGAGATCACGGCGGTCCTGCACCACCCCGACGGCCTGGTATGGCGCACGGCCCCGGACAGCACGGGCCAGGAGCTGCCGCAGGAGCTGTGGCACCCGATCCGGGCCCTGCTGCGGCAGAGCACGGCACGGGCGTGAGCCGGGGCCGGACCACGGGCCCGCCGGAAGGCCGGGGCTACACCACGGGCTTGCCGGACAGCTCCACCCCGGCCTCCCTGAGCTCCTCGAGCGCCCGCTCGGTGGTCTCCTCGGACACCCCGGCCGTCAGGTCCAGCAGTACCTGGGTGCGGAAGCCGTGCCGCGCGGCGTCCAGGGCGGTGGCACGCACGCAGTGGTCCGTGGCGATGCCCACCACGTCCACCTCGTCGATCTCCCGGGCCCGCAGCCAGTCGGCCAGCGACTGCCCGTTCTCGTCGACCCCCTCGAACCCGCTGTACGCCGCCGAGTACGCGCCCTTGTCGAAGACGGCGTCGATCGCGCCGGAGGCGACCGTCGGGGCGAAATTGGGGTGGAAGCCGACGCCCTCGGTGCCGGCCACACAGTGCGCGGGCCACGAGCGCACATAGTCGGGGTTGTCGGCGAAGTGCCCGCCCGGGGCGATGTGGTGGTCCCGGGTGGCGACGACATGGCGGTACCCGGCGGGGGCCTGGCCGATCAGCTCGGTGATCGCGGCGGCCACGTCGGCCCCTCCGGCCACCGCGAGGCTGCCGCCTTCACAGAAGTCGTTCTGCACGTCTACGACGATCAAGGCGCGGCGCATGGTCGGTGTCCTTAGGGTCGGCAGCGGTTCGACAGCGGAGGGGTGCGGGGGCCCGGCCGTCTGTACGAACTACCGAGCCTAGAGACTTCGAGGGGCGGACGGGAGGGGGCACGAGAGGGTCGGCCGGGTGCGTGGGTGCGCTGCCCGTTGCATTCCCCCCGGCCGCCCGCTCGTACACCCGGGGGACGGCGTGACCCGAGCCGCACAGCTCTCACATGGACCCGGTTCTCACACGTACTCGGTCGGAAGCACCGGTTCCCCGCGCGACAGCTGCGTCGCCGACAGCGGCAGACCGGCGCGCGCGGCGATGTGCCGGTCGCGTACGACGTCCAGCGGCTCGCGGGCGACGACCTGGCCGCCCTTGACCAGCTCGACCAGCAGCTGCCGGTCCACGAGCGCGTCCGGCACCGGGCCGGTGCCGATGACCTCGGCCTCCGCCGCCCCGTGCTCGTCGAGCCGGCGCGCGGCCCACTTACGCCCGCCTATGGACGTCTTGCCGCCGGTCGACTTCTTCGCGACCGGCACCAGCGGCGCCTTCGGGTCGGCCGACTCGGCCCGGGCGACCAGCTTGTAGACCATCGAGCAGGTGGGGTGCCCGGAACCCGTCACCACCTGGGTGCCGACGCCGTACGCGTCCACGGGGGCCGCCTGGAGTGAGGCGATCGCGTACTCGTCCAGGTCGGAGGTCACGATGATCTTCGTCTTGGTCGCGCCCAGCTCGTCGAGCTGCTGCCGCACCCGGTGCGCGACCAGCAGCAGATCACCGGAGTCGATACGGACGGCGCCCAGCTCGGGCCCGGCGACCTCCACGGCCACCCGCACGGCCTCGGTGACGTCGTAGGTGTCCACCAGCAGGGTGGTGCCCCGGCCCATCGACTCCACCTGGGCCTGGAAGGCGTCCCGCTCCCGGTCGTGCAGGAGCGTGAAGGCGTGCGCGGACGTCCCGACCGTCGGGATCCCGTACCGGAACCCGGCCGCCAGGTCGGAGGTGGTGGTGAAGCCGCCGACGTAGGCGGCCCGCGCGGCGGCCACGGCGGCCAGCTCATGGGTGCGGCGGGCGCCCATCTCGATCAGCGGCCGGCCGTCGGCGGCGGAGGACATACGGGAGGCGGCGGCCGCCACGGCGGAGTCGTGGTTGAGGATCGACAGGATCACGGTCTCCAGGAGCACGCACTCGGCGAAGGAGCCCTCGACCCGCATGATCGGCGAGCCCGGGAAGTACACCTCGCCCTCCGGGTAGCCCCAGATGTCCCCGCTGAAGCGGTACCCGGCGAGCCACTGGAGCGTCTCCTCGTCGACGATCCCGCGCTCCCGCAGGAAGCCGAGGACGCCGGCGTCGAAGCGGAAGTTCTCCACCGCGTCCAGGACGCGCCCGGTGCCGGCCACGACGCCGTAGCGACGGCCCTCGGGCAGCCGCCGGGTGAAGACCTCGAAGACGGAGCGCCGCTCGGCGGTACCCGCCGCGAGGGCGGCCTTCAGCATCGTCAGTTCGTAGTGGTCGGTGAAGAGCGCCGTCGACGGTACGTCCACCGGCAACCCGAGATCCGCTACGCCCACCAAGCTCTCCTCGTACATGTGTCGGTGCCCCCAGTGTCTGCCGGGGGTTCGGGGGTTGTCCCCCGGGTTGAACAACACGACGGCCGATCGTACTCCCATCTCGTCAGTGTGACGATTTAAGGCGGCGGTGCGGGTGTCCGTTTGTGCGGGCCCCCCCTTGGGATGGCAGCATGGGCCGTGTGACGGCTCCCGCACCTCTTGAGATCGAAAAGACCGAGTCGGCGGAGGAGCACTTCGCCGTCCCGGAACCGGACGTCCCCTGGGTGACGATCGTTCACAACGACCCGGTCAACCTCATGAGCTATGTGACCTACGTCTTCCAGTCGTACTTCGGCTACTCCAAGGACAAGGCCACCAAGCTCATGCTCGACGTCCACCACAAGGGTCGGGCGGTGGTCTCCAGCGGGACGCGCGAGGAGATGGAGCGCGACGTCCAGGCCATGCACGGCTACGGTCTGTGGGCCACCCTTCAGCAGGACCGCAAGTAGCGAGCCGCAGACCCGTCAAGCAGCGAAAAGACCGATGCCAGGACACTTCGAACCGCTTCCCGGCGGCGGCGCGGCCGTCGCGCTCGACGACGTCGAGATCTCCATCATCCGATCGCTGGCCGTCCAGCTGCTCGAACTCATCGGGCCGGGCCCGGCGGAGGACGCCCCCGACGACCCGCTCGCCGAGCTGTTCGCGGAGGGCCCGAGCGAACCGCCCTCCGACCCGGTGCTGCGCCGTCTGTTCCCGGACGCCTACGGCGGCCCCGGCGACGGGCCGGCCTCGCCCGAGGAGGCCGAGGAGCGGCGCGCCCACTCCGCCGAGTTCCGCCGCTTCACCGAGAACGACCTGCGCGCGCGCAAGCGCGAGAGTGCCCTCGCGGTGATCCGTTCGCTGGACGGCCTGACCTCGGTGAGCGGGGAGGGCGGGGTGTTGAAGCTGACGCGCGGCGACTCCGAGCAGTGGCTCGGCGCCCTGAACGACCTGCGCCTTGCGATCGGTTCCCGGCTGGAGATCGTCGACGAGGACGACACCGACCACCTCTACGGGCTGCCGGACGACGACCCGCGCAAGCCGATGGTGATGGCCTATCTGTGGCTCGGCGGTCTCCAGGAAACTCTCGTCACGACCCTTATGTCCTGAAGCGCGGAATCCGTTCCGCGCTTCGGCCGTCGTCCGGCGTTCGCTCAGGGGACGCTCAGATCCGGATAACGATCCCGTCACCGTTGCGGCCGTGTTTGTCCGGCTCGGCGGCTCTTTGTCCACTTCTTCCCGTGCGGTGCGTCACATGGCACACCGTCGATCAATGTTGCGGCCGTGATAAATCTTCACGACCGCCCGACGGACACCACCCATGTCCGCTCGGGTGCGCCACCGAGCCGGCGGATCGCCGGCCAGGCACAGCTCCATCACATCCGGGGGGATCGGAACCCGATCCGACGCCATGGCACTGGCTCGGATCGGCGTGGAGAAAGGCGCACCAACATGACCTCATCGCAGGTCGGGAAGCAGTACGACGGCAGTGAGGCCGTGGGCGGCGATGCCCCCGAGGAGGGGTACGAGCGCGGGCTCGGCAGCCGTCAGGTCCAGATGATCGCGATCGGCGGCGCCATCGGTGTCGGCCTGTTCCTGGGCGCCGGGGCGAACATCGCCAAGGCCGGACCCAGCCTCATCCTGATGTACGCCCTCGCAGGCGTCATCATCTTCTTCATCATGCGGGCGCTCGGCGAGCTGCTCCTGTACCGCCCGGTCTCGGGCTCCTTCGCGGAGTACTCCCGCGAGTTCCTCGGCCCGTTCTTCGGCTACTTCACCGGCTGGACGTACTGGCTGATGTGGGTCGTCACCGGCATGGCCGAGCTGACGGCCGCCGCGATCTACGTCGACTACTGGTTCCCGTCGATCCCGCGATGGGTGACCGCCCTGGTCTTCCTGGTGGTCCTGTTCGTCGCCAACCTGATCTCGGTGAAGGTGTTCGGCGAGATCGAGTTCTGGTTCTCGATGGTCAAGGTCACCGCCCTGATCGGCATGATCGTGATCGGCCTCGGCGTGCTGACCTTCGGCTTCAGCGCGGCGGGCGACACCGCGTCGGTCTCCAACCTCTGGCAGTTCGACGGCTTCTTCCCCAAGGGTGTCGGCTCCTCCCTGATGACCCTGCAGGGCGTGATGTTCGCCTACCTCGCCGTCGAGCTGGTCGGTGTGACGGCCGGTGAGTCCGAGAACCCGGAGAAGACCCTCCCGAAGGCGATCAACACCCTGCCCTGGCGCATCGCGCTCTTCTACGTCGGTGCCCTCACCGTGATCCTGTGCGTGGTGAAGTGGACCGAGTTCGCGGCGGGCGTCAGCCCCTTCGTGAAGGCCTTCGCGGTCATCGGCATCCCGGCCGGCGCCGGCATCGTCAACTTCGTGGTGCTCACCGCGGCCCTGTCGTCCTGCAACTCCGGCATGTACTCGACGGGCCGTATGCTGCGCACCCTCGCGGACAACGGCGAGGCCCCCAAGGCCTTCAGCAAGCTGTCCGGGTCCAAGACCCCGGCGCTCGGCATCACGGTCTCCGTCGCCTTCATGGGCATCGGCGTGATCCTGAACTACATCGTCCCGGAGAAGGCCTTCGGCTACGTCACCTCGGTGGCGACCGCGGCCGGCATCTGGACCTGGCTGATGATCCTGATCAGCCATGTGCTGTACCGCCGCGCGGTCGCCGCGGGCCGGCTGCCCGCCTCCGCCTTCCCGGCGCCGGGCGGCGCGGTGTGCAGCTGGATCGCCATCGCGTTCCTGCTGTTCGTCACCGGTCTGATCGCCTACGACCACGACTCCCGCACCTGCCTGTACGTGATGGCGGTCTGGGCGGTCGCCCTCGGCATCGGCTGGGCCGTGCTGAAGGCGCGCAACCCTGAGGTCACCCAGCGCCGCGAGCCGCAGCCGGAGAGGGTCGGCTCAGCCTCGTAGCTCACGATGTGGGCCGTTCCGTACCACCGCTCGGTACGGAACGGCCCTTCTCCTATCCTGGCCGTCATGCTGACCATCACCCAGGACCTGTACGACCGGATCGTCGCCCACGCCCGCGAGGACCACCCCGACGAGGCGTGCGGCGTGGTCGCGGGCCCGGCGGGCTCCGGCCGCCCCGAGCGCTTCGTCCCGATGCTGAACGCGGCTCGCTCGCCCACGTTCTACGAGTTCGACTCCGGCGATCTGCTCAAGCTGTACCGGGAGATGGACGACCGCGACGAGGAGCCCGTGGTCATCTACCACTCCCACACCGCGACCGAGGCCTACCCGTCCCGCACGGACATCAGCTACGCCAACGAGCCGGGCGCCCACTACGTCCTGGTCTCCACCGCCGACGCGGACGGCGCGGGCCCCTTCCAGTTCCGCTCCTTCCGGATCGTGGAGGGCGAGGTCACGGAGGAAGAGGTCACCGTGGTGGAGAGCTACTGATCCCGTGATGCGGGCAGAACCCATCCACCATGCGAGATCACACTCCGGGCACCGGCGCGGGAATCGATACGATGACCCCATGGTTTTCCACGACGTGAGCAAGAAGACGCCGGGCGCACTGCTCGTGGCGCGGCTGCACGTCGACCTGTGCAGGCTGAACAGCGCCATCTGTTGACGCGGCCTGCCGCCGTACGGCCGTGAGCCGATGGGGGCACCCCCGCGCCGGCCCGGCCGGGACCGTGGGGAGCCGCACCCGGCACAGCCCTCGATCTTCGCGCCGCCGCGCCCACCGACCTCACTTCTCCCGACAGGAGTCCCAAGCCATGGCCATCGAGGTCCGCATCCCCACCATCCTCCGCCAGTACACCGACGGCCAGAAGGCCGTCGGGGGCAACGGGGAGACCCTCGCCGAGCTGTTCGCCGACCTCGAGACCCGTCACACGGGCATCCAGGCCCGCATCGTGGACGAGGCCGCCGGCGGAGAGCTGCGCCGCTTCGTGAACGTCTACCTGAACGACGAGGACGTCCGCTTTCTCGACGGCATCAACACCAAGGTCGCCGACGGCGACAACGTGACGATCCTGCCGGCTGTGGCCGGAGGTTCTGCCGCGGCGAAGCCGCGTCCGGCCGCGGTGGCGGTCGGGCGACGGGCGGGCATGGTCTGACGGTCGCTGATCACCTATGCGCTACGACTCCCCGCTGGCCGCGGTGGGCAACACCCCTCTGGTGCGCCTGCCGCGGCTGTCGCCGTCCCCCGACGTCCGTATCTGGGCCAAGCTGGAGGACCGCAACCCGACCGGCTCGGTCAAGGACCGGCCCGCGCTGCACATGATCGAGCAGGCGGAGAAGGACGGCCGGCTCACCCCCGGCTGCACCATCCTGGAGCCCACCTCGGGCAACACGGGCATCTCCCTGGCCATGGCGGCCAAACTCAAGGGCTACCGCATGGTGTGCGTGATGCCGGAGAACACCTCCCAGGAGCGCCGGGACCTGCTGGGCATGTGGGGCGCCGAGATCATCTCCAGCCCGGCCGCGGGCGGTTCCAACACCGCGGTGCGCGTCGCCAAGGAGCTGGCGGCCGAGCACCCGGACTGGGTGATGCTCTACCAGTACGGCAACCCGGACAACGCGGGCGCCCACTACGCGACGACCGGCCCCGAGATCCTCGCCGACCTGCCCTCCGTCACGCACTTCGTGGCCGGCCTCGGCACCACGGGGACGCTGATGGGCGTGGGCCGCTATCTGCGCGAGCACAAGCCGGACGTGAAGATCGTCGCGGCGGAGCCCCGCTACGACGACCTGGTGTACGGGCTGCGCAACCTCGACGAGGGCTTCGTGCCGGAGCTGTACGACGCGTCCGTGCTGACCACCCGCTTCTCGGTCGGCTCGGCGGACGCGGTGACCCGCACCCGTGAACTCCTCCAGCAGGAGGGCATCTTCGCGGGCGTCTCCACGGGCGCCGCGCTGCACGCCGCCATCGGCGTCGGGAAGAAGGCCGTCACGGCGGGCGAGAGCGCCGACATCGTCTTCATCGTGGCCGACGGCGGCTGGAAGTACCTGTCGACGGGCGTCTATACGGCCGCCACCACCGAAGAGGCGATCGAGACGCTGCACGGCCAGCTCTGGGCCTGAGGCCGGGGCCCCTCGCGTCCGGGGCCCGGCCTCTCCGGCACGACACGCGCTCCCTCCCGCGAGGGGCCCGGCCCGCCATCAACGCGCCAACCCCCTCCTATGAGGGGGCTAAGCGCTGCTCATTTAGCGGCAAAGAACTCTCTTCGGGTACTGCCCGCCTTCTCCGCGCCGGGCTACGTTCTGCCCGCACCCTGACATGTCACGCTCACTCGGCACACCGGGGTGTTCAAGGTGTTCGAAGTGTCATGTCCATGATCGCGCGCCCGCCGCCGCTACGCGCGTCACGGTCTGTCACCCAGCTCGTGAATCCCCACTTCCGGCTGTGGCTCCGCGTCGGCCCCACCCAAGCCTGCGCGGCGCCGGCCTCAAACCGAGAGAGGCAGCACCCATGCGTGAGTCACGCCCGAGCAAGCGGCGACGGAGCCTGCGAAGACTCCTCACCGCCGCCGTCCCTGCTCTAGCTCTCACCGTCGCCGGCCTCATGGCGGCACCGGCGGCCGGGGCCCACAGCGCCCCCGCCGCCGCGCAAGCCTCGCACCTCAGCCGCGCCGCCCAGAACGCCAAGGCGCTGACCGCCCCCGAGGCGCAGTCCGTCCGGGCCACCGGCAAGGCGGGCCAGAAGGTGCCCACCGAGCACCTCTGCGGCACCGCGGCCCCCGGCCACGCGTCCTGCTTCGCCCAGCGGCGCACCGACATCAAGCAGCAGCTCGCCGCGGCCGTCGCCGCCGCGCCCTCCGGCCTGAGCCCGGCCAACCTGCACAGCGCCTACAACCTGCCCTCGACGGGCGGCTCCGGCCTCACGGTCGCGGTGGTCGACGCGTACAACGACCCCAACGCCGCATCCGACCTGGCCACCTACCGCTCGCAGTTCGGCCTGTCCGCGTGCACCACGGCCAACGGCTGCTTCAAGCAGGTCAGCCAGACCGGCTCCACCACCTCGCTGCCGACGAACGACAGCGGCTGGGCCGGCGAGGAGGCGCTCGACATCGACATGGTCAGCGCCGTCTGCCCCAACTGCAACATCATCCTCGTCGAGGCCAACTCCGCGACCGACTCCGACCTCGGCACCGCGGAGAACGAGGCGGTCGCCCTCGGCGCCAAGTTCGTCTCCAACAGCTGGGGCGGCTCCGAGTCCTCCTCCCAGACCAGCGAGGACACCCAGTACTTCAAGCACCCGGGCGTCGCGATCACCGTCTCCGCGGGTGACTCCGCCTACGGCGCCGAGTACCCGGCGACCTCCCAGTACGTGACCGCCGTCGGCGGCACCGCACTCTCCACCGCTTCCAACTCCCGCGGCTGGAGCGAGTCCGTCTGGAAGACCAGCTCCACCGAGGGCACCGGCTCCGGCTGCTCCGCCTACGACCCGAAGCCGAGCTGGCAGACCGACAGCGGCTGCTCGAAGCGCATGGAGGCCGACGTCTCCGCGGTCGCCGACCCGGCCACCGGTGTGGCGGTCTACGACACCTACGGCGGCTCCGGCTGGGCGGTCTACGGCGGCACCAGCGCCTCGTCCCCGATCGTCGCCGGCGTCTACGCCCTCGCGGGCACCCCGGGCTCCGGCGACTACCCGTCGAAGTACCCCTACCAGCACACGGGCAACCTGTACGACGTCACCAGCGGCAACAACGGCAGCTGCTCCCCGTCGTACTTCTGCACCGCGGGCACCGGCTACGACGGCCCGACCGGCTGGGGCACCCCGAACGGCACCGCCGCCTTCACCGCCGGCTCCAGCAGCGGCAACACGGTGACCGTCACCAACCCCGGCAGCCAGTCCACCACCACCGGCGGCTCGGTCAGCCTGCAGATCCAGGCCACCGACAGCGCGGGCGCATCCCTCACCTACAGCGCGAGCGGCCTGCCGACCGGCCTGTCCATCAACAGCTCCAGCGGCCTGATCACCGGTACGGCGTCCACCGCGGGCACCTACCAGGTCACCGTCACCGCGCAGGACTCGACCGGCGCCTCCGGCTCGACCTCCTTCACCTGGACCGTCGGCTCCGGCGGGGGCGGCGGCTGCACCTCCGCCCAGCTGCTCGGCAACCCCGGCTTCGAGTCCGGCAGCACCAGCTGGACCGCCACCAGCGGCGTCATCACCAACGACAGCGGTGAGGCGGCCCACAGCGGCTCCTACAAGGCCTGGCTCGACGGCTACGGCTCCACCCACACCGACACCCTGTCCCAGTCGGTGACCATCCCGTCCGGCTGCAAGGCCACGCTCACCTTCTACCTGCACATCGACACCGCGGAGAGCGGCAGCACCGCGTACGACAAGCTCACGGTGACCGCGGGCTCCAAGACCCTGGCGACGTACTCGAACGCCAACGCCGCCTCGGGCTACGCCCAGAAGTCCTTCGACCTGTCCTCGCTGGCCGGCTCCACGGTCACGCTGAAGTTCAGCGGGGCCGAGGACTCCTCCCTGCAGACCAGCTTCGTCGTCGACGACACCGCGCTGACGACCAGCTGAACCGCGTGACGCACCTCGGTGCGACGGGCCCCGGCCGCGTGTGCGGCCGGGGCCCGTCGGCCGTCGGGGCCCGGTGGCGGCCCGGCCGGGATGCTGGTGCGCTGGAGACAGGCACCCCGATGCGGTGGAACAGGGATCCTGATGCGCTGGAGAAACGTCACAGCAGCGCAAGGGCCAGAACACAGGGCACGGGCTTGAGGAAAGGCGGCCGCCCCATGCGCCGTACGACCCCCCACGGGACCATCACCACCACTCTCGTCGCCGCCGCGACGCTGCTCCTCGCGAGCTGCGGCGGCCAGCACTCAGGAGCCGCCGGCACGGGGGGATCCCCCTCACGGCCCACGGCCGCACCCTCGGCATCACCGTCCGCGTCACCCTCCGCACCGCCCTCGGGATCCGCGCCCGTCTCGCCGTCCCCCACCGCGACCGGCCGGGGCTGCACACCCGAGGTCCAGCTCACCACCGCCGACCGGGGCCACGCCGTCTGCCTGACCACGCACGGGAAGATCCGCCTCACCCTGGACGGCAGCAAGGACCGGCCCTGGAGCCCCGTCACCGCCCAGGGCGGCGCACTGAAGGCCGTCAACGCCGGTATCGGCAGCGCACCCGGCAACACCATCGCCGCCTTCGAGGCCGTCGCACCCGGCACGGCACAGCTCACCGCGACCCGCCCGCTGTGCACCAAGTCCCCCGGCCAGGCATCGTGCCTGGGCATCGAGCGCTGGTCGGTCACGGTCACGGTGGCGACACCATGACACCGCCCGCCCCGCACCGCCGGCTCACCCCGCCAGGTAACGCACCTGGTCCCACAGCGCGGGGTCCACCACCCCGACCCGCCGCCGGAAGTCCCACAGCGGCACGTCCCGCAGCTCGTCCGTCTCCAGGAAGCTCGGCCGGCCCTGGGCATCGGCCACCGTGCCCGGCGGCAACGGGATCACCCCCGCGCGCTCGTCATGGAACCTGCTGGTGATCCCCGCGACCGTCGCGCTGTCCCCGTGCACCGTCAGCACCAGACACGGCCGCTCCCGGCCGGCGGCCCGCCCCTGGGAGGGCACGTCCGCCCACCAGATCTCGGCCGGGCGCGGATGCAGCCGCGCGCGCCCCGCCGGACGGGCGGCCACACGGCGGCGCCCGCCGCGCCCCCACCCGTCCACGAGCGTCGCGACCAGCGCGAGCAGCACCACTGCCGCCAGCGCGAGCCACCACGACGTGTCCATAGGACGACGGTACCGGCGCGTCTGGCGGGATGCCCGCCCTCTCCAACTCCCGTGCGCTCTCTCATAAGCCTCATGCGCCCCCGTTCCAGCCGAACCGGTGACACCACAGGTGAGTTCCCCCACAACGGCCCCTGGCGGAGGAGCGACCCGACCTTTTGCGCCTTACGCTCGACGGACCGCACGACCCCCGTCACCGCACCCGTCCCTGCCTTCTGCACTTATCGCCACGCGGAGGTTCCAGCTCTATGAAGCTCACCGTCGTCGGCTGCTCGGGGTCGTTCCCGTCCGCGGAATCGGCCTGCTCGAGCTACCTCGTCGAGGCCGACGGCTTCCGGCTGCTCCTCGACATGGGCAATGGCGCCCTTGGCGAGCTGCAGCGCCACTGCGGTCTCTACGACCTCGACGCGATCTTCCTCAGCCATCTGCACCCCGACCACTGCATCGACATGCTCGGCTACTTCGTCGCGCGCTACTACCGTCACGACGGCGGCCGCGCGGACCCGATCCCCGTCTACGGCCCCGAAGGCACCGAGCAGCGCCTGACCACCGCCTACGCCGACACCCCCTCGGCCTCCTCGATGAGCGAGGTCTTCGACTTCCACACGGTCAAGCCGGGCACGTTCGAGATCGGCCCCTTCACCGTCCACACGGAACGTGTGCGCCACCCCGTGGAGGCGTACGCGATCCGTGTCGAGCACGGCGGCAAGTCGCTCACGTACTCGGGCGACACGGGCGTGAGCGAGGCCCTGGACGCACTTGCCCGCGACACGGACCTCTTCCTTTGCGAGGCCGCGTTCACCTACGGCAAGGAGGACATCCCGGACCTCCATCTCAACGGCCGCGAGGCCGGCGAGTCGGCAGCCCGGGCCGGCGCCCGCCGCCTGGTCCTCACCCACATCCCGCCGTGGACCGACCCACAGATCAACCTGGCCGACGCCCGCGCGGTCTACTCGGGCCCGGTGGAACTGGCGGCGCCACGGGCGTCGTACGAGATCTAGCGACGTACGGGATCCAGCGACGTACGGGATCCAGCGACGTACGAGATCCGGCGACCGCCGTGATCGCACGCCGTGGCGGATACCGACCCGGAACGCCCGAAGGCCCCGGAACCCTGACGAGGTTCCGGGGCCTTCGTGTCGCTCGGGGCGCTCACGCCTTGGTGAGGTCCTCGACCTCCTCCTCGGGCTCGCGGCCCGGGGTGGGGAGGTTGAACTTGGTGATCGCGAAGCGGAAGACGAAGTAGTAGATCGCCGCGAACACCAGGCCGATCGGGATGATCAGCCAGGGCTTGGTGGCCAGGTTCCAGTTGAGCAGGTAGTCGATGGCGCCCGCGGAGAAGGTGAAGCCCGCATGGACTCCGAGCGCCCAGGTGACGGCCATGGACAGGGCGGTGAGGACCGCGTGGATCGCGTACAGCACCGGGGCGATGAACATGAACGAGAACTCGATCGGCTCGGTCACACCGGTCACGAAGGAGGTCAGCGCCAGGGAGATCATCATGCCCAGCACGGCCTTGCGGCGCTCGGGACGGGCGGTGTGCGCGATGGCGAGCGCGGCGGCCGGCAGACCGAACATCATGATCGGGAAGAAGCCCGACATGAACTGTCCGGCGGTCGGGTCACCGGCGAAGAACCGGTTGAGGTCACCGTGGATGACCTGGCCGGCCGAGTTCTTGAAGTCACCGATCTGGAACCAGGAGACGGTGTTCACGAACTGGTGCATGCCCACAGGAAGCAGCGCACGGTTGATCAGCCCGAACAGACCCGCGCCAAGAGCGCCGAGACCGGTGATCCACTCGCCGAAGCTGGAGATGCCCTTGCCGATCGGCTCCCAGACGAGGCCGAAGAAGACGCCGGCGAGCGTGCCGACGAACGCCATGATGATCGGGACCAGGCGCCGACCGTTGAAGAAGCCGAGCCAGTCGACCAGCTTGGTGCGGTGGTAGCGCTGCCACAGCACCGCCGCCAGCAGACCCATCAAGATGCCGCCGAGAACGCCGGGGTTGTTGTAGGTGGCGGCTATGTCCGCGCCGGGCTGGACCTTGGCCTCGGTGACCGGGAAGGCCTTCAGCACATTGCTGTAGACCAGGAAGCCGACCAGGGCGGCCAGAGCCGTGGAGCCGTCGGACTTCTTGGCGAAGCCGATCGCCACACCGATGCAGAACAGCATCGGCAGGTTGTCGAAGAGCGCCCCACCAGCTGTGGCGAACACCGCCGTGACCTTGTCGGGCAGGTGCAGCTTGTCGTGGATGTCCTGCTGGCCGAGTCGCAGGAGAATGCCCGCCGCCGGCAGCACGGCGATCGGGAGCTGAAGACTGCGGCCGATCTTCTGCAGGCCCTGGAACAGACCGGATCCCCGCTTCTTTGCGGGGGCCGCCGTCGTTGCGGTGGCGGTGCTCATAGATCCTCCATGTGGTCGGATGCTGCCGGGGGACGGAAAGGGGGATGAAGCAGCACCCGCGTGGTCTACACCACTGGTGTAGACCTGTTGTAGCACGGTCAAGGCGGGATAAGGAACCCATGAATTCTCTGGCCGCACGCATAACGGTGGCAATGCCCATAGAGGGAGAAATGCGACACATCAGGAGATGGCTTCCCTTCGGGTGGAAACCGCGCTTGGCGGCCGCCGCCCCAGTGGTGTAGACCAGCTTTTCGGACGGTCGCACTGTCGTGAACGCACCCTTGGTTGCCGACGGCAGGACCGCTCGCAAAGTTGGGTCAACTGTGGGTTACTGCGACAAAGCGGTTCGGATCAGGGAGAGAAGACATGGCCAGCAAGGCTGAGAAGATCGTTGCCGGGCTCGGCGGCATCGACAACATCGAAGAGGTCGAGGGCTGCATCACCCGTCTCCGCACCGAGGTCAACGACCCCTCGCTGGTCGACGAAGCCGCCCTCAAGGCCGCCGGCGCCCACGGCGTCGTCAAGATGGGCAGCGCCATCCAGGTCGTCATCGGCACCGACGCCGACCCGATCGCCGCGGAGATCGAAGACATGATGTGAGCCGCCCGGGGCCGAAACGGCCCGGCGCTCACCCGGAAGGGGCCCTTTCCACCGCGGGAGGGGCCCCTTCCCCGCGTACGGATAGGCTCGGACCCATGTCTCGAATCGACGGCCGAACCCCCGACCAGCTCCGCCCCATCACCATCGAGCGCGGCTGGAGCAAGCATGCCGAGGGCTCCGTCCTCGTCTCCTTCGGCGACACGAAGGTCCTCTGCACCGCCTCCCTCACCGAGGGCGTGCCGCGCTGGCGCAAGGGCAGCGGCGAGGGCTGGGTCACCGCCGAGTACGCCATGCTGCCCCGCTCCACCAACACCCGCGGCGACCGCGAGTCGGTCAAGGGCAAGATCGGCGGCCGGACGCACGAGATCAGCCGCCTCATCGGCCGCTCCCTGCGCGCCGTCGTCGACTACAAGGCGCTCGGCGAGAACACCATCGTCCTCGACTGCGACGTCCTCCAGGCGGACGGCGGCACCCGCACCGCCGCGATCACCGGCGCCTATGTGGCACTGGCCGACGCCGTGGCCTTCGCCCAGCGCAAGAAGCTGGTCAAGGCCGGCCGACAGCCGCTGACCGGCACCGTCTCCGCCGTCTCCGTCGGCATCGTGGGCTCCGCCCCCCTCCTCGACCTCTGCTACGAGGAGGACGTCAGGGCCGAGACCGACATGAACGTCGTCTGCACCGGCGACGGCCGCTTCGTCGAGGTCCAGGGCACGGCCGAGGCGACGCCCTTCGACCGCGACGAACTCAACGCTCTTCTCGACCTCGCCGCCGCGGGCTGCGGCCGGCTCACGGCGATCCAGCGTGCGGCCCTCGAGGCAACCGAGTAGCGCCGTCCGGCGTTTTCACAGGTAGCCGCACCGCCGACGCGGCGGGGCGCCGGGGAGAGCCCGCGCCCCGCTCTCGGCCCCGTACGCCCGGCCCGGCGTAGGACGCGCCGGACCGGCCGGTGCCTCCATGGGAGAGCGCGGCACTGTCAACGGGGAGGGACCCTTCCATGGCCGCGCGCCACCACCGCCGCCGCACCGCCGCCGCGTTCGCCGCTGTCGCCGTACTCGCCGCCATGGGCGCGAGCGCGGGCTGCGACGCCGTCGGCAAGGCGATCGACTGCGTGCAGACCGCCGACGCGATAGCCGACAGCGTCACCGACCTCCAGCAGGCGGTCGAGAGCGCGGCGAACGACCCGAGCCAGGCGGACGCCTCCCTGAACTCCATCGAGAGCAACCTGGACAAGATCGGCGACAAGACGGACGACGTCGACCTCAACAAGGCGGTCGACGACGTCCGCAAGGCCGTGGGCACCGTCCGCGACACCCTCAAGGACGGCGACACGACCCCCGACGTCGGCCCGGTCACGGACGCGGCCGGCGAACTGACGAAGGTCTGCACCTCGTCCTAGGGAGCCGGGGGCGTGCGAAGAGGCGCCGCCGCCCCACGGATACTGGACGGCATGACCCGCCTGATCCTCGCCACCCGTAACGCCGGAAAGATCACCGAACTCAGGGCGATCCTCGCCGACGCGGGCCTTCCGCACGACCTCGTCGGCGCGGACGCCTACCCCGACATCCCCGACGTCAAGGAAACGGGCGTCACCTTCGCCGAGAACGCCCTGCTCAAGGCCCACGCCCTGGCCCAGGCGACGGGCCTGCCGGCCGTGGCCGACGACTCCGGCCTCTGTGTGGACGTCCTGGGCGGCGCGCCCGGCATCTTCTCGGCCCGCTGGGCGGGCCGGCACGGCGACGACAAGGCGAACCTGGAGCTGCTCCTCGCCCAGCTCGGCGACATCGACGCCCCCCACCGGGCCGCCCACTTCGCCTGCGCCGCCGCCCTGGCCCTGCCGGACGGCACCGAGCGTGTGGTCGAGGGGCAGCTGCGGGGCACCCTGCGGGACGCCCCGTCCGGCACGAACGGCTTCGGCTACGACCCGATCCTCCAGCCCGAGGGCGAGACGCGCACCTGCGCGGAGCTGACCCCTGCGGAGAAGAACGCGATCAGCCACCGCGGCAAGGCGTTCCGCGCCCTGGTGCCGGTGGTACGGGAACTGCTGGGCTGAGCCCGACGACGCAGAGAAGACCCGGTCGGATCATCCGGACCGGGCCTTCCTGATATCTCTGTGCGGTCGGTGGGACTCGAACCCACACGGGATTTCTCCCACGGGCACCTAAAACCCGCGCGTATCGCCTATTTCGCCACGACCGCCCCAAAGCGGACATTTAATCTTCCTGTGCCGCTTCGTGTCGTTCAGTGTACGGGGGAGTCCGGGCGCCCCGCGGTGCGCCCGCCCTTGCGGCGGCACCATGTTGCCGTCAGCGCATGGCAGTTCGGGCACAGGTACCGCAGGTTCTCGATGCGGTTGTCCAGCCAGTCACCGTTGATGTGGTCGATCTGGAGTGTGATGGGCTGCCCCAGCCACTGCCCTTGGTTCCCGCACGACGTGCACCGGTAGGGAAGGCCCGCCTCCTGGAGGGCCGCGTGCAGCCGTGTGCGGTTGGGGCGCGTGGAGTCGGCGGGGAGGACCACCAGCACCCGCTCCGGCGCGGGCGCGCGTCGGACCGTGCGGGCGGCAGCCCAGGGGTGCCGGATGAAGTGGCTCGTGTCCAGCCCGAGTTGGGCGGCGCTGCGACGGATCCGCCGGTGGTTCGTGTCGTTCACCTCGAGCTCCAGTGCGCGCATGACATCTGCGTAGCTCGTGGCCTCTGCCACGGCTGTGCGCAGCGCGTCCTCGGGGATCGCCGGGCGGGAACGGCGGAAGTGGGATGTGTCGATGCCCCGTTCCCGGAACATCCGCCCCAAGGCGGCACGCGATCGGCCGTCGTCGGGAACTCCGAGGATCTCGGCCGCCCCGCGCACACTCAGGGCGGACGCGGCCGCGACCCGTAGTTCGTCCTCGGTGAAGGGGAGGCCCAGGTGCGGGCGGTCGATGCCGGGGAAGTGGCTGATGTCGATGCCCGCTGCCGCGATGCGGCGTCGGATGTGCGCGAGGGTGCCTGTCGCGGGTGTGGCACCGAGTTCCAGCGCGACCTCGCGCAAGGTCGTGGACGTCGCGGCCGCCGCGGCGATCGCCGAGTCGGGGTATCTGCGCCAGGGGCTGCGCCTGCTTGAAATGGGCGGTGTCGTTCCGCGGGCGGCGATCCGTTGCTGCAGAACGCGTCGCTGTCCACCGCTCGGCTTGAGGCCGAGGTGGCGCATGAGGTCGTTCCAGCTGTGGGAGCGGGCCACGGCCGCCGCCGGCGTGTCTCGGTCGTACGGGCCGGTGGCCATGACGTCCCCTCCGCTTCCGGCCGCGCCCGTTCGCGGCCTCGTACGGAATAACGAACCGCTTATCGGACAGTCACGCCCGGTATGCGAAACGGCCCGTACCGGGAGGTCGGTACGGGCCGCTCAGGGGGCCTGGATTCCGACGGGCCGCTCAGGGGCCCTGGATTTCTGATCCCTCGGTGCCTAGATGTCCAGGTCCTTGATGATCTTCGCTACGTGGCCCGTCGCCTTCACGTTGTACAGGGCGCGCTCGACCTTGCCCGCCTCGTCCACGATCACCGTGGAGCGGATGACGCCGACGACCGTCTTGCCGTACAGCTTCTTCTCGCCGAACGCGCCGTAGGCCTCCAGCACCTTCTTGTCCGGGTCGGCGAGCAGGGTGACCTTCAGGTCCTCCTTCTCGCGGAACTTCGCGAGCTTCTCCGGCTTGTCGGGCGAGATGCCGATGACGTCGTATCCGGCGCCCGCCAGCAGCTCCAGGTTGTCCGTGAAGTCGCACGCCTGCTTGGTGCAGCCTGGGGTGAGCGCGGCGGGGTAGAAGTACACGATGACCTTGCGGCCCTTGTGGCCGGCCAGGGAGACCTCGGTGCCGTCGGCGTCCGGCAGGGTGAAGGCGGGGGCGGTGTCGCCGGGCTGCAGTCGCTCGCTCATCGTCGTTACCTCACAGACAGGGGGCGGTTACCCGACGAGCCTAATCCGCGTCCGGAGGCTCCAGAGGGGTGCCGATGGGTGCGTTCGGCGAGGAACTGACAGACTGTCGACCACAGACGCAGGAATTGCACGGAACACGTCGCAAACGACCACGGAGGAAACGCGGTGGCGGACACGTCGAGCACACCGGACACCAGAACTCCGGCGGAGATCGAGGCGGACATCAAGCGCCGCCGCGAAACGCTGGCCGAGACGCTCGACGAGATCGGCGTCCGGGTGCACCCGAAGACGATCGTCGGGGACGCCAAGGCCAAGGTCGTCTCCCATGTCGACAACACGCTCGGCCGTGCGTACGTCCGTGCGAACCGGGTCGTCGGCGAGGTGAAGGGCCAGCTGGTCACGGAGGAGGGGGCGCCGCGCCTGGAGCGCATCGTGCCCGTGGCGCTGGTCGTGGTCGGGGTCGTGGGCCTGCTGGCCCTCGGTTCCCGGCGGCGCAAGCGCTGACCCGGCCGCGCACGAGGTCGTCGGAGACAGGTAGGTTCGGGGCGTGAGCGAGAAGACCCACCACGACAAGTTGCCCATCCGGATGCTGCACGACCGCGTGCTGGTGCGGCAGGACACCGCCGAGGGCGAGCGCCGCTCGGGCGGCGGCATCCTGATCCCCGCGACGGCGGCCGTCGGCCGGCGCCTCGCCTGGGCCGAGGTCGTCGCGGTCGGGCAGAACGTGCGGACCGTGGAGCCGGGCGACCGGGTCCTGTACGACCCGGAGGACCGGGCCGAGGTCGAGGTGCGCGGCACCGCGTACGTGCTGATGCGGGAACGCGATCTGCACGCCGTGGCGGCGGACCGCTTCGAGGGGTCGGAGGACTCCACGGGGCTCTACCTGTAGGCCCGCAGGCTCCCAAGCTCGAGCGATCGGGGTGGAAAGGGGCTGGTGACCGTCGTCACCAGCCCCTTTTGCCTGTCCTTTGCTACGTTGGACGGACCCGCGAGGGACCCGACGAGACGCGCCGTACCGGGATCGCAAAGACGACGCACCCCCTGTTGATCATCGGAACACGGAGGTGCCCCCATGGCGTGGGTCCTGCTCGTCCTCGCCGGCCTGCTGGAGGTCGGCTGGTCGGTCGGCATGAAGTACACCGACGGGTTCACCCGCCTCTGGCCGAGCCTGGGCACCGGTGCGGGCATCGTCGCCAGCATGCTGCTGCTGTCGTACGCCGCGAGGTCCCTGCCCATCGGTACGGCGTACGGCGTCTGGGTGGGCATCGACGCGGCCGGGGCGGCGGTGCTGGGCATGACCGTGCTCGGCGAGCCCGCGACCGCCGCGCGGATCTTCTTCGTGGCGCTGCTGCTGGTGGCCGTGGTGGGGCTGAAGGCGACCTCGGGTCACTGACCCCACGCGACCGGCCGCGTCCGTGCCCGCCCGGCCGCCCCGCTCAGAACCCCACGCCGCCCGCCGGTCCGCCCGGCCCGGTCGGTCCGCCGTCGCCGGTCGTCCCGCCGGTGCCGGTCGTGCCCCCGTCGCCGGTCGTGCCGCCCGCGCCCGTGGTGCCGCCCGTGCCCGTCGTTCCGCCGGCCCCGGTGGTGCCGCCGGTGTCCGTGGTGCCGCCCGTGCCGGTGGCGCCGCCGGTGTCCGTGGCTCCGCCGGCCCCGGTGGTGCCGCCGGGGTCGGTCGGGCCGCCGGTGCCGGTGGTGCCGCCGTCGTCCTGGCCCTGGGTCTGGCCCTGGTCCTGCCCCCGGGTGCTCTGGTCGCCGGTCGTGCCGCCGTTGTCCTGGGCGCCGGTGGTGCCGGTCGGCTGGTCCGAGGGGCTCGTGGAGGGCTCCAGGGTCTGGTCGGCGCCGGGCTGGAGCTGGAGGTCGAAGTCCTTGACGGGCTTGCCCCGCAGCGCTTCCTTGGTGAACTGCGCCCAGATCTGCGCGGGCGCGCCGCCGCCGTTGATGCGGGCCAGGCCCATCGCGCCGTACAGCGGCTTGTGGGCGGCGGTCACCGGGTCCTGGCCCATCACGGAGATCACCGTGGCGAGGTCGGGGGTGTAGCCCGCGAACCAGGCCGCGGTGTCCTCCTCCGCGGTGCCGGTCTTGCCGGCGGCCGGGCGGCCCGCGGCCAGGGCGCTGGTCGCCGTGCCGTTCTGGACGACGCTCTGCAGGACCGAGGTGGTGGTGTCGGCGGCCTCGCGGCTGACGGCCTGGCCGGTCTTCCGCTCGGGCAGTCCGCCCACGTCCTCGCCGTCCTTGGTGATCTTGTCGACCAGGGTGTACGTGCCGTGCTCGCCGTGGTTGGCGAGCGTCGCGTACGCCTCCGCCATGTCCAGGACGCTGGCGGTGGCCGTGCCGAGCGCGATGGACGGGTAGGGGTTCAGGTCCTTGGTGCCGGACGGGATGCCGAGGTCGACCGCGGTCTGCTTGACCTTGGCCGGGCCGACGTCCACGGCCATCTGCGCGTACACCGAGTTGACCGACTTGTCGGTGGCGTCGCGCACGGTGATGTCGCCGTAGGAGTGGCTGTCCTCGTTCTCGGGGGCGTACCCGCCGCCGGACCAGCCCTGCACGGGGCGCTTGTTGGTGCCGTCGTAGATCGTGTTGGGCGAGATGGGGCGGCCGTCCTCGGTCCGGGAGTTGTTCTCCACGGCGGAGGTGAACACGAACGGCTTGAAGGTGGAGCCCACCTGGAAGTCGCCGCGTGTGGCGTTGTTCGTGTACTGCTTCACGTAGTCGATGCCGCCGTACATGGCGAGGATCTTGCCGGTGCGCGGGTCGACGGCGGCGCCGCCCGCGCGGACGTAGGTGTCGACCTTGCGGTTCTTCTTGTCCAGCTTGGACATCAGCTGGTCGTTCACCGCGTTGACGAAGGCGTCCTGCTTGCTCTTCTGCAGGGTGGTGGTGATGCGGTAGCCGCCGGCGGCGAGCTGGTCCGCGTCGACGAGCTTGTTCTCCTGGAGATAGTCCTTGATCGCGTCGAGGAGGTAGCCGCGCTGGCCGGACAGGCCGGTGGAGGCGGTGGCCTCCTTCGGCATGGGGAACTTCATGCCGGCGCGCTGGGAGTCGCTGAGCCAGCCCTTCTTGACCATGCCGTCGAGGACGTAGTTCCAGCGGGCCTCGGCCGCGCCCTTGTTCTCCGGGTGCGCGACGACGTCGTACTCGCTGGGCGCGTTGAGCAGCGCGGCGAGGTAGGCGCCCTTGGCCGGGTCGAGGGCCATGGCGTCGACGCCGTAGTAGGCGCGGGCGGCGGCCTGGATGCCGTAGGCGTTGCGGCCGAAGAAGCTGGTGTTGAGGTAGCCCTCGAGGATGTCGTTCTTGCTCTTCTCGCGGTCCAGCTTGATCGAGATGAAGAACTCCTTCACCTTGCGGGTGACGGTCTGTTCCTGGCCCAGGTAGTAGTTCTTGACGTACTGCTGGGTGATCGTGGAGCCGGACTGCTTGCCCTTGCCGGTGGCGGTGTTCCAGCCGGCGCGGACCATCGCCTTGGGGTCGACGGCGGACTCGGTGTAGAAGTCGCGGTCCTCGGCGGCGAGCACGGCGTGCTGGGCGTCCTTGGAGATCTGGGCGAGGCCGACGTTCTCGCGGTTGACCTTGCCGTCGCGGGCGATCTCGGTTCCGTCCGCGTACAGGTAGACGTTGCTCTGCTTGGTCGCCAGCGCGTTGGCCGGCGGGATCTTGACCATGGAGTAGCCCAGCGCGAACAGGCCGACGAGCAGCAGGATCCCGACCACGAAGGTGCCGAACACCATCCGCCAGGTGGGGATCAGCCGGCGCCATCCCGTGCGCCCCGGCCGCTTCGCCTGCCCGCCGGACCCGGCCTGCCCGCCGGACCCGGCCTGCGGGTCCGGGACCGCGGACCGCTGGTCCGGGACTGCGGACCGCGGTTCCAGGGCCGCGGGCCGTGGCGGCTTCGTGGGCGCCACGCCCTTGCTGCTCTGCTGCGGCTGCGGCTCGTCGCTCATCGTGGTGCCGGACTCCCGTTTCGCGTCGTACGTTCCCGTACGCCCTCATACGCCATGTGCGCCCCCTGATGAAGACTGTCGCACCAACCGTTCCGTTCCCGGTACGACGGACCTGCCGCAGCGGAAAAACGTGTGGTACGCCACTTCGTCCGCGCGCTAGGCTCCTGCGCTTCGCTCCGGAACGTGTCGAAGGAGGTTCTCCCTTGGGGACAGGGCGGTTGTACGCCGCTGTCGCCGCCGGTGGTTTCCGGCGGTACGCGACCTACCGGACCGCGACCGCGGCGGGGGTGTTCACCAACACAGTCTTCGGATTGATCTTGGCATACACCTACCTCGCCCTGTGGCACGAACGGCCTCACCTCGGGGGGTACGACGAGGCTCAGGCGTTGACGTACGTATGGACCGGGCAGGCGCTGCTGATGACCGTCTCGGTGATGGGCGGCGGCTTCGAGGACGAACTGATCGAGCGCATCCGCACCGGCGACATCGCGATCGACCTGTACCGGCCCGCCGACCTCCAGCTGTGGTGGCTGGCGGGAGACCTGGGCCGGGCCCTGTTCCACCTGCTGGCGCGGGGGGCGCTCCCCATGGCGGCCGGCGCGCTCCTCTTCCCGCTCGCCCTGCCCACCGGCCCGCTGGTCTGGGTGGCCTTCCTGACCGCCGTCCTGCTGGGCGCGGTGGTCAGTTTCGCGATCCGCTACCTGGTCGCGCTCAGCGCGTTCTGGCTGATGGACGGGGCGGGTGTGGCGCAGATCTCCTGGATCATCGCCATGTTCTGCTCGGGGATGCTGCTGCCGCTGAACGTCTTCCCGGGGGTGCTCGGCGAGATCGTGCGCGCCCTGCCCTGGGCGTCGCTGATCCAGGCGCCGACGGACGTCCTGCTGGGCACGGCGGACCCGGCGGCGGTCTACGTCCGCCAGCTCGCCTGGGCCGTGGTGCTGCTGACGGCCGGGCGGATGCTCCAGTCGGCGGCGACGCGCCGGGTGGTGGTGCAGGGTGGCTGAGGAGACGTACGAGGGGATGCGCGGGGGGACGTACGGGCAGCCGTACGGGGACCTGCGCGGGCAGCCGTACGAGGACGTGGACGCCGGCGCGGGGGCGGGAGCGGACGTCGACGCGGGCGCCTGTGCCGACGGGGCCCGCCCGGACCAGGACCGTTGGCCGCCCCGGCGGGGCGGGAGGACGTACGGCCGGGTGCGGGAGGGCCTGCGCGCCTACCGGCTGATCACCGCGATGTGGATCCGCTCCACGATGGCCTACCGGGCCTCGTTCGTGATGACCACGCTCGGCAACCTCGTGGCGACCGCGCTGGACTTCGTCGCGATCCTGTTGATGTTCTCGCGGGTCGACGTCCTCGGCGGGTACCGGCTGCCCGAGGTCGCCTTCCTGTACGGACTGTCGTCGACCGCGTTCGGGCTCGCGGACCTCGCGATCGGCTCCATGGACCGGCTGGGGCGGCGGGTGCGCGACGGCACGCTGGACACCCTGCTGGTGCGCCCCGCGCCCGTGCTGGCGCAGGTCGCCGCGGACCGCTTCGGACTGCGCCGGCTCGGCCGCGTCACCCAGGGGGCGTGTGTCCTCGGGTACGCGCTCGCCGCGCTCGATGTCGCCTGGACCCCGCTCAAGGTGGCGGTGATCCCGCTCGCGCTGCTCAGCGGCGGCCTGATCTTCTGCGCGCTGTTCGTGGCGGGCGCGGCCTTCCAGTTCGTCGCGCAGGACGCCTCCGAGGTGCAGAACTCCTTCACCTACGGCGGTCAGACGCTGCTGCAGTACCCGCCCACCGTCTTCGCGAAGGAACTGGTGCGCGGGGTGACCTTCGTACTGCCGCTCGCCTTCGTCAACTGGCTGCCCGCGCTGTATGTGCTGGGGCGGCCCTATCCGCTCGACCTGCCGGCCTGGGTCGCGTTCGCCCCACCGCTGGTGGCGGCGGGCTGCTGCGCGGCGGCGGGGCTGGCCTGGCGCGCGGGACTGCGTTCGTACCGGAGCACGGGGAGCTGAGGAAGTCATGGACGGTGGCCTGATGGGGGACGGCGGCTCGGTGCGGGACGGCCGCTTCATCGAACTGGACCGCGTGGAGAAGGTCTTCCGGGTGCGCAAGCGGACCGGTTTCCTCAGGAGCGAGCGGCGGCAGGTACGGGCCGTCGACGGGCTGTCCTTCACCGTGGCGCGCGGCGAGATGGTCGGCTACATCGGGCCGAACGGCGCCGGGAAGTCCACCACCATCAAGATGCTGACCGGGATCCTCACCCCGAGCGGCGGCCGGCTGCGGGTCGCCGGGATCGACCCCGCCCGCGAACGGCTGCGGCTCGCCCAGCGCATCGGGGTGGTGTTCGGGCAGCGGACGACCCTGTGGTGGGACCTGCCGCTGATCGACTCCTACCGGCTGATGCACCGGATGTACCGCATCCCGGACGGGCACTACCGCGAGCGGCTGGACCGCCTCGTCGAACTCCTGGAGCTGGGCAGCCTGTTGGACGTACCGGTGCGGCAGCTGTCGCTGGGGCAGCGGATGCGCGGGGACATCGCGGCGGCGCTGCTGCACGACCCGGAGGTGCTCTACCTCGACGAGCCGACGATCGGCCTCGACGTGGTCTCCAAAGCCAAGGTCCGCGCGTTCCTGCGGGAGTTGAACACCGAGCGCGGCACGACGGTGCTGCTGACCACGCACGACCTCCAGGACATCGAGCAGCTGTGCTCACGGGTGATGGTCATCGACCACGGGCGCCTGGTGTACGACGGCGCGCCGGCCGCGCTGCACGAGGTGGGCGACAGCGAGCGCACCCTCGTGGTCGACCTGGAGCGGGAGCTGCCGCCGATCGAGGCGCCGCCCGCGCGCGTGGTGCGGGTGGAGGGGCCGCGGCAGTGGCTCGCCTTCCCCGCGTCCCGGTCGGCGGCCCCGCTGGTGGCGCGGATCGCGGCGGAGTATCCGCTGGTGGACCTGTCGGTGCGGGAGCCCGACATCGAGGAGGTCATCGCGCGGATGTACGCCGGGAGGACTTCGGCGTAGTCCGGCGCGCGGGGAACTCGTAGGCTGAAGCCCATGACCGACGCTGTGTCTTCCGGGGGACGTGACGATCAGCGGCTGACGCCGCGGGAATCCGGGTCCCCCGCACCGGATCTCCGTGCTTCCGACGCCGATCGTGAACGGGTCGCCGAGGTCCTGCGGGACGCCCTCGCGGAGGGCCGTCTCGACATGGAGGAGTTCGAGGAGCGACTGGAGGCGACCTACCGGGCGCGGACGTACCGCGAACTGGCGCCTGTCACCCGGGACCTGCCGGCCGCGGGCGTCGAGGCCCCGCCGGTGTCCCTGGTCAAGGAGCCCCCGGTGAGCGGGAGTTGGCGGGAGCGGATCGTCGTCGGCGAAGGGTCGTCCTCGTGGGCGGTCGCCGTCATGTCCGGGTTCCAGCGCAAGGGGCGCTGGACGGCGCCCCGGCGGTTCAACTGCTTCGCCTTCTGGGGCGGCGGCGAGATCGATCTGCGCGAGGCGTACTTCGCGGACCGCGAGATCGAGATCAACTGCGTGGCGATCATGGGCGGGATGAATGTGATCGTGCCGCCGGGCGTCGAGGTGGTCGTGCGCGGCATCGGGATCATGGGGGGCTTCGACCACCGCGAGGAGGGCACGCCCGGCGAACCCGGCGCGCCGCGCGTGATCGTCACCGGGTTCGCCTTCTGGGGCGGGGTCGGCGTGGAGCGCAGGCTGACCCGCGCGGAGCGGCAGCGGCTGAAGGAGGAGCGGCGCCAGGAGAGGCTGGACCGCAAGGCCGCGCGCAAGGAGCTGAAGGCCACTCGTGGCGGGGAACACGGGGCCTTGGCGGGCCTGGAAGGGCTGCTCGACGCCCATGAGGCCCTGCAGCAGCACCGCGAGGCGTTGGAGGAGCACCGCGAACTGCTCCGTGAACGCCGCGAGGAACGCCGCGAACGCCACGAGGAGCGCCGGGAGGAGCGCCGCGAGCGCTACGAGGAGCGCCGCGGGCAACGCGACCGCCGCCGTCACAGGGACTACTGAGGGGACCGCCGTCTGCCGGACCGGCCCGCGGCTTCGGCCGCCGCCGGGCCGGTCGTCGTCACAGCTGCGCCGGCACCGCGCCCTTCAGCGAGGTCAGGTCGAAGACCTCCGCCATCCCGGCGAAGCCCCTGTCACTGGGGTGGAGGTGGTCGCCCGAGTCGTAGTCGGAGCGCAGCCGGCGCGGGTCGTACGGGTCGCGCAGCGCCTGGTCGAAGTCGACGACCGCGTCGTACACCGTGCCCGACCGGATCTGCGCGTTGACGGCCTGCCGCACCCGCTCGCGGTCGGGCCGGTAGCCCCGGTGGCCCTCGAACGGCATCAGCGTGGCCCCGACGACCTTCAGCCCGTGTGCGTGCGCCCGGCGGACCAGGGTGCGCAGGCCCGCCGTGATCCGGTCGGGGTCGGCGTGTCCGCGGTTGCGCAGGATGTCGTTGACGCCGAGGTCGACGACGACGGCCTTGACGTTCGTACGGTCCAGCACATCCCGGTCGAAGCGGCTGAGGGCGCTCGGGTTCTCGGCGGGCCGGCCGAGGCCGCCGTCGGCGAGGACCTGGTTGCCGCTGATCCCCTGGTTGACCACGCTGTAGCGGGGTACGTCCCCGGATCCGGCGGCCCGGCGCAGCCGCTCGGCGAGGACGTCCGTCCAGCGGTGGTCGGCGTTCGTGGTGGAGGTGACGCCATCGGTGATCGAGTCGCCGAGCGCGACCACGGTCCCGACCGCCTGGTCGCTGAGCACGTCGAGCGCGGTCAGATAGCGCCAGGAGGTGCTCTGCCCGGTGTACGGGGCGCCGCCCGTGTCCTCCGTGCGGTCGCCCTGTGCGACGTAGGAGATCTGGCGGGCGTGCTGGTGGTAGGTGACGGGGCCCGACGGGGCGGGGGAGTACGTGGTCACGAGTACGTCCGCGTCGTGCGGGACGGCGATGCGCACGGCGTCGCTGACCACCTGCCGGCCGGCGGGCACGACGACCGGGACGGCGCCGCCGAAGGTGAGCCGGCGCATGGTGCCGGGCGCCGCGGCCGGGCCGCCCGCCGCGGCGAGGGCGATCGAGGCGTGCGTGACGGTCAGCGGCTGCCGTCCGTAGAGATTGGACAGCGTGATACGGGCACTCGTACCGCCGACGTCGGTGTGGACGACGTTGCGTACGGACCGTCCCGCCATCCCGTTCGTCCCGGTGCCGGGTTCGGCGCCGGAGGGCGAGGCCGACCAGGTGCTCACCCAGGCGCCGACGGAGGCGGGGGCGGCGGCACCCGGCGGGGCCTGTCGGGCGGCGGCGAGGGCGCCGCGGCTGTCGCCGTCATCGGCCGGGGCGCCGATGTATATGGCGGCGGACAGGGCCACGATCACGGTGACGATCGCGGACAGCAGGGCATAACCGTGACGCCTGGTCATGCGGCGCGTGTCTCCTCGGACGAGGGGAGCTCGAGGCTCCGGTGCTGATCATCCTCATGATGCGTCATGAGGCGGGAGAGATCGGTGGGGCCCCTACCGGTCCCTGGGAGGAGCGACCCCCGAGAGGAACGATCCCCGAGAGGAACCCTGACGAGACCCTGAAAAGCCCCCGAGACTTCTCCGAGCGGACAGACGTCGGGAACTCTCGTTCCGTTCCAGGAGTCGGTCAGGAAGGGACAATGTGTATCGGAGGACACGATCGGTGGAGCGGATGGAACGCACGAAACCGGACGACTCGGCGGGCCCGGGGCGACCCGCGGGTGCCGGACGGTCTTCTGCCGCCGGACCGTCCGGTGGCACGGCCGCCGCGGCCCTGACCGGAGGCCCGAGCCGGGCGATGACCTCCTTCAGCGCCGCCGACGAGGAGAAGCGCCGGGGCGTGCGCCGGATGAAGAGCACGGCGACCGGACTGCTGCTGCTCGTGGCGCTCGTGTACACCCTCGCCACCTGGGCGCGGCACTCCGGCGCGGGCCCCTGGGCCGCCTATGTGGCGGCGGCGGCCGAGGCCGGCATGGTCGGCGCGCTCGCCGACTGGTTCGCGGTCACCGCGCTCTTCCGGCACCCGCTCGGCCTGCCCATCCCGCACACCGCGATCATCCCGAACAAGAAGGACCAGCTCGGTGTCTCGCTGGGCGAGTTCGTCGGCGAGAACTTCCTCTCCGAGGAGGTCGTACGGCAGCGGCTGCGCGCCGTCGGCATCAGCAGCCGCCTGGGCGTCTGGCTCGCCCGCCCGGAGAACGCGGACCGGGTCACGGCCGAGCTGGCGACGGCCCTGCGCGGGGCCCTGACCGTCCTGCGGGACTCCGACGTGCAGGCGGTGGTCGGCGAGGCCATCACCCGCCGGGCCGACGCCCAGGAGATCGCGCCCGGCCTCGGCAAGATGCTGGAGCGGGTCGTCGCGGACGGCGGTCACAGACGGGTCGTGGACCTGGTCTGCGTCCGCGCCCACGACTGGCTGGTGCTGCACGACGACCAGGTCATGGCCGCGGTCCAGGGCGGCGCCCCCGGCTGGACCCCCCGGTTCGTCGACAAGAAGGTCGGCGAGCGGGTCTACAAGGAGCTGCTGCGTTTCGTCACCGAGATGCGTGACTCGCCCTCGCACCCGGCGCGCGGCGCCCTCGACCGGTTCCTCGCCGACTTCGCCTCCGATCTGCAGTCCGACACCGACACCCGGGCGCGGGTGGAGCGGCTCAAGGGCGAGGTGCTGGGCCGTGGCGAGGTCCAGGATCTGATCGCCTCCGCCTGGACCGCCGTCCGCTCCATGATCGTCTCTGCCGCGCAGGACGAGCGGAGCGAGCTGCGGGTGAGGGTGCGGGCGTCGCTGCTGGCGCTGGGCGGCCGTATGGCGGACGACCCGAAGACCCAGTCCAAGGTGGACCGGTGGGTGGAGGGCGCGGCGGTGCATGTCGTGACGACGTACCGCAAGGAGATCACCTCCTTGATCACGGACACGGTCGCGAGCTGGGACGCCGGGCACACCACGCGGAAGATCGAGGCGCACATCGGCCGGGACCTGCAGTTCATCCGGATCAACGGCACGGTGGTGGGCTCGCTCGCGGGACTGCTGATCTACACGGTGTCGCGGGTGCTCGGGGGGTGAGCCGCCGGGCGTAAGGCACTGGTGAGCGGGCACTCGGGCCTCGTGCGGCGTCACCCGGCGTCACAAGGAGGTCACCATGTCCGTCACCGCGCCACAGCCCGGCACGGTCACCACCGCGATTCCCGCTCGACTCGATCGCCTGCCCTGGTCGCGCTGGCACTGGACGATCGTGATCGGACTCGGCACGGTATGGATCCTCGACGGCCTGGAGGTCACGGTCGTCGGCAACATCGCCAGCCGGCTGTCGGAGTCCGGCAGCGGACTGGCGATCAGCTCCGGCCAGGTCACCGGCACGGCGGCGGCGCTGTATGTGGCGGGCGCCTGTTCCGGCGCCCTGTTCTGGGGCCGTCTCACCGACCGCTACGGCCGCAAGAAGCTGTTCATGATCACCCTCGCGGTCTACCTCGCGGCCACCGCCCTGACGGCGATCTCCTTCCAGACCTGGTGGTTCTTCCTCTTCCGCTTCCTCACCGGTTTCGGCATCGGCGGTGAGTACGCGGCCATCAACTCCGCGATCGACGAACTGATCCCGGCGTACTACCGGGGCCGCGTCGACCTGATCATCAACGGCAGCTTCTGGGTGGGCGCGGTCGGCGGCTCGCTGCTGTCGATCCTCGCGCTGAACACGAGCATCCTGGCGAAGGACGTGGGCTGGCGGCTGACGTTCGCGCTGGGTGTCGTGCTCGGCCTGGTCATCCTCCTGGTGCGGCGGCACGTGCCCGAGAGTCCGCGCTGGCTGCTGATCCACGGCAGGGAGAAGGAGGCGGAACAGGTGGTGTCCGCCATCGAACGGCAGGTCGAGGCGGAGAAGGGCGAGCCGCTGCCCCGGCCCGAGCGCGAGATCACCATCCACCAGCGCAAGACCATCGGCTTCCTCGACATCGCCCGCACGGTCTTCTCCCAGTACCGCAAGCGCGCCGCCCTGGGCTTCTCCCTCTTCATCGGCCAGGCGTTCCTCTACAACGCCATCACCTTCGGCTTCGGCGCGATCCTCACCAAGTTCTTCCATGTCCCGGCCGATCACACCGGCTACTACTTCGCCGTCATCGCGATCGGCAACTTCTTCGGCCCGCTGCTGCTCGGCAAGCTCTTCGACACGGTCGGCCGCCGGGTGATGATCTCCTCGACGTATCTGCTGTCCGGGCTGCTCCTGTTCGGCACGGCCTGGCTCTTCGGCCGGGGTTCGCTGACCGCGGGCACCCTGACGGCCTGCTGGTGCGTGGTGCTGTTCTTCGCCTCGGCGGGCGCCTCCAGCGCCTATCTGACGGTCTCCGAGGTGTTCCCGATGGAGACCCGGGCCATGTCCATCGCCTTCTTCTACGCCACCGGCACCGCGGCCGGCGGCATCAGCGGCCCCCTGCTGTTCGCGGACCTCACCAGCACCGGCAAGGTCGGCGACACGGTCCTCGCCTTCCAGATCGGAGCGGGCCTGATGTGCGCGGCGGGCCTGGTCGCGGCCCTGCTCGCGGTACGCGCGGAACGCCGCTCGCTGGAGGACATCGCCCTGCCGCTGACGGCGGTGCCCCAAGCGGCGAGCGCGAAGGCGACCCCGTAGCCCAAGCGGCGAGCGCGAAGGCGACCCCATAGCCGCCACCCCGACGACCGCATGGCCCCCGGAGCCCCAAGACGCCGAGTCGGATGAGTACGGGTACCCGAGTACCCGTACTCTGTCGGCCCCGTCGCGGCGCCGGAATCCTCGTACGCATGACCGAGAAGCTGCTCCGCCCCCTGCGAACGTGCCCTCTGCCCGCGCGCTGGCTGATCCGCCTGCTCGGTGCGGCCCTCGCCGCCGTGGCGTATCTGCTGTGCCTGCCCTGGGACCTGCGCAACCGGCCCACGACCCCCGGCGCCACCGAGGAGACGACCCCTGTGACAGCGGTCGGCGTCGCTCTCCTCGGGCTGGCTCTGCTGCTCCTCGCGGCCTACTTCGGCCACTGGGACCGGCTCGGCTGGGCGGTGCTGCTGGTGGCGGCACCCCCGGCCGCGCTGATGCGTGTCTCGTTCCGCACCCACCCGGGGCCCGACGCCTCGGTCTGGCCGCTGGCCTGGGGATTCTTCACCCTGCTGATCTCCGCCGGGGTACTGACGGCGGCCTCGGTGGCGCGCGCCCTGAGGGGGGAGTGGGCCAGGGAGGACCTGACCCTCGCAAACCCCCTGTGAGACCTAGGCTCCCGTGGTCGACCCGGGACGCACGATCATCAGCACGGTGACGGCTGCCCACAGCAGATTGAAGATCCCGGTCACCATGGCGAGCCGCACGGTGGCCCGCTCGCCGACGGTCCCCCCGTCGACACCTTCGAGGATCGCCTCCTGCCGGGGCAGCACCAGCGCGGCGAGGACGATCGCGGCGAGCACGGTCAGCACGATCGACACGATCAGCCAGGCGCTGCCCAGCACGCCCATGTTCCTCGCGGTGGCGAACCCGAACACCGGGACGACGACGCCGACGACGGCGTAGATCCGGCATATGCGGTGGAGCAGCCCGAGGTGGTGCCGGGCCTCCCCGGGCTCGGCGAGCGCTTTGCGGGCGGTGGGCGGGAACAGACTCGCGGCGACGGCGACGGGCCCGATGGCGACGATCGCGGCGAGGACATGGACGGCGAGAAGGAACTTGGTCACGGGCCGAGGCTAGGGGCCGGACCGATCTTCAGACAGTGGCGAAACTGCCACCCCTCAACAGATTCCGGCCACGACACGGATGACCTTACGGATGCCCGCCGACCTGCGCACATCCCCCCGCCTGCTCTCGTACCCGCCTTGGCACGAACCCGTCGTACCCCTACTCTCTCGCCATGCACACCGTGGCGGTCCTGGCCCTCGACCAGGTGATCCCCTTCGACCTCTCGGCCCCGATCGAGGTCTTCTCGCGCACCCGGCTGCCCGACGGCCGCTCCGCGTACCGGGTGCGGATCTGCGCACCGCAGGAGGAGGTCGACGCGGGGACGTTCCGGATCCGGGCCCCGTACGGGCTGGAGGCACTGGCGGAGGCTGACACGATCATCCTGCCGGGCACGGCGACCCCGGCCCTGCCGCTGCCGGCGGGCGTCAAGGAGGCCCTGTGCGCGGCCGCGGCCAACGGCACCCGTATCGCCTCCGTGTGCGCGGGCGCGTTCGTGCTCGCGGCGACGGGTCTGCTGGACGGGCGGCGGGCGACCACCCACTGGGTCGCGGCGCCCCTGCTCGCCGAGCGCCACCCGGAGGTGACGGTCGACCCGGAGGTGCTCTACGTCGACGAGGGCCAGTTCCTCACCTCGGCGGGCGCGGCGGCGGCGCTCGACCTGTGCCTGCACATGATCCGCAAGGACCATGGCTCGGCGGTCGCGGCGGACGCGGCCCGGCTGTCGGTGATGCCGCTCGAACGGGAGGGCGGCCAGGCCCAGTTCATCGTCCACGCCCGGCCGCCGGCCCCCGTCGGGAACACCCTGGAGCCGCTGCTGCGCTGGCTGGAGGAGAACGCCGACCGGGACCTCACCCTGGACGACATCGCGGCCCGTGCGGGCATGAGTGCCCGCACCCTGAACCGCCGCTTCCGCGAACAGGCCGGCACAACGCCCCTGCAGTGGCTGCACCGGGCCCGCATCCGGCGCGCCCAGTACCTCCTGGAGACCACGTCGTACCCGGTCGAACGCATCGCGGCCCAGGCGGGCTTCGGCTCCCCGACAGCCTTCCGGGACCGCTTCAAACGGGTGGTGGGCACCAGCCCGTACGCGTACCGCAAGACGTTCCAGGGCGTACGGGGACCGGGCGACGCCCGGCCGACCGGGCGCACCGGGAACGAGGCGGCCCGAGCGCGGCCGGTGGCGTGAGCGCCGGCGGGCGTCCGGAGAGAACCGGAGGCTAACCGCGTCGGTCCGCCACGGCCCACGACGCCAGGGCCACGGCACCCGCCACCCCGAACACGGCAGGCCAGGCGCCCACCTTCTTGGCCAGCGGATGCGACCCGGCGAACGCGGCGACATACGCGGCGGTCAGCGCCCCGGCCGCCGGTCCCCCGGCCTGCCGCCGCCACCGCTGCGCGGCCGTGGCCCCCGCGACGGCCAGCACGGCCCCGCCGAGCTGGCGCTTCTTGCTCCAGCGGGCGACTCCGTACCCGCCGACGAGCCCACTCGCGGCCACCAGGGCCGTAGGAACCTTCGCCATCGTTGCTGCCGCCTTCCGCTGTACGACTCCGAGCCGGCCGCGCGGCCCTGTCCCCGACCGCGCACCCCGGCCCGACGAGGCTAACTCCGCACGTGGATCACCCACGTCGCCGGGGTGCCCGGGCGAGCCGCGCCACCCCGTACGCAGACGTCCGGCCCCTCACCCGCCCCTCGTGACGCGCCCACTGGAGGCGTGGCGCGGGTCACACCCCACATCCCCGCCCTGGCTGTCACATCGCGTCGTTCCGCTCCGTCAGTGCTGTGTAACGGTCACCACGGCCAGGAAAAAAGGAGATCACCATGGATGCTCGTCTCAACTTCTTCGGCAACAGCGTCGGCGCCAAGTACCTCCGGCACATCAACTCGGCGGGGAAGGTCATCTCCGACTCGACGCTGCCGGCGGCGACCCAGGAGCTGGTCAAGATCCGCGCCAGCCAGATCAACGGCTGCGGCTTCTGCACCGACATGCACACCAAGGACGCCGTGGCCGCGGGGGAGACCCACCAGCGCCTTCACCTGGTCGCGGCCTGGAGGGAGGCCACGGTCTTCACGGACGCCGAGCGCGCCGCCCTGGAACTGGCCGAGCAGGGCACCCGCGTCGCCGACGCGGCGGGCGGCGTCCCCGACGAGGTCTGGGCGAACGCCGCCAAGTACTACGACGAGGACCAGCTCGCCGCGCTGGTCGGCATCATCGCTCTGATCAACGCGTACAACCGCATCAACGTGCTCGTCCAGCAGCCCGCGGGCGACTACCAGCCGGGCCAGTTCGGCTGACGACCTCTCAGGGCCCGGAGGCCGCACACGACGCCGGGGCGCCACCCACGAGCGACACCACCTCCGGGCCCTGACAGGCAGGCGCGGCCTTCAGCCCCCCGACGAGGGCCTCGGCGGCGGCGCTGCCCGGGGTTGTCCGACTCGTAGAACCGGGCCACAAGAGTCTCAAGGCTGAGCGGCACCCACGCTCCGCCCAAGACGACGGGCGCCGGCCGCGCAGGCGGCTCGTGGAGCCGTCAGGTGCTGGGCGCTGGGGTGTCCTGACACACCACACTCAAAAAGCATCGCCACGCCTCGCGTCCGACTGCGATGACAGGCCCACTTGCGACCTTCGAGTCCCGTATAAGCGTGCTGTTGGTGACGTACGCACACTCCACGCACTCGGTGGTATTGCCGCCGCTGTACGACGACTTGAACCACATCGGCTCGGAGGGGTACGGAGAATCAGCGGTCATTCACAGCTCCTGGCGGGCGCGGTGGATCATGGCGGAGGAAGCCTCCATGTCCAACGCTTGTGCCCTGAGATACTCGAACGCAAGTCTGTATCGCTCTAGCTCCTCGTCCTTCTCGAGGAAGAGTGACCCCGTGTGGAAGTCGACGTACACCACGTCGAGGGCTGCTTCGGCGCCACCAATGATCACGAAACTCCCAAGCGCTGCAGCGTGGGCTCCCTTGGAGAAGGGGAGCACCTGGAGTGTGATGTGGGGAGACTCGTTCGCTTCGAGCAGCCGGTCGAGCTGCTCCTTCATGATCTCTGACGAGCCGACAACCCGTCGAATCACGGACTCGTCCAGGATCGCCCACAGCCGCGGAGGCTTCTGGCGGGTGAGGACCTCCTGCCGCTTCATGCGGATATCCACGAGCCGCTCGACCTCTTCTGGCTCCAGCGGCACTTCATTGGCCTTCTGAAGCGCGGTGCTGTAACCGCGGGTCTGCAGAAGACCAGGGACGTAGACGCAGCAGAAGTGGTCTTCGCGGACAGCCTCGTCCTCAAGTGTCAGCAGAAGGTTCATGCTCTCCGGGATGGAGTCGGCAAAGGAGCGCCACCAGCCTTGCTGCTTGGCGTCCTTCGCCAACGCGACTACGGCGCGCCGCTCAGCCTCGGTTGCTCCGTATTCCCGGCACAGTGCATCCACCACGATCCACTTGACTGGACCTGCCTGAGTCTCATACCTGCTGACCGTCGCCTTGGATACGCCGACAAGCCCTCCGGCTTCCTCAAGTGTCAGTCCCTTGCGAGCACGCAACTTGCGCATCATTGCGCCCAGTTGCCGACGGCGGGTGGTGGCTCGTACGGACATGCGGCTCCTCTGCGCGAGCGTCGGGCGACACGCCCGGCGACGCGCATCAGGCTAGGCAGCCCGAGAGGAGCCCGACCACCAGATTCACTCGATGGATTCTCGTGAGAAGTTACACAGCGAGATTTCTCTGTGCCATCCTCGGGCTCACGACCGCTACGCAGTGCATCCATGCCGACACGACGGGTTTAGTGCGTGTTGTGGCCTGGGAGGGAGGAGCAACCATGACTTGCTGCGAGGCTGCCGAGCCCCGACTCCGCTGTGTTCTGCCTTTCGAGGCGGTACCGACGGAGGTGTCTCTGCTCCGGAGAGCCGCTGTTGCGCAGCTCAGGCAGTGGGGGACGCCCACCGCTGCCGATGAGGTGGAGCTTCTCGTTTCGGAGCTGGCAACGAATGTCATCAAGCACGTCGGCGAGGGCGTGTCAGCGACCTTGGTCCTGGAGTGCCAGAAAGAGCGTTTACGCGTCGAAGTGCATGACAAGAGCGGCAAGCTGCCGTCGCTGAGCAGCCCAGGCTGCGACGAGGAGCGCGGTCGCGGCCTGCACCTCATCGCGGCACTCGCCCTGAGTTGGGGGGTGGGCCTGACGGCTGCTGGCAAGGCGGTCTGGTGCGAGATTGCGTTCAGCCCAGAGCCCGCGTACCGACGCATCGAACGCGCCGTGAAGGCACTCAAGAGCTATCGGGGCTCCGCCGGCGAGGCTGTGCTCCAGGGTGGCAAACGGAACGCTGTCCTTGAGCAGGCGGCAATTGAGCTGATCGCTGACCTCCTTCACTGGACTGCCGCGCAGGGCCATGACCCGGACGACATCCTCGATCGGGCGCAGACGCACTACGAAGCCGAGACGGGGGCGGCTTAGCCGCAAAGCGCGTGCCGACAGTCATTCCAGTGCGGCTCGGAGAAGCGCGCCGGCGTCATCGGTAGCGCCTTGCTTATGTAGTTCCAGAGCCACGTGCAGGATGTCCTGGGAGTTTTGATCCCGACCGTAGATGTGGATCAAGTTGTCAGCGAGGCTGTCCTGCTGTTCCCGTCTCAGCAGGCCAAGCAGTGTCGCCGTCTCAGGGTGGCTGAGTACCTCCGAGGTGTGGCGCAGCAGAGAGAGTGCCGCGTCCCGCCGGCCGCCGCTGTGCAGCTCTCCCGCTTGCTTGGCCACCAGGCGAGTGGCGGCAACATCGTTCTTCCTCCGCTGCCGGTCCCCCCTCCGGCGGGGGACCGGCAGCGGAGCCGACGACGCGTGAACCGCGAGACGGGCTTGCAAGCCGGCCCTGGTTGCCTTCAGTTCTGTGATCGCTGCCGTCAGCATCCTCACGTCGTCGCGTAGGGCTTCAAGCTCCTTGGCGTTGTGCTCACTGGTTTGCCGCAGGGAACTGCCTTCGGCCTTCGCCTCGCGGAGGCGCTGGGTGACTTCGGCGAGTTCTGCAACCAGCTCGGCGCAGTTGCGGCAGCGCCTCTCGGCCTGTGCCCGGTCGCGGAGGTTCCTGAGTTCCTCAAGCGTGATGCCGACGCGGCCTTCCCCGCCAGTGTCTGAGCAGGCCGTTCTGTACAGCTCCTCGATGATTCTCAGGCTGGGGACGGAGTCCCCGCTCAGGAATCTGGACAGAGAGCTTTCGTTGCTGAAAATGCGATTTGCTGCTCTGGCCTGAGTTGGTCGCTTTCCGGTGGGTATGCCCGATTGGTCGACATCGGCGAAGTGACGGCAGAGCCCTTGTAGTGCCCGTGCGAGGGCGCGCTTGCCAGCAGGAACGTCACTGCCGAACTCCTTCTCGATCCAGTCAAGTTGAGCCGTGCCGGTGCTGCGCTTTGTCATGCCGCTCTGTCTCCGGGTTTCAAACGGGGCTGTGATCCCGATCCCGCAATTGTGCCCGAACGGCGGGGAGTTGGTCCTTGCTATTTCTGGAGCAAGTGTTCTGGCGCTGGACTTCCTTTCGGGGTGTGGTGTCAGACTGGCTAAGGAGCCGCTCGAGAAGCGGGGGGTGCAAGCCTGCATTGTGCAGTTTTGCTGTGCATTGCACTGGCTTGATGCGGTATGCCGCGCGACATGACCGGAGGCATTGGATGACGCTGCCGTCCTGGCAGGACACGAAGTTGGGGAGCATGGCGCGTGCGGCGCTGTGGCTTCTTCTTGTAGTGGGCGAGGACAAGATCTTTACGAAGGCACAGTTGCGCGCGGCCTTCCCGGATGTCGCTCAGATCGACCGGCGCATTCGGGATCTGCGGGATCGCGGCTGGCGCATCGACACCAGCCGCGATGACCCTTCGCTGAAGCAGCAGGAGCAGCGCTTCGTGGCCAGGGGCGAGGACGTCTGGATCCCGGGCAAGTCCAAGGCGCCGAAGCACAAGAACAGCCTCACGGCGGCCCAGCGCCTGAAGGTGTTCCAGGCTGACAATTACCTGTGCCGTTCGTGCGGCATCGCGGGCGGCGAGGCGTACGAGGACGGCATCACCTTGTCGGTGTTGAACGTTGCTCGCCGCAAGGTGCTGATGCCGGACGGAACGGTCGACTATCAGCTCGTCACGGAATGCAAGCGGTGTGGGGCGGGCGGAGCCGATCGAGAAGTCGACTTGGGAGTGATCCTCGACTTGGCGGAAGCTCTGTCTCCTATGGAACGACAGGTCTTCTCGGCGTGGATTGTTGCCGACCAGCGGTCCCTCAGCCCCATGGAGAAGATCTGGGGCCTCTACAGGACTCTGCCTGAGGACTCTCGTAAGGCCGTTGCCGACACGCTCGATGACATGGACGACTAGGACAGAACGGGGAAAGCGATGCTACGGGAGTTTCCGCCGCCGCCTCGGGCGGCCGAGTTCAGTGAACTGATCAAAAAGAAGGTGGAGGAGGTCAAGGCCGCCGGCGGCACCAGGGAGACCGTCACGGTGGACTGGAATGAGCAGCAGGCCCACGCTGAGGTGATTGATCTCCCGCTCAACGGGCTGTACTTCAACCCGGGTACGCACCGGATCCGTGCCCAGCGCAGCCATGACTCGGCTCGTGACGAGGCCCTGGAGAAGGACCCCTGGAGTGCCGAAAGCCAGGACTATCTGAAGTTCCTGCTCCAGGCGTCGCCGGCCGATCCGAACTTGCGGGACCCGGAGTTCGACACACTGAAGGACAGCCTGAAGCAGTTCGGCCAGAACGACCCTGGCCTCGTGACACATCACGGCATCTTGGTGAATGGCAACACGCGCGCTGCCGCGCTGCGGGAGCTTGGTGTTCAGTCGATGCGGGTTGGGGTCCTGCCTGAGTCGTTCACATGGGCGGACATTAACGCCGTCGAACTGTCCCTGCAGCTGCGCAAGGACCATCGTCGTGACTACACGTTCATCAACAAGCTTCTGGCGATGGAGGAGCAGGCAGCGCTCGGCCGGACGCCGGAGCAGATCGCCAAGGAATTCAGGATCCAGGTCAAGACGTATCACCAGGAGCGCTGGATCCTGAGCACGATCAAGGAGTTGATCGACCGGAGCAAGAGCGGCGGAGGTGTCGCGCTGCGATTGGTGGACTGGGAGGGGGCGCAGGAGCGTCTCAAGGAACTCCACCGCCTGTACGTCAAACTTGAGACCGTCGACCGTGACCAGGCGGAGGTCCTCAAGGAATGGCGGCTGGCCGCTATCCTCCTGGACTTCTCGAAGACCGACGTCCGGCATATCGACGAGGAGTTCTTGAAGGAGGGGCACCTGGGCCGTACATTGCCGGCCACGCTGGCCATGGGCGACTCCGACGCACCACAGCCGGATGCAGTGTCCATTCCGGGACTTGGTCTGACGGTACCCTCGACCTCCTCTGCCGTTTCCGAGGCTCGGGCGCTGAACGATCAGATTCTCCGCGCCAGCGCTGCGGCTCGGAGTGCTGGTCCGGAGCTGTTCGATAGTGACAAAGCACAGGGCCAGGCCGTACTCGACGAAGCGAGGAGGGCGTTTGACGAGGCGATTGACGCTGCTGGCCGCAACGCACGGTTGCGGAAGCGCAAGCAGCTTGCGCCTGCTCGCCTTGCAGAGGCCTGTGCGAGCATCGATCAGTGCGTGATGGACCTTGTCCAGGCCCGTACCTCCCGGAGCCTGGATGAGGAGGTCTTCGACGAGGCGGTGCTGAAGCTCCGTGGCAGCCTTCGGAAGCTGGCACAGCAGGCCGGCCGTGGCCTGCCTAATCCTGGGGACGGAGTTGCCTGGCTGCTGGAGGCCGCGGCTGCGGAGGGCTCTCGGTGACGGACAACTCGGAAACGTCCCTGCACCTCGGCCTTGACGAGACGCGCACACGAGTCGTCCTCAGGACAACTGATCAGTACCAGCAAGACCTCGTCGAACTGGCCGCCCGATTCCGCACGGGCGGCCAGCTCGGCCCGCTCAGCGCATCAGTCGCCCTCGACGAACTGCTCGCCGACCTTGCGGTTCTTGGCGGCTGGCCTCATCACGAGGGAGTGGAGTGGGCTCCTGAGCTGCGCAACCTCGTGACGAGCGTCGTCAGGGATGCGAACACAGTCGAGGCACGGCTTGCTGGTTCTCGGCCGCAGGGTGAGGTTGCCCCTAGCTCAGTTCGGAGCTTGCTCGGAGACACGTGGGAAGCTGAACTCAGCACATTCCAGCTTCGTGACATCGCAAAGCTGCTGTCGCTCCAGCATGGGGCCAACTTCAGCGTCCCCGGTGCGGGCAAGACACGCGTAGCTCTTGCGGTCTACGCCGCGCAGAAGGCTCAAGGAAGCGTGAGCCGGGTGCTGGTGGTGTGCCCTAAGTCGGCCTACGAGTCCTGGCGCTACGAGACCGCCGTATGTTTCAGGTATCCACTGCGGACCCACGTTCTCGATGGATCAATGGATCAATGGGCAGAGGTTCTTATCGTCAACTACGAACGGCTGGACCGCTCGTTGGCCACGTTGGCTAGTTGGTTGAAAGCGGCGCCTTCGATGATCATCCTTGATGAGGCGCACAGGATGAAGCTCGGCGCACGAGGCACGTACGGCGCCGCGTGCATGGCACTCGGTCCCCTTGCTGAGCGGCGAATGATCCTTACTGGGACGCCAGCGCCAAACGGATCGAAGGACCTGGAGAATCTGCTGGGCTTCGTCTGGCCGGGCCACGGCCAGCGCACCGTAGTCCGAGCTGTGGCGGGCGGAGACCTTGCCTACGCCAGCACCGTTCTCCGGCCACTGTTCACCCGGACGACGAAGCAGGAGCTGGGCCTTCCTCCTGTCCACCTTGCGATCCGGCACCTGGACATGCCTCCGTTGCATGACGAAATCTACAGTTCTCTGGTCGGTGGTATGAACAGCGGAGCGGCGAGGGAGGACCTCAGCTCGCTCGGCAAGACGGCTCTACGGCTGCTCATGGCAGCTACGAGTCCAGCCCTGCTCCTTGAGGGCGGTAGCAGGTATGAGCCGTTGGCGTATCAGCTGCCGCCAATGGACATCCCCCAGGGAAGTTCCTTGTACTCCCTCATGCAGAACCTGCCCGACTACGAGTTGTCTCCCAAGTACAAGGAGGCGGCAGCGATAGTCGCAGAGAATGCGGAGCGGGGCCGAAAGACACTGCTGTGGACCACGTTTGTGCGGAGTCTTACGACTCTGGAGCAGTTGCTTGCGAAGTACAGTCCAGCCGTTGTCTACGGGGGTACGCCCGACAGGGATGAACAGTTGCGACGCTTCCGGGAAGACCCGAACTGCATGGTGTTGATCTCTAACCCCGCGACCCTCGGAGAGGGGATCAGCCTGCACCACGTCTGTCACGACGCTGTGTATGTGGACCGTGACTTCATGGCGGGACGGTTCCTGCAGAGCCTTGACCGGATCCATCGCCTCGGCCTCGAGCCGGGGACGGATACCCGGGTGACGGTCCTGGCTGTGAGGAACACCATTGATGAGGTGGTTGCGGCGCGGTTGGAGCAGAAACTGGAGTTCATGGGGAAGATCCTGGACGACCCGACCGTCCAGCAGCTCTCTGACCTGCAAGAAGAGCCGTCTGTTGCGGCTGGCCTTGCACCGAGCGACATCGAGGCCTTGCTGAGCCACATGAGCAGTCGGTGGCTTTGACGGATTGAGTTTGGGAGACTCCTGGTGTCGTCGGGACAATGATCACTGTCCCGACGAAGTCCAACGCGTGTTTTTCGCCACACCAGGAGGAGCGCCCATGCGCGCCAGCGGCCGGAAGCGTCCGCAGTTCGCCTCGCCACTGACCTCGATCGAGATCTGTGCGGGGGCCGGCGGGCAAGCCGTTGGGCTGCACGACGCCGGCTTTGATCACCTTGCGCTCGTTGAGTGGGATCGCCATGCGGTGCAGACGCTTCGGGCGAACGTAGGTGGCTGGCCTGGGTGGACCCGGAAGAAGGCGCAGAGCCTCGAACCGATGGATGTCCGGGAATTCCTTGGCTCGGAAGTGCATGCGAGCCTTGGGCTTAACGAGGGCGATCTTGACTTGCTCGCCGGTGGTGTCCCATGCCCACCATTCTCTCTGGCCGGAAAGCAGCTCGGACCGGATGACGAGCGCGACCTATTTCCGGATGCGCTGAGGATCGTCAGGGCCTTGAAGCCCAAGGCGGTCATGATTGAAAATGTGCGAGGGATTCTTGAGCCTCCTGAGGTTTTCATCGAATACCGCAATTATATTCTCGGAAAGCTGCGAGATGCCGGGTATTCTGTCCCGGAGGTTGACGAAAGCTCGCTTCCGGCGAACCAGGACCTAGCGATGAGAGGGGTTTGGCGGCGGCTTGACGCCAGCGACTTTGGTGTGCCGCAGTTGCGTCCCCGTGCGATTCTTGTTGCCTTCCGTGAAGATATCCTCGCTGGCAGTGATTTTGATTTCGCCTGGCCGAAGCTCCTTAAAGGGGGAGGTGCCACGGTTGCGGAGAAGCTCGAAAGGACCATGAGGGAGCGCTGTAAAGAGTTCTGGGATAAGAACCAGTGGGGGCATCCCGCCCGGCCCGGTGATCGCACAGGGGGGGACGTATATGAAGACTGGCTTGAGGCTGCGGAGAAAGCTGCGGCGGCCGGCAAGGGCGTAGCTCCGACCCTTGTGGGCGGGTCGAGGAAGCACGGCGGTGCCGACCTCGGTCCTACCAGGGCCAAGCGGGCTTGGGCAGCCATGGGCGTGGACGCTATGGGTGTTGCTAACGATCCCGAAGAGTGTGATCCGGAACGGGACCTCTTCCGGGAAGCTGGCCCGATGCTGACCGTTGAGCAGGCTGCGATTATCCAGGGTTTCCCACGTAATTGGAAATTCCAGGGAAAGAAAACGGCTCGCTACCGGCAGGTGGGGAATGCATTTCCGCCCCCGGTTGCTGAGGCTGTGGGGCGTGCCATCGCTGCTGTCTTGCGCCCGGAACATCGAGGTGAACTGCTCAAGGAATACGAAATGGAATCCGCTGAAGCAGCATCTGGGGAAGCTGTTCCTGAGCAGATGGAGTTTCCTGTTTCAGTGGCCCCGCGAATCCCCGCGACGCCCAAGGACAACATTGGCGATCTTGTGAGCGCAGGCGTCTGAAGGCTCGTGCTCCCAGAAGCGGAGCACGAGCCATCCGGCCTCCGTGAGTCTCTCATCCGTGTCGCGGTCGCGCTGAACGTTACGTAGCACTTTTTCTGACCAATATCCCGGGTTCGTTCTCGGGGGGACATAGTGCTCAGGGCAGCCATGCCAATAGCAGCCATCGATGAACACGGCAACCTTCGCCGGGCGGAATACCATATCTGCCGTCCGGCGAAGGCCGGGAAGGGGGCGGGCGGCGACGCGATAGCGCAACCCTTTCGCGTGAACCAGCCGCCGGATCAGTCTTTCGGGTTGGGTGTCGCGGCTGCGGATCGCCTGCATGTTGCGACGGCGAGCGGCGGAGGAAGCCCATGAACCCTCCGGCGCCTTCCACTCGGGGACTTCGGACACACCGCAGAGCGTAGTCCTCTGCAGCGCCCATGGTCACGCCGGTTCTCTGCGGCTCCTAGGGCGACGGCGATGAGTTGCAACGATGGGCGGAATCGGTCAGCCTCCGTGACACCCCTCGTAAACCCGCGCCGACCCGCACCAACACGCCCCGCCCCGCTCCGGTGGCCAAACAACCGCTCGGCCCCGGGCCGCCAGTGTTGTGGCGTACTGGGGGAGGAGGGCCGTGTCTCCCGGGGTGGTGCCCTCCGAGGCTGCGAAGGCCTCGTAGGACGGGACCGTGCCGGTGACGATGCCCAGGTTCGGGGTGCCGGAGGCGGACAGTTCCCTCAGGGAGCGTTCTATCGTCGCCTGGTGTTCCGTGTGGGAGGCGTACTCGGTGGCGAGGGACGGGTACGCCGACACCAGTTCCTGGAGTTCGGGGGCCGGCCAGTGCAGGACCGCGACCGGGAACGGGCGGGACAGGGCCTCCCGGTATGCGCCCAGCTCTGCCCGCAGGCGGCTGATCTCGGCCTGGAGCTCCGCCGGGTTGTCCGAACCCAGGGACCAGATCCGCTTCGGGTCGTGGAGCTCGTCCAGGGACACCGGGGAGGAGTGGAGGGTGTCGGCCAGCGTGTCCCAGTCGTCATGGGCCGCGCCCAGCATGCGGCGGACCCGATGGCGGCCGTAGAGGAGCGGGTGCGTGGACTGCGGGGGCTCCGTGGTGTCGTCGAGCAGGAGCCGCAGCCCCTGGGTGAATGTCGCCTCCGCCGACTCCAGCTCGTCGTGCGACTCCAGCGACTCCGCGACGATCAGCCAGGGCGCCGGCTGGCGGGTGGCGGACGCGCGGATTCCGTCGATGATCGCCCGGGCCTCCGCCTCATGGTCGTACTCCCACAGGTTCGACGCCTTCAGGGCGCGGACGAGGTGGGGGTTCTCCAAGGGTTCGGAGGACGACAGCAGGCGGTCGTACAGCGCGGTCGCGCCGGGGCGGTCACCTGCCAGTTCCCGGTGGGCCGCGGCCTGCAGCAGCAGGTGTTCGGCGTCCTCGGGGTACAGGCCGGCAGTCCGCTCCAGGCGTGCTGCTTCGGCGTTGTGGTCGACGTTCTCGGCAGGCGTGTCGGGGCGCATGGGGGACACCGTACTGCCGACGACCGACAAACGAGAGAGATTCCCAGGCCAGGGGTCCGTCAAGGGTTTCCCGTGCGGTGTCGGGAGAGACCCTCGTGTCAGGTGGAGACCCGCGCGAGGACGAAGGGGCCGGCGGGACGGGCGGCTCGGGCCGCGGTGCCCGCCGGCCTCGTGCGGTCAGTAGGTCACGTAGTCGGCGTAGACCCAGCCCGTCTGGCCCTTGTGCGGGCCGGAGGTCACCTTGCCGTACCACCACACCTCGGGGTACGTCTTGGTGCAGTAGTACGTGAACTTGGTGCCCTTGCTCAGCAGCCCGAGCGACGTGTAGCCGGTGCCGGGGCCCTTGCGGAGGTTCACCCCGTCCGTGTCGATCTTGTAGTAGTCCCTGTCCGGTTCGTCGAGGTTGCACTTCGCGGTGGTGACAGCGCTCGCGCTCGGCGCGGCGATCGCCGCGCCGCCGAGCAGCGCGACCGTTGCGACCGCCGTAGCGATCCCCTTGCGGATCAGGCCTTGACGCACCCTGCTTCTCCTGGTCGACCCTGTCGATGACAGGCGCACCCCCGTGTGGACGCGCCGCTCCGCCCCGTGGATCAACGGGCGGAGCGCCGAGCCTGGTTGATCAGGGGTGGTGCGGGCGCGTACATGACATGTTGGTGATCCCCGCTGATCGCGCCTCGCGTCTTGACGAGCATCGCGCGTTGTTCCGCGTCCGCCGTCCACTTCCAGGTGGCGGCCGTGGGGTCCTCGTTCGTCCGGGGCCTCGAACGACAGGGGTGGGGAGGAGTGGGGGCGAGGAGGAGCGGAGATGGGGGAACCTCATGTCTTGCTCAGAACCTCCGGCGGGCTCGTCGCCCGGCAGTACGGTTCCCGGGACTCAGGACGCAGGGGGAACCGGTCATGATCTCTACGAGTACGGCCACTGCGCGCCTGCGGGCCCGGCTGGCGGCAGGTGCCGTGATGGCGGCGGCGCTCGGGCTCGTCTCGTGCGCGGCATCCGACGGCCATGAGGCCGCCGCGTCCGGCGCGGCCTCGCCGAGTGCCTCCCGGGCGGCTGCCGGGGCCGCCGAACAGAGGCTTGGCGCGCAGCAGTTCGACGAGAAGCAGCTCGGTGAGCAGGCCGAGGCCATGCTCGGCGGCTTCGGCGGCTTCGGCGGCGGCGGGGCGATGGTCGAGGCCGGGACGGAACGTGTCGCCGAGGGCATCCACACCGAGCCCTCGCTCGGCCGGGGCCGGGCCTACCGGCTCGACCTGGTCTGCATCGGCCGGGGCAGTGCGCGGGCGGTGTTCACGCCGGCCGGCACCGGTACGGAGACAGGAGTGCCGTGCGACCGGTCGGTGGTGCGGCGGCGGATCACCCCGCACGGGCCCGTCCGGATCGACGTCGACGGCGTCAAGGGCTCGACCGGGGTGGTCGCCTGGGTCGTCAGGGAGGTCGGACGTGCTTCGTAGAACCGGTGTGCCGCGTCGTGCTCCACTGGGGCCGGCCCTGGCGTATGCGGCGATGGTGCTCTCGCTCGTCGCCTGTACGCACGGCCACTCCGCCGCGGGACGGGGACCGGCGCCGGGCGGGAACGGGAAGGGCCCCACGCCGACAGGGGTGTTCACGCCTCCGCCCGAGCACGATGAGGCGACGGGGGCCGCCGGCACCGGACGGCCCCTGCTCGCGGTGCCGCAGCTGGGCGGCGGGGACACCGTCGTGGGTCGTCGGGCGCCAGGCGGCGGCAGCGCGAGCATCGAGTTCGGCAGGGGCGGGAAGGGTGACGCACTTGTCGTCGCCGTGGCGTGCGAGGGGCGGGGGAGTGTCCGCGTCGCGGTGCGATCCGTGGGCGCCTCGTTCCCCTTGGAGTGCCAGGCGGGTCGGGTCAGCTCCGTCTGCAACCAGATGGCGCTGACGGGAGCGGACCGTGGCGGCACGGTGTCCGTCGAGGCGTCCTCGGCCGTGCGCTGGGCGCTGACGGTCGGCCGGGGCCGGAGCGCACGTGCGCCGGAGGACGGGAACGGGACCGGCGGCGGGGGCGGGTGAGCGCCGGGCGGGTGTCCCTCGGTGTGGGGCCGTGACTACGGCTTGCGTGGTGGAGCCGTGGTGGCGTCGTGGTCCGGGTCGGCCGGTGCGAGGGGCGCGTCGCCGTGGCGGGGAGCGGGCAGTGGCCGGCGGTGGTCGCGGGCCAGACGGCGCGTCAGCCACCTCCGCGCCGGGGTCTCCACCCGGTCCGTCAGTACCAGGCCCGCTGCCACGAGCCCGGCCAGGAACACCAGACCGCCCCAGGGGCGAAGGCTTCCAGCCCCCGTCCGGTGAACTGCAGAGCCGCCGCGTACACCAGGGCCCCCAGCGGCCGGTGCAGCACGTACACGCAGTAGGACGCCTTGCCCAGCACATCGCAGCAGCGCCCGACGGCGGTCGAGGGCTCGGTCTTCGCGCCGAGCAGGACGATGAGCGGGAACACCAGCAGAACACACAGGAGCTGGGCGACCAGGCCGGGGCTGAACAAGGCCAGGGCGGGCAGTGCGCCCATCAGCAGCAGTGGCGGGACGCCCGGGGTGCGCGGTCTGTCCCGCAACCGGTGGACCAGCAGTCCGGCGCCGAAGGAAAAGCACACCCGCGCCAGCCCGCCGGGAAAGGTCGCCCAGGTCAGACCGACGGCCGCGGTTCCCCAGTGGAAGAGGGCGAGGGAATAAAGGACACCGCAGGCTAGTACGGTTCCGAAGAGAGTTTTAACGGACCGCAGGGGGCGCCAGAACGTCACCCACAAAAGGTTTGCGAGCAGTTCGAAGAAAATGGACCACATCGGGCCGTTGAAGGGAAACAGCCCGCCTTTTGTCGGTGCCGGGAGCATGAACAAGGAAGCCGGCAGCGTAATGAGAAGCTTTCGCCAGCCCCATGGCTCCGTGGGCGAACGGTAGAGGATGCACAGTACGGCGTGGACGACTGCGGTCCGCTCCCGCAGGGCCAGGTCTTAGACGGCCCGCTCCCGCAGGGCCAGGTCTCAGACGGTCCGCTCCCGCAGGGCCAGGACGCCGGCCGCTCCCACCAGGGCCAGGATCGCCGAGACGATCAAGGCGATGTTCGCGCCGTGCGCCGGGGCGCCGCCCGAGGTGACCAGGGCGACGGTGAGGGCCACGCCCGCGCAGGAGCCGATGTAGCGGAACGTCTGCTGGGCGCCCGAGCCCATCGCCGCCCGTGCGGCGGGCACCGACTCCACGGCGACCAGCGGAAGCGCGGCGTTGAGCAGGCCGCTGCCCACGCCGCCGATCACCAGGCCGGGGAGCATGCGCAGCCAGGAGTGGGCGCCTATCGCGCCGAGCATGGTCACGATGGCGACGGCGTGCAGGGCGAAGCCGATGGCCAGTTGGTGGCGGGAGGAGACGCGGCCCGCCAGTCGTTTCGCCTGGAGGGCGACCAGGAAGGACAGTCCGGACCAGATCACGAACAGCCAGGCCGTCTGCATCGGCGAGAAGCCGAGCGTCCGCTGGATCAGGGCCGGCAGAAAGCTGAACAGGCCGATCACCGCGATGCCCGTGAAGAGTCCGGCCGCCGCGGAGCCGAGGAAGCGCGGGCGGCGCAGCAGGGCGAGGTCGATCATCGGGGTGCGGGTGCGGTGCTCGATCAGGGCGAAGGCCAGGACCAGGACCGCGGCCGCCGCGAACAGCAGGAGCACCGGGGTCCTCAGCCAGCCGTCCCGGCCCAGGGTCAGCGCGGCCACCAGGGAGACGAGGGCGAGGCTGAAAACGCCCGCCCCCACCAGGTCCGGGCGGCCGTCCCGGGGTGCGCGGGACTCCGACAGGCCGCGTGACGACAGGGCCGCGACCACGAGCATGGCGACGCCGAGGACGACGTAGGCGGTCCGCCAGCTGGGCATCGCCCCGGCTACCAGGGGGCCGACGGCGATGCCGCCGCTGACGAACGCGCCCCACACACCGGTCGCGTGCAGCCGGCCGCGTGCGCTCGGATAGGCCTGTACCAACAGGCCGAGGCTGCTGGCGAGGATGGCGGCGCTGGACGCGCCCTGGGCGATGCGGGCCAGGGTGAACAGCCAGGTCGAGGTGGTGAGGGCGCCGAGCACGGTGGTGAGGCCGAGAGCGACGGTGCCGGCCACGAAGATCCGGCGGCGGCCGTAGTCGTCGGCGAGGCTGCCGGCCACCAGGAGCAGCGCGGCCAGGCCCAGCGGGGTGCCGTTGAGCAGCCAGGCCTGGGCGGAGACGGGGGTGTGCAGGGCGGCGACGGTGTCCGGGAGGGTGACCGACGGCGCCGTGTAGATCATCAGCGCCATGGCGGTGGCCGCGCTGGTCAGGGCGAGGGTGCGGGGGGCCCGCGGGGTTTCCTGGGCCACAGGGGGCGAGGCGGGAGCGGTGACGGTGGCTGCGGTGCTTTCCAGCTGGGGCATGGCCTGCGCTTCCAGGTGAGGGCCGGTCGGATGCAGTCAGTTCGTTCATTGAACTTCTCGGGGTCGACCGTAGCAGTGCAGGTTCGGTCATTGAATCAAGGCGAGGCAAAGTCGGTTCGGTCATTGAACTGACGGGTGGGGGTGGCTACAGTGGGGCCATGGCTCTCGGCAAGGACTACGCGACACAGGCGTGCTCGATCGCCCGGGCGCTGGAGATCGTGGGCGAGCGCTGGACGCTGCTCATCGTGCGCGACGCGTTCTACGGCGTACGCCGCTACAACGACTTCCTCGTCCACCTCGGCATCCCGCGCGCCGTCCTCGCGGCGCGGCTCCAGACCCTCACCGCCGAAGGGATCCTCGAGAAGCGTCGCTACCAGGAATCGCCGCCGAGGGACGAGTACGTCCTCACCGACCGCGGTCTCGCCCTGTGGCCCACCCTCCGCGCGCTCGGCCTGTGGGGGCGCGACCACTACACCGAGGCCAGGCTGCTCCTCTTCCGGCACGCGACGTGCGGGACGGAACGCGAACTGGGTCCGTACGGCGAATGTCCCGACTGCGGAACCGTCGTACCCGTCCCGGACGTCGAAGTGTTGCCGGGACCCGGAGCTGATCCGCACCCGGCCGATCCGATCAGCCGGGCGATGCTCAAGCCGAAGAGGTTGCTGGAGCCGATCGAGATGGAGTCCGTGTAGAGCGAGCCTGTGCGGAGGGGGAGGGGCGTCGGTGATCCGTAGCCGGGTGAATCTGTGCCCCGCTGCCGTGCTGCTCGTGCTGTTCCTCGAAGTCGCGGTTCTCGACACCGGGGGCCTGCACACCGCGGTCGCCCTCGCCTTCGCCGCGACCGCGGCGGCCGGCTCCGCACTCGCCGTCTGCGCGCTGATCGCCGCCCGTAGCGTGCCCGCCGTGGCGCCGACGCGGGTGCGTACAGCCCTGCGCGACCGGGAGCGTCGCACCGCCTTCCTGCCGCAACGGGACCCCGACGCCCCGGGCCGCAGTCGTCCCCGGGCACCGGGGTGCGCCCTTCCGGCGACCGCCGCGTAGGGCCCACACTTCTTCGTTGCTTCTCGCTTCCATGAGCTGCATGAGTTGCACATGCCGCATGCGCTGCATGTGCTCATCCGTAGACGTGTGACCCGCGCGGGTCGTCATGCCGACACCTTCCTTTCTCCCGGCGCGACGAGACCCCCGGAGGGCTCACCCATGTCCACGTTCATGTCCGTGTTCGCCGGCCTGGTCGAACGGCTCGCAGATCTGCTCCAGCCGCTCTTCCACGCCTCCGCGGCCGCCGCCGCGATCGTCCTGTTCACCGCGTTCGTACGACTCCTCGTCCACCCCCTGTCCCGGGCCGCGGCGCGCGGTCAGCAAGCCCGCGCCAAGCTGCAACCGGAGCTCGCCGAGCTGCGCAGGAAGCATGCGAAGAACCCCGAGAGGCTCCAGCGGGCGGTGCTGGAACTGCATGAGCGCGAACGTGTGAACCCGTTCTCGGGCCTGCTGCCGAGCCTCCTCCAACTGCCCGCCTTCGTCCTGCTCTACCATCTGTTCTCCAGCACCACGATCGGCGGCGAGGCGGGCGGCCTGCTCACCCACACGCTGTTCGCCGCGCCGCTCGGCGATCGCTGGACGGACGCGCTCGGCCACGGCGGACTCCTCGGGCCGGCCGGACTCGTCTACCTCGGTCTGTTCGCTTTCGTCGCGGCCGTCGCCGCCTTCAACGTCCGGCGTACGCAGCGGACGACGGCCCTGAGCGCGGTACCGGCCGGTGCGGGCGAGCAGGTGCCGGGGCTCGGCACGGTCACCAGGGTCATGCCGTTCCTGTCCTTCTTCACCCTGGTCACCGTGGCGGTGGTGCCGCTGGCCGCCGCGTTGTACGTGGTCACCAGCACGACGTGGAGCGCGGTCGAGCGGGTGGTGCTGTACCGCTGAGCGCGGGCGGTGGCCGGGCGGGGCGGTCCGGTCCGGCCCGGCCCGGTCCGATCCGTGAACGGGGTATTGCGGATCGGACGCCCTACCTTGGAGGATCGACCAGTCCTCCGATGGCTGTGCCCCGGTCCCACTCCGGCCGCACCCATCGGCCGGGCTGCCGCGACCGAGGGAAAGGGCGACCATGAAGCTGTTGCGTGTCGGTACGGCGGGGGCGGAGCGGCCCGCGCTGCTCGACGCCGGGGGGACCCTGCGGGATCTGTCGGGTCTCGTCCCCGACATCGACGGGCCGCTGCTCGCCGACGACGCGGCGCTCGGCCGTGTCCGTGCCGCTGCCGAGTCGGGCGAACTGCCGGAGCTGGACGCGGACGGACTGCGCATCGGGCCGCCGCTCGCCCGGATCGGCAAGGTCGTCTGCATCGGCCTGAACTACCACGACCACGCCCGCGAGACCGGCGCCGAACCGCCCCCCGAGCCGGTGATCTTCTTCAAGGCGGCGGACACGGTGGTCGGACCCCATGACACCGTGCTCGTGCCGCGCGGGTCCGCCAAGACCGACTGGGAGGTCGAACTCGCGGTCGTCATCGGGCGTACGGCCCGCTATGCGGAGTCGCGGGAGGAAGCGCTCGCACACGTCGCCGGGTACGCGGTGGCGCACGACGTCTCCGAGCGCGAGTTCCAGATCGAGCGCGGCGGGACGTGGGACAAGGGCAAGAACTGCGAGACGTTCAACCCGCTGGGGCCGTGGCTGGTGACCGCGGACGAGGTCCCCGATCCCCAGAACCTCGGCCTGAGGCTCTGGGTCAACGGGGAGCTGAAGCAGGACGGGTCCACCGCGGAGCAGATCTTCCCCGTCGCCGAAGTGGTCCGGTACGTCAGCCAGTTCATGACGCTGTACCCGGGTGACGTCATCAACACCGGGACGCCGGCAGGCGTGGCCCTGGGACGGCCCGAGCCCAAGCCGTATCTGCGGGCCGGGGACGTGGTGGAGCTGGAGATCGACGGACTGGGGCGGCAGCGACAGGAGTTGAAGGACGCATAGGCCCCCCGCGGGGACGACCGGGGCGACGGGGGCGCCGCGGGAGCCGGCGGCCACGGGTCAGCCGCGTGGGCGATTCGCGTCCACGCGGCTGACCCGTACGTCACCGCATCCCCGGCGTCCTACAGCGATCCCTTGAACCTCTCCAGGGCTTCGACCACCAACGCGTGGTCCTCCAGCTGCGGCAGGCCCGACACCACCACCGTGCCGATCACGCCCGCGCCCTCCACCGCGATCGGGAACGCGCCGCCGTGCGCCGCGTACACGTCCGCGTCGAGGCGGGAGGAGTCCTCGAACGTCGTGCCCTTGGCGCGGAAGCGGGTTCCGACCAGCAGGGAGGAGCAGCCGTAGCGCTCGACCACGCGGCGCTTGCGGTCGATCCAGGCGTCGTTGTCCGGTGTGGAGCCCGGCAGCGCCGCGTGGAAGAGCTGCTGGCCGCTACGGCGGATGTCGATCGCGACGGGCGCGCTGCGGGCCCGCGCCAGCTCCACCAGCAGGGTGCCGAGCGACCAGGCGTCGTCGTAGGTGAAGTGAGGGAGCGTCAGGCGGCGCTCCTGTGCCTCGAGTTCGGGGATCTCGGGAGCGGTCGTCGTCATAGTGCCACCGCCACACCCTCGCGGGCCGAACGCCGGGCCGCCTCCAGGACATCGAGGGCCGCGGCCGCCTCGTGCGCGGTGACCGGGTTGGGGCCGCCCTCGCGCAGCGCCTCGGCGACGGCCGCGTAGTACGCCGGATAGTCGCCGGGCAGGGTCGGTACGGGGCTGCCGCCGCCGGTCAGCGGGGACTCCCCGGCGCCGACGCGGCCCCACAGGGACTCGGGCTCCCGGCCCCAGTCCGGGCCGGGACGCAGGCCCTCGCGCAGGGCCGCCTCCTGCGGGTCCAGGCCGTGCTTCACATAGCCCGCCGCGGAACCGAGGACGCGGAAGCGGGGGCCGAGCTGGGCCGTCGTCGCGGAGACGTACAGGTGGGAGCGGACGCCGCTGGTGTGCGTCAGCGCGATGAACGTGTCGTCGTCCGTCTGTGCGCCCGTGCGGCGGATGTCCGTCTCGGCGTACACGGAGGCGGCGGGGCCGAAGAGGACGAGCGCCTGGTCGACGACGTGGCTGCCCAGGTCGTACAGCAGACCTCCGATCTCTGTGGGGTCGCCGGACTCGCGCCAGCCGCCCTTGGGCTGCGGGCGCCAGCGTTCGAAGCGGGACTCGAAGCGCCACACGTCGCCCAGTTCGCCCTCGGCCAGCAGCTTGCGGAGGGTCAGGAAGTCGTTGTCCCAGCGGCGGTTCTGGAAGACGGAGAGCAGCAGGCCGCGTTCCTCGGCGAGGGCGGCCAGCGCGCGCGCCTCGGCCGCCGTCCCCGCGATCGGCTTGTCCACCACGACCGGCAGGCCCGCCTCCAGGGCGGCCGTCGCGATCGGGATGTGCGTCTTGTTCGGGGACGCGATGGCGATCAGGTCCAGCTCCCCGGCCCGGGGCCACAGCTCGTCGGCGGAGTCGGCGACGCGCACGTCCGGGCACGCGGCGCGGGCCTCCTTCTGCCGCTCGGGGTTCGAGGTGACCACGGTGTCGAGGGTCATGCCCTCGGTCGTGGCGATCAGCGGGGCGTGGAAGACGGAGCCCGCGAGGCCGAAGCCGACGAGGCCCACGCGGAGGGGGGTGTCAGTACCAGGGGCTGAGGCAGTCATGGCTCCTACTTTCGCAACGCTGTTGCCAAAGTGCAAGCGCCGGAGAGAATGGTGCTGTGGACAGGACGTATGCGGGACCGGGCGGAGGCAGGCATGGGGTCGGGGGAACCGTGGCGGGCGGAGTGAACCTGCTGGGGCTGCGGAGCCACAACGCGGCGCTCGTGCTGGATCTGCTGCGCACGGCGGGAGAGGCCGGGATCAGTCGGCTGGAACTGGCGGAGCGGACCGGACTGACCCCGCAGGCCGTCAGCAAGATCACCGCCCGGCTGCGCGCGGACGGCCTCGCGGTGGAGGCGGGCCGCCGCGCCTCCACCGGCGGCAAACCGCGGACGGTGCTGCGACTGGTGCCGGACGCCGGACATGCGGTGGGGCTGCACCTGGACCGGGACGAACTGCGGGCCGTGCTCTGTGACCTGACGGGCACGGTGATCGCGGAACGGCGGTCTCCGCTGGACCTGGGCGCCGGCCGGGAGGCCGTGGTGGAAGGCGCAGCCCGGGAGGTGGAGGCCCTGGCGACCGGGGCGGTGCGGGCCCCCGGCGCCGTCTGCGCCCCCGCGCCCCTTCCCGTGCTGGGCGTCGGCGTCGCGCTCCCCGGCCCCCTGGACCATCGGCACGGTGTGCTGCACCGGGTCACCGGGTTCCCCGAATGGGACGGGTTCCCGCTGCGGGACGCGCTGGCGCGGCGGCTCGGGATGCCCGTCGTCGTCGACAAGGACACCAACGCCGCCGCGCTCGGGCTCGCGCTGGGCGGGGCGGCCGAGGAAGCGTCCGCGTCGTTCGCCTATCTGCACCTCGGGACCGGACTCGGTGCCGGGCTGGTCATCGGCGGGGCCGTGCACCGGGGCGCGCGGACCGGGGCCGGCGAGTTCGGGCACCAGGTCGTGCAACTGGACGGGCCGCCCTGCGACTGCGGTGACCGGGGCTGCATCGAGGCACTGTGCCTGGCCGCCGTCGCGCGGGGCGACATGGCCGAGGCGGCGCGGGTCCTCGGCGCGGGCGCGGCGAACCTGGCCGGACTGCTCGACATCGACCTGGTGCTGCTCGGCGGCCGTACCGTCGCCGCGCACCCCGAGCCCTTCGTGGGCGGAGTGGGCGCCGTCCTCGACGCACGCGCCCGGCGCGAGGGCTCGACCGGGGGCGTCCCGGTGCGCGTCGCCCCCGGCGGAGCACGCGGGGTGGCGGAGGGCGCGGCCCAACTGCTGCTCGCGCCGCTGTTCGGGCGGGCGGAGGACTGACATCCCGGAGCGGAGCGGGAGGGCCCGGAGCGCGGGCGGGCAAGGGGCGGCCGACACCCGCCGAAAAGGTGGGCCCACTGCGCTGATCGAGGGGACTTGCCCTCGCCGAGAGCCGCTCTCCAGGCGTGGCGCACCCCGCAGGGCGCCCCGCATGGAAGCTCATATGTTCATGCGACTGTCTCCGTCTTCTCGACTGTCTCTGTTCCTGCCCTGCGCGCTGGCCGCCGTCCTCCTCCTCCGGCAGGCGCCCGCCGCCGCGTTCGTCGCCGAGGAGCAGCTCAACTGCTCCGGCACGGCCGGCCACGCCTTCCCGATCACCACCCGCATCCATGGCGGCCCCGGCAGCTACAAGCCCGGGGGCGCCGACCAGACCTGGTACATCGACCTCACGAACACGACCGCGGAGTCCTGCAAGAACATCCGTCCGGTGCTCGTCCTGGTCGACACCCAGCACATGCTGAAGGACGCCGAGCCCCGTCTGATGTTCTACGGGGGCGACCGCTGGCACCCGGTGACCTTCACCCGCACCGACCGGCAGGAGCTGGTCGGCGCCTTCGAGGACGGGTTCCGCGGTTTCACGGTGGCCCCGCGCCGGACGCTCCCGGTGAAGGTGCGATTCGCGCTCAGCGACAAGGCCCGGCCGAGCGATGTCGTGGCCAAGGCCGCGGTCGGGCCGAAGAAGAGCAGCGACGAGGGCTGGGTCGGCGCGTCGGACGACTACTGGTTCCAGATCGAGGCGGGGGAGAGCGCCGCCGCCGAACTCACCGGCGAGTCGGCCGACCCGACCGGGAAGGCGACCGACGCGACCGGGAAGGCGACCGACCCGGCGGGCAAGTCGAGCGACCCGACCGGGAAGGCGACCCGGCCCTCCGGTACGGCGACCGCCCCCACGGGCCAGGCGACCGGCGCCACCGGCGAGGCGGCCCACCCGAGCGGCAAGGCGTCCCATCGGCCGGACAGCGCGGCCGAGGAGTCGGACAAGGGCCACTCGCCCCGGCTCGGCCAGAAGGGGCCGGCGGCCGAGTCCCCCGCCCCCGGGCTGACCCCCTCCGCCGACGCGATGACCCCCACCGCCGCAGCGCCGTCACCGCAGCGGGACCTCGTCAAGTTCGTGGGCGGACTGGCGATGGCCGCGGTCGGCCTGCTCGTCGCGGGCGGCTCTCTGGTGGTGGCCCGCAGACGCCGCTGACACCGCTCGCTCGCCGCCCGCCCCCGGGGCCGTAGGACCGGTCTGCGACGATCACCTCGTGGACTACCCGAACGACCAGGACCCCGGCGCCCCCGTCCGCTCCGGCATTCCCGAGCACGGCCGCATTCCCAAGTACTACGCGGTGAAGGCGCAGATCGCCGCGCTCGTGGCGGAGTTGGGCGAGGGCGGGCTGCTGCCCACCGAACGCGACCTCTCCGAGCGCTACGACGTGGCGCGCGAGACCGTACGGCAGGCACTGCGCGATCTGCTCCTGGAGGGCAGGCTGCGGCGGCAGGGGCGGGGCACGGTGGTCGCCGGGCCCAAACTGGAGCAGCCGCTGTCCCTGGCCAGCTACACCGAGGGCGTCCGCCGGCAGGGCCGCACCCCGGGCCGGAGCCTCATCACCCTCGACCGCTTCCCCTGCAACGACGTCCTGGCCGCCGAGAGCGGGCTCACCCGCGGCGAAGCGGTCTGGCACATGGAGCGGTTGCTCCTCGCCGACGACGAGCGGGTGGGCCTGGAGAGCACCTATGTGGCGGTGGCGCGGGTTCCCCGGCTCGACACCGACTTCGACCCCGACTCCTCCTTCTACGGCTTCCTCCAAGCGCAGGGCATCACCTTCGGTGACGCCGACGAGCGCATCGAGACCGTGCTCGCCACCCCGCGCGAGGCCCTGCTGATCGGTACGCCGCCGGCCCTGCCCATGCTGCTGATCCACCGTGTCTCGCGGGACACGGAGGGACGGCCGCTGGAGCGGGTGCGGACGCTGTACCGGGGGGACCGGTTCTCGTTCTCGGCGCATCTGGGCGGCTGAGGCGGGCGACGTGAGCGGGTGAGGCAGGCGACCTGGGCGGGCTCCGGTCCGCCCTCTTTCATAACGAAAGGATAACGGGTCTAGCCCAAACTTGAGAGGCGGTTCACCATTCGGATGCCGACCGGACCCTTCCGGTTTTCCGATTCCGAGGAGCGTGGCCGTTGTGAGAGTGACAGTCGTAGGAGCCGGCGTGGTGGGCACCATGCACGCCTGGCAAGCAGTGCAACGCGGCCATGAGGTCGTACAGATCGAGCGCGAGGCCGAGGCCCGGGGGGCCTCCTTGCGCAACTTCGGGCTCATCTGGGTGAGCGGTCGCGCGGGCGGCGAGGAACTGGAGACGGCCCTGCGGGCCAGGGAGCTGTGGGAGGAGATCGGGGGCCGCGTGCCCGCGCTCGGCTTCCGCGCGAGCGGCTCGCTGACCCTCCTGCGCACCGATCTCGAACGCGCCGTCGCCGAGGCCGCCCTGGCCCGCCCGGACGCGGCGGCACGCGGCTACAAGCTGCTCACCGCGACCGAGGCGCGCGCCGTGAACCCTGCCCTGCGCGGCAGCTTCGAGGCGGCCCTGTACTGCGAGCGCGACGCCGCCGTCGAACCCCGCACCGCGCAGCTCGCCCTGCGCGAGGAACTGCTGAAGTCCCCGAACTACACCTTCCTGCCGGGCCGCGAGGTCCGCGAGGTCACCGGACCCGGCACGGTCCGCGACGACCACGGCGAGGTGCATCGCGCGGACGCCGTGGTGCTCTGCACCGGCGCCTGGCTCGGCGGGCTGGTGAAGGAGCTGGCACCCGACCTGCCCGTGCGCCGTGTACGGCTGCAGATGATGCAGACCGACCCGCTGGGCGAGGACCTCCCCGCCCCGGTCGCCGACGCCGACAGCTTCCGCTACTACCCCGCCTACCGGGGCGAGGCCCTCGACCGTCTCGGCGACGGGCAGCCCCAGGCGCCCACCGCCGCCGCCCACCGGATGCAGCTGCTGATGGTGCAGCGCGCGGACGGCGGGCTGACCATCGGCGACACCCATGAGTACGAGCACCCGTTCGCCTTCGACACGGTCGAGGACCCCTACGACCATCTGGCGGAGGTCGTCGAGGGCTTCCTCGGCCGGCCGCTGCCGAGGATCCGCCGCCGCTGGGCAGGGGTGTACGCGCAGTGCGCCGACCCCGGGCGGGTCGTGCACCGGCAGCAGGTGCGCGAAGGGGTGTGGCTGGTCACCGGGCCCGGCGGGCGCGGCATGACCTGCTCTCCCGCGATCGCCGAGACCACCGCGAACGAACTGGGCTGGTGAACCACCTCATGACCGACCTCGTGACCGACCTCAGGACCGACATACGTCTGGTCGTCCTCGACATGGCCGGGACCACCGTCGCCGACGGCGGACTCGTCGAGCGGGCCTTCGCCGCGGCCGCCGCCGAGCTGGGCGTGGAGCCCGGCTCCGCCGACCACGCCGAGAAGCTCGACTATGTCCGCGCCACCATGGGCGAGTCCAAGATCTCCGTCTTCCGGCACCTGTTCGGCGCGGAGGACCTCGCCCAGCGCGCCAACGCCGCCTTCGAGAAGGCGTACGGCGAACTGGTCGACGACGGACACGTCGGCGAGATCCCCGGAGCCCGCGCGGCCATCGAGGAACTCCAGGCCGACGGCCGGACCGTCGTGCTCACCACCGGTTTCGCCCGGGTCACCCAGGACGCGATCCTCGACGCCCTCGGCTGGCAGGACCTGGTCCCGCTCACCCTCTGCCCGGCGGACGCGCAGGGCCGGGGCCGCCCCTACCCGGACATGGTGCTGACGGCCTTCCTGCACACCGGCGCCGCCGACGGCGTACGACAGATCGCGGTCGTCGGTGACACCTCGTACGACATGCTCAGCGGGGTGCGCGCCGGGGCCGGGCTGGTGGCCGGAGTGCTCACCGGCGCCCACGACGGCCCGGCGCTGCACCGGGCGGGAGCCACCCGGGTGCTCCGCTCGGTGACCGAACTCCCCGCCCTGATCGAGGGAGACGGCCAGCGATGACCGGCATCCGCTTCGAGGGGATCTCGGTCGCCTACGACGGGACCACCGTCCTCGACGGGCTCGACCTCACCGTCGAACCCGGCGAGGTCATGGCACTGCTCGGCCCCTCCGGCTCCGGGAAGACGACCGCGCTGCGGGCCGTCGCCGGATTCGTACGGCCGTCCTCGGGGCGGGTGTTCCTCGGCGGCCAGGACGTCACCGCGCAGCCCCCGTACCGGCGGGGGATCGGCATGGTCGTCCAGAGCTACGCGCTCTTCCCGCACATGCGGGTCGAGGACAACGTGGCGTTCGGCCTCAAGGCGCGCAAGGTGCCCCGGCGGGAGATCCCCGCCCGGGTCGCCGGGGCGCTGGAGATGACCGGCATGGGGGAGTACGCGCGCCGGTATCCGCGCGAGCTGTCCGGCGGCCAGCAGCAGCGGGTCGCCATCGCGCGGGCCCTCGCCGTACGCCCCGGCGTCCTCCTCCTCGACGAGCCGCTGTCCGCCCTCGACGCCCGGCTGCGCTCCGGCATGCTGGCCGAACTCGCCCGGCTGCACCGCGAGTTGCCCGACATGACCATGCTGTACGTCACACACGACCAGGTCGAGGCGCTGACGCTGGCGGACCGGATCGCGGTCATGGACCGGGCGAGGCTCCAGGACGTCGGCACACCGCAGGAGCTGTACCGGTCGCCGCGCACCGAGTTCACGGCGTCCTTCGTGGGCAACGCGAACCTGCTGCCGGTGACCGTGGGGGCACGCGGGGTCGCCTTCGGCGGGGCCGCACTGGAGGTCGACACACGGGACGCCGCGCCGGGGGCGGCGGCGACCCTGTGCGTGCGGCCGCACCTCGTCGGACTCGGACCCGGCCCGAACCGGCTGACCGGAGTCCTCGGCGAGATCCAGTGGCGGGGGGCCACCCACCGGCTGTACGTGGACGTGGCGGGCCACCGGGTCATGGCCGACGTACGGGAGCTGCGGCGCCCGCCGGCGCCGGGGGAGAAGGTGGAGGTGCACTTCGCCCCCGGGGACGCGGTGCTGCTGGCCGCCGGGGTGTCCCGTGACTAGACGCCTGGCCTGGGCCCTTCCCCCGGTGGTCCTGCTGGCCGCCGCCTTCCTCTACCCCCTCGTCCTCGTCCTCCGGCAGTCCTTCCAGCCGGACACCGGCGGCACCTCCCTCAAGCCGTACACCGACGTCTTCGCCTCCGGCGCGTTCCGTGAGGCCCTGTGGACCACGGTGTGGCTGGCGCTCGCCGCCACCGCCTGCTGTCTTGTCCTCGGGTTCTTCCTCGCGCTCGTCATCGCCTTCGTGCCCTTCCCGGGGGCGAAGGCGGTCGCCCGGTTCGTCGACGTCTTCCTGTCCTTCCCCTCCTTCCTCATCACGCTGGCCCTGCTCTTCCTCTACGGCAACGTCGGGGTGGCCAACGGGATGTGGAGCGAGGTGACCGGCGCGGCCTCGGGACCCTTCGACTTCCTCACCACGCCCTGGGGTGTCCTGCTCGCCGAGGTCACCTACTTCACCCCCTTCGTGATGCGTCCCCTGCTCGCCGCGTTCTCGGGGCTCGACCCCGCGCAGACGGAGGTCGCCGCGTCCCTCGGCGCCCGGCCCGCGCGGATCGTGCGGCAGGTGATCCTGCCCGAGGCGCTGCCCGCGCTCGCGGCCGGCGGCGGACTCGTCCTCGTCCTCGCCCTCAACGAGTTCGGCATCGTGCTGTTCACCGGCGCCAAGGGCGTCACCACCCTGCCGACCCTCATCTACGGCAAGGCGATCCTGGAGTCCGACTACCCGGGCGCCTGCGTCGTCGCCGTCGTCAACGTCCTCGTCTCCGTGGGCCTGTACGCCCTCTACCGGATGGTGAGCCGCCGTGCTGGTGCCTAGCCGCACGGGGAGGTGGGTCCTGTGGGGCCTCTTCCTCGTCCTCTTCCTGCCCCTCTTCGCCCTGCCGCTGCTCGTGATCCTTGCCGCCTCGTTCGCCGGCCACTGGTCCGGGGTGCTCCCCTCCGGCTTCACGACCGCGCACTACACCGCCGCAACCCAGGGGGAATCCCTCCAGGCGCTCACCACCAGCCTGGTCACCGCAGTCGCCGCGAGCCTGCTCGCCCTGGCCGTGGGCACCTGGGGCGCGCTCGGCGCCCACGCCCTGCCGAAGCCGGTGCGGCGCGTGCTCGACGCGCTGTTCGTGCTGCCGGTCGCCGTGCCCTCCGTGGTGGTCGGGCTCGCGGTCCTCGTCGCCTTCTCGCAGCCGCCCGTGCTGCTCAACGGCACCCGGTGGATCGTGATCCTCGCCCACACCGTCCTGGTCACGGCCTTCGCCTACCAGTCGGTCTCCGCGGCGCTGCTCCTTCTCGACCCCGCGTACGAGCAGGCCGCGGCCTCGCTCGGCGCCCGGCCCGGATACGTGCTGTGGCGGGTCCGGCTGCCGCTGCTGCTGCCGTCCCTCACGGCCGCCGCGGGCCTCTGCTTCGCCCTGTCCATGGGTGAGTTGAGCGCCACGATGATGCTCTACCCGCCCGACTGGACCCCGCTGCCCGTCCGGATCTACGCGGCCACCGACCGGGGCTCGCTGTTCACCGGCTCCGCCCTCGCGGTCGTCCTCATGACGGCCACCCTGCTCGTCCTGTTCGCCGTCGCCCGGATCCGCACCCGGGCCGCGCACCGCTGACCACCCGACCCGCCTCTCCTCCACCACCCGTTCCCCGCAAGGAGTTCATCCCGTCATGCCTGAAACCTCCGCCATGCCGAGAATCCCCGCCCGCTCCCTCCCGTCCGGCATCCCCGTCAAGCCGCTCGCCGCCGTCCTCGGCAGCCTCGTCCTCGCCGGCTCGCTCACCGCCTGCGGCTCCGGCTCCTCGGGCGTGGACGCCAAGACCGTCACCGTCTACAGCGCCGACGGCCTCAAGGGCGAGAACGGGGACGGCTGGTACGACCGCGTCTTCAAGGACTTCGAGAAGCAGACCGGCATCAAGGTCCAGTACGTCGAGGGCGGTTCCGGCGAGATGGTCCAGCGCGCCCTGCGCGAGCGCAGCAACCCGCAGGCCGATGTGCTGGTCACCCTGCCCCCGTTCATCCAGCAGGCGGACAGCAAGGGCCTGCTCGCGAAGTACGCGCCCCAGGGCTCCACCGAGGTCGCCGCCGCCGACAAGGCCACCGACGGCACCTGGACCTCCGTCGTCAACAACTACTTCGGGTTCGTCTACAACAAGAAGGAGGTGAAGAAGGCGCCCACCACCTGGGAGGACCTGCTGGACGCGCAGTACAAGGACAAGCTCCAGTACTCCACCCCGGGTGTCGCCGGCGACGGAACCGCCGTGCTGGTCAAGGCGATGAACGACTTCGGCGGCAAGAACGCGGCGCTCGCGTACCTGAAGAAGCTCCAGGCCAACAACGTCGGCCCGTCCGCCTCCACCGGCAAGCTCGCCCCCAAGGTGGACAAGGGCGAGCTGCTCGTCGCCAACGGTGACGTCCAGATGAACTTCGCCCAGTCCAAGACCATGCCGAACCTGGGCATCTGGTTCCCGGCCCGGCAGGGCGGCAAGCCGACCACCTTCGCGCTGCCGTACGCCGCCGGTCTCGTCACCAAGGCCCCGCACTCCGAGAACGGCAAGAAGCTGCTGGACTACCTGCTCAGCCGCACCGCACAGAAGGAAGTCAGCGAGATCGGCGGCGGATTCGCGGCCCGCAAGGACATCGGGGCCACGGACGCCAACGCCACCGCGCTGACCACGCTCATGGACGGCGTCCAGGTCTTCGAGCCGGACTGGAACGACATCGACAAGAACCTTCAGACGTACGTCGAAGACTGGAAATCCGCCACGGACAGCTGATCGCTAGGCTGGGGACTCACGCAGCACCACGTACGGCAGGAGATCGCACATGGCAGAGCGCAGGCCCATCGAGTCATGGCTCACCGACATGGACGGTGTGCTCATCCACGAGGGCGTCCCGATCCCCGGTGCCGATGCCTTCCTGAAGAAGCTGCGTGAGTCCGGCAGGCCCTTCCTCGTACTCACCAACAACTCCATCTACACCGCGCGCGATCTGCACGCCCGGCTGACCCGCATGGGCCTCGACGTGCCGGTGGAGAACATCTGGACCTCGGCGCTCGCGACCGCCCAGTTCCTGGACGACCAGCGGCCCGGCGGCTCGGCGTATGTCATCGGCGAGGCCGGGCTGACCACCGCCCTGCATGACATCGGCTACATCCTGACCGACCAGGAGCCCGACTACGTCGTCCTCGGCGAGACCCGCACCTACTCCTTCGAGGCCATGACCAAGGCGGTCCGGCTGATCAAGGCCGGGGCCCGGTTCATCTGCACCAACCCCGACGAGACCGGCCCGTCCCCGGAGGGGCCGCTGCCCGCCACGGGCGCGGTCGCCGCGCTGATCACCAAGGCGACCGGCAAGAAGCCGTACTTCGCGGGCAAGCCGAACCCGCTGATGATGCGGACCGGGCTCAACACGATCGGGGCGCACTCGGAGACCAGCGCGATGATCGGCGACCGGATGGACACCGACGTCCTGGCCGGCATGGAGGCCGGTATGCAGACGTTCCTGGTGCTCACCGGACTGACCACGCCGGAGCACATCGACCGGTACCCGTTCCGCCCCTCGCACATCGTGAACTCCATCGCGGACCTCGTCGACCTCGTCTGACGCCGTCGGCCGCGGCCTCCGCGGCGGGCGGGTCCGGGCCCGCGCGGCCCCGGGGCCGCCCCCCGTACGGAGTAATCGCGGGTCCCGTCCGGATGCGCCGGGGTGCCCGGGATGTGAGTCTCCTGATATCGGGAGGTTCACGATGGGTTCTCTACGGATCACTCTGGGTGCGGGGGCCGCCGTCGCGGCCGCCCTCATGCCCACGGCATCCGCGGCGGACGCGCAGGGTGTCTTCCTGACCCCCGCGTCCCCCACGCCCGGTACCGGCGTCCGGCTGTCCGTCCGGGGCTGTGCCGGGGCGACCGGCAGCGCGGTGTCGGACGCGTTCGCCGGCGACGCACGGCTCATGGGCAGGAACGGCATGCTGACCGGCGGCACCCGGGTCAGCGCCACCGCCCATCCGGGCCGGTACTCCGTCACGGTCGGCTGCGACGGCCGGGAGGTCGAGGGCGTGCTCACCGTCGGCGGACCGAAGACGTCCGCGCCGTCCGCGGCGTCCGCCACCCCGCAGGCCCGGACGTCCCCGGCCGCCTCTGCCTCCTCGGCGTCCCCCGCCGCCCGAGCCTCCTCCAGCGCGTCCGCCGTGCCCACCGCGCCTTCCTCGCCCGTCGCCCCCGTGCACGCGGGCGGTGGCGCCACCGCGCCTCTGTCGTCCTCCGACGCCCGCAGTGCCGGACCGGGCGTCCTGCAGGCGGTCATCGGCCTCGTCCTCGCGGGCGTCGCCGCCGTCGTGGTGATCGCGCGGACCATCCGTCGGGGCCGTGGCCGGGAGTGAAACGTGCCCAGACCTGAACATTCCGCCGGTACCGGCCGTCTGCTGATGGGCGTGGCCTGGGTGGTCCTGCTGCTGGGACTGTGGATGTGGGGGCGCGGGGTGAGCGAGGCGCCCCTCGGGATCTCCGCGCCGACGACCGGCGACATGGCCGCCGCCGGCCGACCCCCGGACACCCAACTCCCGCCCGGGATCAAACCGTTGGGCAAGTCCGCGCCGTTGCGCGTCGACATCCCCTCCCTGGGGGTGCGGGCCCCGGTAGTGACCAGCGGCCTGGACGCGCAGGGCGCGATCGAGCCGCCGCCCTTCGGCCGGCCGGGCGTGGTCGGGTGGTACGGCAACGGTGTGACGCCCGGGGCCTCCGGGACGGCGCTGGTCGTGGGGCACGTCGACACCGACACCGGGCCCGCCGTCTTCTACAAGCTGAGCAGCCTGCGACAGGGCACGAAGATACGGGTGGTGCGCGGTGACGGCCGGATCGCCGAGTTCACCGTCGAGAGCATCCGGGTGCTCGACCGTGACCGGTTCGACGCCCAGGAGGCCTACGGGACCCGGCAGCCGGGCCGGGCGGAGCTACGGCTGATCACCTGCGGCGGCACCTTCGACCGAGCGAGCGGTGCCTACACGGCGAACGTGGTGGTGTCGGCGTATCTGACGGGCGTGGCGCGGTGAGGGCCCCCGGGCGCTGACGGCTGCCCGGCAAGGGTCCGGGGATCCGGCATCTCGTGGGGGACGGGACGGGCATGTCACGATCGGGACGTTGCTTCGGTACACCCAAGGGGGAGTTGGATGTACGGGACGAGGGGCGCGGGGGCACGGGCCGCCGCGACGGCGGTGGGCGCCGCACTGTTACTGGCCGGGTGTTCCTCCTCCGGGAGCGCGGGCGGGAACGGGAAGAGCCGCGCGGGCACGGACATCGCCCAGCGGCCGAAGGGCACGGACCCCTACTGGGTCGATCCGGACGGCAACGCGGCACGTCAGGTCGCCGCGTACCGCAAGGCCGGGAAGACGGCCGAGGCGGACCGGATCAGCAGGATCGCCGAGCGGCCGACGGGGGAGTGGCTCGGCCCGGAGAACCCCGAGGCCGAGGCCCGGGGCCTCACCCGGGCGGCACGGCAGGCGGACCGCACGGCACTGCTGGTCCTCTACGACATCCCGCACCGCGACTGCGGCCAGTTCTCGCAGGGCGGCGCGGCGGACGGCGACGCCTACCGGGCCTGGATCGAGGGGGCCGCCCGGGGGATCGGGGACCGGCGCGCGACGGTGATCCTGGAGCCGGACGCCGTGCTGCACATGGTGGACGGCTGCACCCCGGACGCGTTCCACGAAGAGCGGTACGACCTGCTCAGAGGGGCGGTCGCCCGGCTCGGGGCGCTGCCGAACACGAAGGTGTACCTGGACGCGGGCAACGCGGGCTGGCAGCAACCCGACCAGATCTTCCGGCCGCTGCAACGGGCGGGCGTCGCACAGGCGGACGGCTTCGCGGTGAACGTCTCCAACTTCTCCTCGACCCAGGACTCGATCGCGTACGGCAAGCAGCTGTCGGCGAAGGTCGGCGGCAAACACTTCGTGGTCGACACCAGCCGCAACGGCAACGGTCCGTACACGGACGGGGACCCACGGGAGCGTTGGTGCAACCCGCCGGGCCGGGCACTCGGCGAGGCGCCGACGACGAGGACGGCGGACCCGCTGGCGGACGCCTATCTGTGGGTGAAGCGGCCGGGGGAGTCCGACGGCACCTGCAAGGGCGGCCCGAAGGCGGGGGACTGGTGGCCGGCGTACGCGCTGAAGCTCGCCGGGGCCGGCGACTGATGTCCTCCGCCTGCCGCCGTCACTCAGCGGATCCCCGGTTGGTGTCGCGCAGTGCGCGCATCGCCTCGGTGAGAGAGCGGAACCCGTCGTCTCCGAGGGCGGTCAGCACTCGGGCACGGAGGATCTGCGTCGCCGCCAGAGAGATCGCCTGGGCGGTGTCCTGTCCCTCGGTGGTCAGTTCGAGGTAGATGACGCGCCGGTCTTCGTCGCACGACACACGCCGGGCCAGGCCGGCGCCGCACAGCCGGTCGGCGAGCTTGGTGAAGCCGCCGCTGGACATGCCGGTCTCGTGCGCGAGGCGGGTCATCGGCATGCGCTGCTCGGGGGCGATGAGAAGGCGCATCAGTACGTTGGCAGAGCCCCTGCCGAGGTCGAAGCGCTCGCCCAGCTCGCTCGCGACGGACTCATGGGTGACAAGGAAGCCCTCCTCGACCAGCTTCCACCCCTGGAGCAGTTCGTGATCGATGCCGAGGTCGTCGTGCCGGTCGTCGCCACCGTCGGCCGGGGCCGTCGGCGCCGCGTCCCGCGGGCCCGTCGCTTCGTTCTCCATGGCTGTCTCAACGCCTGAGCGGTGCGGATGTTCCCCGGGGTGTCGTGCGCGCTCCGGGGCTGTGCACGTGGGCTGGTGCCGGCCCGGACGAGTCGGTCTCGGGCCGGCGACCAGGTCGGTGGGTCAGCCCGCGGCGTGGGCGCCGATGACGGACTGGGCGTAGA
>NZ_JBFAWW010000017.1:0-194557 GCF_040680495.1 Streptomyces sp. NPDC052036 | reverse complement strand
AGGCCAGGAAGAAGGCCGACAGGAGGGCCGGCACGACAACGAGGGCGACGGAGCCCAGGAAGACGCCCAGGGCGGCCCCCAGGACGGCGCCCAGGACGGCGCACCCGACCAGGACGCCCAGAGCGGACCCCAGGCCGACGACGTCACCGCCGGTGCCGGCGAGGACAGCAACTCCGACAACCAGGGCCACGGCGCCCGCCACCACGACAACGCCCGCCAGGACCCCCGCGGCGGCGTCCACGCCGGCGGCGGCTTCCTGGCCCAGTCCACCAGCACCAGCGGACTCGCCGCAGGATCGATCCTGCTCCTCGGCGGCCTCGGGGCGGGCGCCTTCATGCTCCGCCGCCGCAGCACCACGGGAATCTGACCGGCACACCCGCGCCGGCACCCATGCGGTCACGGTCACGGGCTGCTGTCGCGCCAGGAAACGGCGACAGCAGCCCCGGCCGTCGTACCGCCGCGGGTGCCGGTGCTCGTGCCGAACGACGGCCGACCCGCCGACGCATGACCGCCGCCCCCGCTGATGAACAGGCGCGCTCCCATGACCTCCTCACTGCCGGCCCCGACGGACCAGCCCTCCGCCCCACCCGTCCGTACCGCCAACCGGGCCCTTCTGTGGCCGGCCGCAGCCGTCGCGCTGGGCGGCCTGCTCATCCACCACTCCATGACGCCCCCCTCCGATCCCAAACCCCCGACCCCGCCCGCGGCGGCCCTCCAGCCGGCGGCAGGCCCTCCGCCCGCCGCTCTGCCTCCGGTCCAGGCGGCTCCGAGGACGACCGGGCCCTCCCTCCTGCAAGCGCCGCCCCGGTCGGCACCCGAACGGCTCGTCATCCCCCAGATCGGCGTGGACGCTCCCTTCACCGATCTGTCCCTGGATGCCTCGGGGCATCTCAAACCGCCGCCCGCCGCCGACAGGAACCTCGCGGGCTGGTACAAGGACGGCGTCTCACCGGGTGAACGAGGCACGGCGATCGTGGCCGGTCATGTCGACACCACCACCGGTCCCGCCGTCTTCGTCTTCCTGCGCTTCCTCAGACCCGGCAACACCATCGACATCACCCGCGCCGACGGCACCACGGCCCGCTTCCAGGTCGACTCCGTCGAAACCTTCAGCAAGGCCCACTTCCCCGACAAGCGGGTCTACGCCAACGCTCCCAGCCCCCAACTACGCCTCATCACCTGCGGCGGTTCCTACAACCGCACCGCCCATGAGTACCTGGCCAACACCGTCGTCTTCGCCCACCTGAGCACACTCGTCCGCCTTCAGAGCACCGCCACACCCACGGCGCCCACCGCGCACCCGGCACCCACCGCGCCCGCCACGCACCCGGCGCCCGTCGTCCCGACCGCACCCGCGGTGCCCCCTGTGCCCCTCGCCCCCAAGGCCCCCGCTGTGCCTGCCGTACCCGCTGTGCCCGCCCTGCCGGCCGCGCCCGCCGTCCCCGCCGTACCGGCCCCGTCCCGCCCCCTCCCGTCGCTGCCCCCGGCCGCCCCAGGTCGGACGAGCGCCCCCACCGTGGGGCCGGTCCTGACCATGCCTCCCGGCCGCACGGGGTTGGCCATGAGCAGCTGGAGGCACACCCGGCCGTGACGCAGACCCTTGCTCCCGCCGCCGGAGAACGGCCGCTCACCCGCCGATGATGTTCACCGAACGCGCGACCACCAGGGCCAGGGTGAGCAAGGAGATCGACGCCTGGCCCGCCATCAGCAGCTTCGCCCAGCGGGACAGCGGCATGGTGTCGGTGGGGCTGAAAGCGGTGGCGTTGGTGAAGGACACGTACAGGTAGTCGGCGAACGCCGGCTCCCAGTCCGCCTGCGTCAGGTCCTTGCTCTGCATCTGCGGGAAGAGGAAGTCCGGATAGTCATTGCTGCCCTCGGCCCGGGCCACCGGTCCGCCCCGGTCCCACTCCCAGTACCAGAGGGCGAACACGATGACGTTGGTCAGCCAGATGGCGGCCGCCGTCGCCAGTAGTGTTCTGGCGTCGCCTCCCTCGGTACCGCGCACCAGACCCCTGATCAGGAGCACGGCGGACCAGCCGTTGGCCAGGCTGACGATGCCGGCCAGCGTCAGCCCGCCGCCGCGCAGCAGCGAGGTCGTCCGTTTCGTGCGCGCGCGGCGGCCCGGGAGGAGCAGGACCAGCAGCAGCAGTTCCAGCGCGGGCAGCAGCCATTCCGGCCGGAACGCCAACCGCTCGGGGAGCAGCAGTTGGAGAGCGACCGCGCCGAGCACCGCCGCGGTGACGGCCCAGCGCGACTCGCGGGCCGTGGGCCGACGCCAGGCCGGCTCGGCCGGCTTCTCCAGGGTCGCGGTGAGCAGTTGTTCCAGCCGCGCAAGTCGCTCGTGCAGAGCTCTGACCTCTTCGTCCACGCGACCCAGTGTGCCGTGAGACGGCGAGAACCATCCGTAGACCCCGTCGAGCGGGCGTGGGAGCGGCACTTGCGGAGCCGGTCGGGCGGCACTTGCGGAGCCGGTCGGGCGGCACTTGCGGAGCCGGTCGGGCGGCACTTGAGGGCCGGTCGGGGCGGCACTTGCGGAGCCGCGGGCCCGGCAAGCGCCGCCCTCGTCACCTGCCTCGCGGGAGCGGCGATCGGCGGTGCGACGTCACTGCGGCAGCGAGCCGGGGGGCAGCGCGGAGTTCTGCCGCCCATGCGAAGCGGGAGTGAACAGGTCCGGTCGGGAAGGGCCGGGTGGCTGCCCCGTGCGCATGACTCCTTCCAACTCGCGACGTATGCTCTCGGCCGCGTCGCGAACGCGTGCGGGCACGTCGCCGCGCTCTGCTACAAGCCGGTGGTAGATCGGGGCATCCTGGAACACGTGCAACGAAACCTTCCTGTAGGCGGTTTACAGCCGTATGGGCGACTGCTGAGTGTACGGCCAGTCACCGACCTGACAGGACACGTCGGGTGCCGTCCTGCCGGGCCGTCACCATGCCTCGGTCTCGGCGACCCGACGACCCGGCGGGGCCTCGGTGTTCCCCTTCCCTGTCCCGCGGTCATGACAGCTCCAGGCCCATCCGGTGGGCCAGGCCGGTGGCGAGCGAGGCGATGGTGGGGTGCTTCCACACGAAGTCGTTGGCGAGTCTGATGCCCAGTCCCGCCTGAAGGCGGGTGCGCAGTTCCATGGACAGCAGTGAGTCGAAGCCGAGGCTGCGCAGCGGTGTCTGCGGGTCCGGTCGAGAGGTGCCGGATTGCAGGACGGTGCGCATCTCTTCCGCGAGATAGGCCTCGAGAGCGCTGCGGCGTGCGTGCGGGGAGTCGAGACCGGCGAGCCGGGAGCGGATGTCGGGTCCGGTCGCGGGCTCGCTGTGCTGGGATGCGGTGCCCTGGTCCTCGTGGCCGTCGCCCAGCAGACCCGCGAAGAACGTGGCGGTACGGACAGCGGGCAGGATCCACGTTGCCGGTGAGCCGGGCAGGACACCGGTGGCCGTGCGCCGGTGGGTGAGCAGTATGCCCAGGGCGCGCAGGCCGTCCTGGGTGGGAAGGGTGTGGTAGCCCCGGTCGGCGAAGCCGGTCGCGCGACCGGTCTCTCCCCAGGGGCCCCAGTTGACGGCCAGGGTGGGCAGCCCCTGGGCGGTCCGCCAGGCGGCGAAGCCGTCCAGCCAGGCGTTGGCGGCCGCATAGGCGCCCTGGCCCGGATTGCCCAGGAGCGAGGCCATGGAGGAATGGAGCACGAACCAGTCGGGCGCGTGATCCGCCAAGGCCTCGTGGAGTCGCCATGCCGCAGTGACCTTGGGCCGCCACACGCGTTCGAGTTGCTCGTCGGTGATGCGGGCGACGACCGCGTCGTCGAGGACCATGGCCGAGTGCACCACGCCGCGCAGCGGCAGCCCGTCGGCGGTCGCGGCGGACACGAGTCGTTCGGCGACCCCGGGTCGTGAGGCGTCACCCAGTTCTACGGTGATACGGGTTCCGGTGGCACGCAGCCGGGCCAGTTCGGCGGCGCAGCCGTCGCCGGGCGCCGTACGACCGTTGAGGACGAGGTGGGCCGCGCCCAGTCGGGCGAGATGGGCCGCCGTGGCCAGTCCGACGCCCCGTAGACCTCCGGTGACGATGTAGGCGCCGTCGGAGCGGACCGGCGACGGCCGCTCGTCGTACACGGCGGTCGTCGCGCCCTGTTCGGGGACGGTCAGTACGAGCTTGCCGATATGGCCCGCGCCCGCCATGAACCGGAACGCCTCCGTGGCCCGGGGCAGGGGGAACTCCCGGTGCGGCAGCACCGTCAGCCGGCCCGCGGTGAACAGGTCGACGACCTCGTGCAGGAGGCTCTGGAAGAACTCCGGGCGCCTGCCCTGGAGTTCGATGAGATCGACGGTGCTGAAGGTGACGTTGTGCCGGAACGGCGCCAGCCCCAGCGCACTGTCGTCGAGGATGTCGCGGAGACCGAGTTCGACGAACCGCCCGAAGGGGCGCAGTGCTTCCACTCCGGCACGGATCGCCGGTCCCGACAGCGAGTTGAGGACGACGTCGACACCCTCGCCTCCGGTGGCCTCGCGAGTCCGTTCGGTGAAGTCGAGCGAACGGGAGTCCATGACATCGCGGACGCCCATGCCGCGCAGATACCCGCGTTTCTCGTCGTTCCCGGCCGTGGCCAGCACCTCGGCGCCCAGATGGCGGGCGACGGCGACGGCAGCCAGGCCCGTGCCGCCGGTGGCCGAGTGGATCAGCACGCGCTCGCCCTCACTCAGGCGTGCCACATGCCGCAGGGCGTACCAGGCGGTGAGATACGCGGTCGGAACGCCCGCCGCGGCGACGGCGTCCACGCCCGCCGGGAGCGGCACCACGGCGTCGGCGCGGACCGTGGTGAAGGAGGCGAAGGCGCCACCGGCGAGGTCCACGGCGAGCACGGTGTCCCCGACACGGATGTGCGTGACACCGGGGCCCACGGCGGTCACCGTGCCGGAGCACTCGAAGCCGATGGGGTCTTGACCACGCGGGCCGCCCTCCGCCACCGGAAGGAGTCCCATGACGATGAGGACGTCGCGGAAGTTCAATCCGGCCGCGCCGACGCGGAGTTCCACTTCTCCCGGGCCCGGTGCCCGGTGCGGGGCTGCCACGAGGCGCAGGGAGCCGAGGTCTCCGGAACGGCCGGCGCGCAGCCGAAAACGGTCCACGCCGTGGCGCACGGTGGGGGCGGTCTCGGTCAGGCGTTCGGTGTCCGTGACCGGGGCGGGGACGAGCCGGGCCACGCGGCACGCTCCGTCGCGCAGGGCCAACTCGTCCCCGGGCACGGGGCCGAGCAACAGGCGGGCTGCCCGCCGCAGGTCGTCGTCGGACCGTCCCATGTCGAGCAGCACGGGACGCACCTCGGGGTGTTCATGGGCCAGTACGCGCATCAGCCCCCGCAGCGGGCTCTGCCCGGGGTCGTCGGTCTCACCCGGCGCGATCGCGCGGGCGCCCCTGGTCAGGACGTAGAGCCTCGGTGGCCGGGGGCAGTTCACGACGGCCTGGGTGACGTCCAGGAGCCGCCGGGTGCGCGCCAGGGCGTCCGCGGTGGGGTCGGAGGGAGGGATCCCGGAGGTGGGCGGCCGGGCGGACGCCGGCCCGGGCGTTTGCGGCGGTACGTCGGTCGGGGCGACGGTCGGCCCGCACAGGAACACCACCGCGCCAGGCGTCAAGTCCGGTTCCCGCTCGGCGAGACAGGACCGCAGCACGGCGGCGTCGTGTGCGCGCTCTCCCAGGGTGACGGCCTGGGTGTCGGCCCCGGCGGTGCGGAGCGCCTCGGCGAGTGCCTCGGTTGCCGCGCCCCGCTCGCCGACCACCAGCCAGCCGCCCACCGGCGCTTCGTCGGCGGTCCCGGCAGACGGCACCGCATCGATGGGTACGGGCTGCCAGTCGATGGCGTAGAACCACCGGTCGACGTCGCTGTCGTCGGTGACCTCGCGGTGCACCAGGCGCAGACCGGACAGGGCGATCACCGTGTGCCCGTCCCCGGTGAGCAGCCGGACGTCCGCGGTGATGCCACCGGACTGTTTCCGAGTGATCTCCGCATGGCCGAGGACGATCGCGGAGGGATCCCCGTGGACCCTCAACGAGCGTGCGCCCACCGGGAGTACGAGACCGCCGCTGGGTTCGTCCCCTGCCAGCGTCGCCACCGCCAGTTGGGCGCACAGGTCCACCAGGACCGGATGGACAGCCAGCGAACCCGGTACGGGGCCGGCCGAGGGCGGCAAGGCGACCCGTGCCCAGACGCTGTCACGGGCGGGCGAGAGGTGCACGTCGCCGAGCCCCGCGAAGGCGGCTCCGTGGTGCAGACCACGGGAGCGCAGTCGCTGGTACAGGGCGGCGGCGGGCACGACCGTGGGGTGTTGCAGGGCCAGCTCGGGTACGGAGACGGGCTCGGGTTCGCGTGGCGGTCCGCCAGCCCGCAGTACGGCGCCGGCGTGGGGCACCCACCGCTCCTCGCTCCCGTCGTCCTGGCCGTGCCCCTCGCTGTCGGCGCGTGCGAAGACCTGGCAGGTGGCGCGGTCCTGGGCGGTCAGGTCCGCCGTCATGGTGAGGTCCGTGCGGTCGGCCGGAGCGAGCAGTTCATGGAAGGCGATATCGGTGACCTCGACGTCGCGTGGCGGTGCGTGGAACATCTGGCAGGCGGCGGTGAGGGCGAGAGCGCAGTAGGCGGCCCCGGGAAGCACCACCGCGTTGTTCACCCGGTGGTCCGCCAGCCAGGGGTGGGCCTGGGTCCCGGCATCGCCGCGCCAGGTGTGCCGGACAGGGCGGCCCGGTATCGTCCCGTGGATCCCGGGCAGGGAGCTGTGCCGGCCGCCCGCGCCCGCTGCCGCCGGGCGGGGGGAATCCGTGACGAGGGCCCCGGCGTCGGGCCGGTCGCCCGGATCGACCCAGTGCCGCCTGCGGTCGAAGGTGAGCGTGGGTACGTCGGCGAGGGCGCCGTCGCCGTGGAGCACGCCCCAGTCGACGGGTACTCCGGCGCAGTGCAGGGCGGCGAGCTGGGTGCGGAAGGTGGCCTGCTCGTTGTCCTCGCGTCGTAACGTCGGCAGGACGACGGGATTTTCGACCAGTCCCCTGAGGCTGCCCGTGACGGCGTGGGTGACCACCGGATGGGGAGACACCTCCACATAGACCGAGTGCCGGTCCTGGGCGGCGGCACGGACCGCGTCCGCGAACCGCACGGGACGGCGGAGGTTGTGGCACCAGTACCGGGCGTCGAAGGCGGGCACGGTCCGCGGGTCCTCCAGCACGGTGGAGTAGAACGGCACGGTGGGTGGACGGGGTGTCAGATCGGTGAGGGCGGCGGCGAGTTCCCCCAGCAGCGGTTCCACCTGAGGGGAGTGCGACGCGACATCGACCGCGATCAAGCGGGCGGGGATGCCGCGGGCGTCCCAGCACTCGACCAGACGCTCCACCGGCTCCGGGGCACCGGCGACGACGGTGGAGCCGGGGGCCGCGAGCACCGCGACGGAGACCGACGCCTCGACGCCCGCCGCCGTCAGGTCCGCCTCCACCTCGGTGCGGCCCAGCGCGACGGTGGCCATGGCGCCGGCGCCCGCGACGCGGGTCAGCAGCGCGGATCGCCGGCAGATCACCCGGGTGCCCTCCCGCGGCGACAGGGCTCCCGCGACGACGGCGGCGGCGACCTCACCCATCGAGTGGCCGATGACCCCGGCGGGCTCCACACCGTAGGCCCGCCAGGTGGCGGCCAGCGCGATCTGCACGGCGAACAGCGCCGGCTGCACCCGGCCGCAGCCGGTCACCTCCCGTCCCTCCCGCACGAGGTCCAGGACGGAGAAGCCGGCCTCCTCGGCGATCAGGGAGTCGACCTCGGTCAGTGCGGCGGCGAAGGCGGGCTCGTGAGCGAGGAACGCGCGCGCCATGCCCGGCCACTGCGAGCCCTGTCCGGAGAAGACCCAGACCGGTCGCCTGCGCACACCGGCCGCCACCGTGCCCGAGACCACGCCCGGCACGGCCTGTCCGTCGGCGAACGCCCGCAGGGCGGCCACGAGAGAGGGGCGGGAGGAGGCCACCACGCCCAGTCGGCCGCGTCCGGCCGGGCGGCGCCGCGCGAGGGTGTGGGCGATGTCGCCGAGAGGCGTGCTCGCTCCCTCGTCCTCCAGCCAGTCGGCAAGGCGCCGTGCCGCGGTGGGGAGCACGTCGGCGGAGCCCGCCGGTACGAGCAGCACATGGGACGCGGGGGCCGCCGGACGCGCGGGACGACGGGTGCCCGGTGAGCCGCCGCGCCGGGCCGGGGCGGGCGCCTGCTCCAGCACCACATGGACGTTGGTGCCGGAGAAGCCGAACGAGGAGACGGCCGCGAGCCGGGTCGCGGTGCGTGTGGGCCAGTCCGTCAGCCGGTCGGGCACGAAGAAGCGCGTGCCCTCAGCCGCGATGGCGGTGTTCCACCGGGTGAAGTGCAGGCTCGCCGGAACCACACCCTGTCGTAGGCACATCACCGCCTTCAGCAGGCCGGTGACGCCCGCGGCGGGCTCCAGATGCCCCAGGTTGGTCTTCACCGAACCCAGTGCACAGCGGTCCCGGCCCGTGCCGTAGACGCGGGCCAGGCTGGTGAACTCCACGGGGTCACCGACCGGGGTGCCCGTGCCGTGCGCCTCGATCATGCCGACGTCACCGGGGTCGACACCGGCACGGGCGAGGGCCTGACGGAACAACGCCTGCTGGGCCGTCGCCGAGGGGGCGGCGAGGCCGTCCGAGCGACCGTCCTGGTTCATGGCGGAGCCCCGGACCACGGCCAGCACCCGGTCCCCGTCCCGCACGGCGTCCCCCAGCCGTTTGAGGACGACGACGGCGCAGCCCTCGCCGCGCACGAATCCGTCGGCCGCCGCGTCGAACGCGCGGCAACGCGCCGTCGGCGAGAGCATGCCCATACGGAGGAACGACCGCGTGGTGCGGGAGGCCAGCATCAAGGTGACGCCCCCGGCGAGGGCGACATCGCACTCCCCCCGCTCCAGGGCCTGCCCGGCCAGATGCAGGGCGACCAGGGAGGACGAGCACGCGGTGTCCAGGGCGACGGACGGTCCCTGGAGCCCGAGGAGATAGGAGATACGGCCGGGCGCGACGCAGTGCCCGTTCGTGAGGACGGCCCCCTCCAGTTCCTTGGGGTGCCCGGCCAGGCGGTCCATGTAGTCGGTGTAGCTCAGGCCGGTGAACACCCCGGTCGGCGTGCCCACGAGACGGTCGGGCAGCAGGCCCGCATGTTCCAGGGCCTCCCAGGACACCTCGAGCAGCAGCCGGTGCTGGGGGTCGAGTATGTCCGCCTCCCGTCCCGAGACCCCGAAGAACGCGGCGTCGAAGCCGGAGATGTTCCTCAGCCAGCCGCCCTGCCGGGGTGACGCGGCGTCCGGTGTCCGCCCGATCTCCGTACGAGTGGGCGGCGGGTCGGTGACCGCGTCGCGTCCGGCAGCGAGCAACTGCCACAGCGCCCCGGGCGAGTCGACGTCCCCGGGAAGCCGGCAGCCCATGCCGATGACGGCGATGCGGCCGCCGTCGCCGCCTGCCGGTTCCTGCTCCTTGTGTCCCACGAGCCCCTCCGTTGGGGTGGATGTGTTGGTGCGGGTGGCACGCCGAGGGCGGAGGCGGTCGGTGCCGGCCGGGTGGGGGGACGGCATCGGGCGCGTTCCGCGGGCCGCGGGTCCGGGGCGCGGGCCGGAGAGGCGGGGGTGTGCGGGGCGGGCGCCCGATGTCACCTGGCGTTCGGGCTGCCCACGAGAATCACATTCTTCACGCCGCCGATCTGATAGTTGCAGGTCAGCGCGTAGTCGAAGTCCAGGGGCCTGGTGCTGGTCCCGGCGACGGGGTCGAACGGCAGGTCGTCCGCGGGCTCTTCGCAGTTCGCTGTGGGACAGACCTCACCCCGTTCCATCATCAGCAGGCTCAGCGCCACACCGACACAGCCCGACGGCGCGCCGTTGTGCCCGAAGCAGGCCTCCTGCGAGGTCATCATCACCTCGCTGTCCGGGCCGTAGAGCTGCCTGACCGCGTTCGCCTCGAACGCGGTGACCACGACATCGCCGTCGCTGCCGCCGTGGACGTACGGCACCTGCGCGATGTCCCAGCGGTCGCCCAGACACCGGCGAACGGCTCGCACCAGCGCGGCGCCGCTGTCGTCGCTGGCCAGGGGGTTCATCAGCCCGTCGCGGGTCATGGCGTGGGCCAGCACCCGCCCGTAGGGGCGCGCGCCCCGCCGGTCGGCGTGCCGTCGGGACTCCAGGACGAGGGTGGCCGCGCCCTCGCCGTGGTTCACGCAGTCCGCCCGGCGGTCGTAGGGGCGCATCAGACGGTCGAAGGACGGCAGGAGTTCGGGCATGCCCTCGACGCGTACGGCGTCGTAGGCCCCCTGGGCGGAGCGCAGCAGTCGCTGGACGTTGAGGATGACGTCGAGGCCGAAGAGATCCACGCCCGATACGACGGCGAGGTCGACGACGCCGTCGGCGATCAACTGCCGGGCGGTGCCGACCTGTACCGCGGACGAGGCACATCCGCAGGACACGGTGAAGCAGGGGCCGGTCGACCGTACCAGGGCTCCCTGCACCAGGGAGACGTCCGAGGGTGTCAGTCCCTGCTGGCCCCGTACGAACAGCTCCATGGCCTCCTGCGGGCTGGTTGTCAGCGGATCGGCGGTCAGCACGGCCAGATAGGGGTCGACATTGGAGTCCACTCCGCCGCGCCCGGTCAGCACGGCGGCCTCGGTCAAGTCACCGGCGCGGAAGTCGAGTCCGGCGTCCGAGCAAGCCTCCACCAGGGACACCAGTCCGAACCGGTGAGCGTTGGTGTAGTGCCGGGAGAACGTCGACGGGATGTCCGGCAGCCGGGCGTCGAACATGGCCGGGGACAGATCGACCGCGCCGTAGTAGACGTCGCCGTGCGCAAGGCAGGATCTGCCGCGTGAGGCGACGTCCCAGATGTCGTCCGCGGTGAACACGGGCCGGCTGCTGCCCGGCAGGCAGAAACCCATACCGGTCACCATGACATCCCTCGCGCTCACTCCACCGCGGGCCGGTCCGGCCGACCTCTCGTCGATCCGCGGCCGGTTAAGGGGATTGCTCATCTTGACCTCCAGGAGGCGATGGGCAGGTGCATGTGTGCCACTGCCGAAAAAAGATGGCCGCACCGGTTTTCGCGTGGAGTCCGCTCGTCCCCGGCGGCTGTGTATTGGGGGCCCGGCTATTCCGCGTACCGGGTGTGGCGCGCCCAGCGGTAGACGGGCATCGGGCCCGCACCGATGTCGACGAACTCGCCGGTGAATTCGTAATGGTCGTAGCCGTCGCGATACGTGAGCTTCACCGGGTCGTCCGTTCCGCCGGGCGGCGCGTGTACGACCTGCGGAGCATCGCTCGGACCACCTTTGAGCAGCACAAGACCGGTGGCAGACATGGGATCATCACCCCACGGACGCGATGGCCGGAACAGGCCGGACGGCCTGTCGGTAAGGGGATTTCAAGCCTCTCGCCAAAAGTAGATCCGGGGCGCGGCCGACAGAAACGGGGCGCAGAAGCATGAAAAGAGCGCGCGGAGGCATAAGCTTTCCGCGCGCAAATGGTCGCGTGTATGAGCGCCCCATGAATCGGACGACGCTCCGGCGCACGCCTCGGCCGGTCTGAAATGCAACGCCAGCCGTCGAAATCCGGTCAGGCGTGAACAGCGGCCTCCGGATTCCGGCGAATCGTTTCCTTCGGCGGAAGACCACACTTCCACAAGTGCCCACCCCTGCGCGAGGGTGCCTCACGCAGGGCGCCCCATCACCGAGGCACAGCGGGCGAATTCCGCGGCAGAAAGGGCGGATTCCCGGACAGCGGAGGGGCGATGAAAAGGAATGTGACGTTCATTCAGGCCCGCCGCGGACGCGCCCGGCAACCACTCTGCGGTCGCCATGCCCGGCAACCACCCCGCGGCAGCCGGGCGCGGCGACCGCGCTCATGACGCGTCGTCGACCTCCCGCACCAGTTCGATCGCCCTCGCCAGTGTGGTGAGCCGGGCTTCCAGAGTCTCCCCGGCGGGGTAGAGGCGGACGGTGTCCACGCCGGCGTCGCGCCACACCTTCAGCCGCCGGCGCACCATGGACTCGGTACCGATCAGCGTCGTACCCAGCACCATCTCGTCGGTCACGAGGCCCGCCGCACCGTCCCGGTCACCGGCCTGCCAGTGTGCGCGGATCTCGGTGGCGACCTCGGCCCAGCCCTGGCGGCTGTAGGCGTTGTTGTAGAAGTTCGTGGACGCCGATCCCATGCCGCCCAGACTGAAGGCCAGTTCCTTCTTCCGTCGGGCGGTCATCTCGCCGAGTGCGTCCTCGTCCGGGGCGAAGGCGACCTCGGCGCCCTGGCAGATGTCGAGATCCGCCCGGGTACGCCCGCTGCGGGCCAGGCCGTCGTCCAGATGAGCGAAGTAGGCGTCGGCCGCGGCTTCGGGTACGAAGCTGGTTCCCAGCCAGCCGTCGGCGATCTCACCGGTCAGTCGCAGCATGGCCGGCGACAGTGCGGCCAGGTAGATGGGGACCTGGTGTTCCGCCCGCATCGACAGCCGCATCGGGACGCTGTCGCCGCCGGGCAGCGGAACCTGGAACTCCGATCCTGTGTACGAGAGTTTGCCGCCCTCGACCACCCGCCGCACGATCTCCACGGTCTCGCGCATGCGCTTCAGCGGCCGGGCGAACGGGACCCCGTGCAGGCCCTCGATCACCTGTGGACCCGAGGCGCCCAGGCCGAGCAGGAACCGCCCGCCGGACAGATTGGACAGCGTGATCGCGGTCTGCGCCACAGCCGCCGGGGTACGCGTGCCCAGCTGCATGACACCGGACCCCAGCAGCATGCGGTCGGTGAGCGCGGCGTAGTACCCGAGCGCGGAGGGCGCGTCCGAGCCCCATGCCTCCGCCACCCAGCAGATGTCCAGGCCCAGCTTCTCGGCCTCGACGACGAAGTCGGCCTGCTGCGACCACGGTTCACCGCCGGATGCCTCGATCGTTGTGGCAGTGCGCATCAGGCCTCCGCCCTTTCCTTGATCTTCTCCAGAGTGGAGGCGATGGCACCCTCGAACTCGCGCAGCCGCACGAACACGATCTTCTGTTCCTTCTCCGGCATCCGGTCGATCGCGTACGACAGACCGGAGCGGCCCGGGCCCAGTTGCATCCACTCGGAAAGCTCGGTTCCCCCGTCCTTGGGCCGAACCCGGAAGCGCCAGACCGCGGACGGGTGGGCCGGGTCCTCCACCGCCCAGGCGAACGCTCGCCCCGGCTCGTACTCGATGACGTGGGAGGTCGTCGCCCACTCCCCGAAGGCCTCGTGCTTGCTGCGGCCGAGGAATCTGGCCCCCACCGCGGGTCCTGCGGCACCGTCGAGCCATTCGACCGACTGGAGTTCCTCGCTCATGCCCGGCATCAGGCTGATGTCGCAGACCAGACCCCACACCCGTTCCGGTGGAGCATCGATCCAGGTGCTCACCTCAAGGGTGGGTTTGTCCGCGTAGCGTGCGCCCGTCCACTCCAAGTCGGTCAACCTCCTCAACATCCAGGGTTTGACCACCAGAGTTGCTTTACGAGACTCACCTGTCAAGGCACCGCGCGGCCGAGATCGTTCAGACAGTGCCGAACCGTCGCTGGACATCCGGCCGCCGCCTCAGGCGTTCCGGGTAGCCGGGCCCCATCCGTATCGATGTGTCTTCGGCCTCCAGCGGCTTGTGGCAGGCGGCGCACACCACCTCGGCATGGGTGTCATGACCGCACACATCGTGGTGGAGCACGACGGGGACGCCCTCCTCCCCCGCCAGCCACCGGTCGCCCCACCGGGACATCGCGGCGAGCACGGCGAAGAGATCCCGTCCCTTCTCCGTCGGCAGATACTCGTAGCGCCGCGGCTCGCTCTGGTAGAGCCGCTTCTCCATGATTCCCTCGTCCACCAGCACGTTCAGCCGGTCGGTCAGGGTGTTGCGGGCGATGCCCAATTCCCTCTGGAACTCGTCGAAGCGGCGGATCCCGTAGAAGGCCTCGCGCAGGACGAGGGGCGTCCAGCTGTCACCGAGCAGGTCGACGGTCCGCGCGATGGAGCAGGGCCAGCCGGAGAATGAGGTCCGTTTCATGCTTTCACGATAGCCAGTGTCGCGAAGAAACCCAGCAGATGAGCACGGTGAACCGGGGACTTTCCCGGCGCTCGTGACTCCTGCGCGGGCCGGCGGCCCGGCCGGAGCAAGTACGTCCGTTCGAGTGCCTTGGTGCCGTCGCGTCGCCCGTTGTCCGCATCCGGCGCGATCGCGCCGCTGACCAGCCACCGTCCACGCGCCTTGGACGGCAGGATCTCCGCCAGGTAGCTCGCGGCGATCGGATAGTCCAGGCCGACCGCGATGCCCAGCGCGCCCCGGAAGATCATGAGGGACCAGACGTCCCACGCGGCCGCGCACAGGATCGAGAAGACGACGAACAGCCACAGATCGACCCGGAAGATACGGCTGCGTCCGATGCGGTCTCCGAGGGGTCCCCAATCCCAGCATGATCCGCCACGAGCTCACCTGCGGCCGGGCCTGGAGGACCACGACTCCCGTCGCCGCCGGGGATGCTCCCGGCCCTGTTCATCATCTGGCTGCGCCGCCGGGTGCCGGAGAGTCCCCGCTGGCTCGCCCAGAACGGGCACGAGAGCCAGGCCCGCGCGGTCGGCCGGGCGCCCGACGGCGCACCCGTGCAGGTGACCGCCGCGGACAGGGAACGGCACGCGCCGCCCGCGGAGGGTGCACGGGCGTTCCTCCAGCCCCAGCTCTTCTCCCGTCAATGGCGCAGACGCACCGTCTTCACCTCCGCCCCGTGGTTCCTGATGGACATCGCCACCTACGGGGTCGGCATCTTCACCCCCACCCTGCTGGCCTCGTTCGCGCTGAGCCGCGCCGACTCCACGTTCATCGCCGACGGCATCGCGTCCACCAAGGGCACCGCCGTGCTGGACGTCTTCCTCGTCGTCGGGTTCGTCGTGGCGGTTCTGCTGATCGACCGGGTCGGCCGGATCCCACTGCAACTGACCGGCTTCGCGGTCATGGCGATCGCGCTGTGCGTCCTCGCCGCGAGCACCCAGATGTCCGGCGGGGCCAAGGCCCATCTCGCACTGGTGGTGCTGGGCTTCGCCCTGTTCAACACCTTGATGAACCTGGGGCCCAACGCCACCACGTTCGCCCTGCCCGCCGAGGTGTTCCCGTCCGAGATGTGCGCGGCGGGACATGGGTTCGCGGCGGGCTGCGGCAAACTCGGCGCGGCCCTCGGCACGTTCCTCTTCCCGGTGATGCTGGCAGGCATCGGCGAGGCCGCACTCCTCTACGCGGTGGCCGTGGCCTGCGCCTGTGGGTTCCTCATCACGCTCGTCTTCCGCGTCGAGACCCGCGGCCATTCCCTCGACCAGCTCTCCGGCGCCCAGGCCGGCACTCTCGCGCCCCGGGTCACCCCACCGTGACCTCCGAACGCCGCTGCCGTACCCGGGGGCCGATGCGGGACACCTGCTACAGGGGAGGGTGTCCGGACGGACGGACGGCCGGGTCGTCCCACAGGGCGATACGCGCTCTGACGCGTTTGCCGACGGGTTCGCGCCGCACCTCGAACCCCTGCGAGACGGCCCTGACGATCTCCAGGCCGTGCCGGCCCACCCTTCCCGGGTCCGGCGCCTGGGCCACCGGCAGCACCGGATCGCTGTCCCACACCGTCACGTCCACCGCCGCGCCGACGACCCGCAGCTCCAGCCGCACGGGACCGGGAGCGTACTTGCGGGCGTTGGTGACCAGCTCGCTCACCACGAGCTGGGTGACGTCCATCGCCCGTAGGGACACCGGAATCCCGTGTTCTGCCTGCACCCGCGCCAGGAACGCCGCGGTGAGCTGCCGGGCCTCGGCGATGCACGCCCCGCCGCCGTCCAGCACGATCGTGGTCCGTAGCAGGCCCTCGTTCGGCCTCGTACGGCTCTCGCCCTGCGGAAATGGATCCATTCGGACCGCCTCTGCCACCCCGTTCACGCCCCGCGTCTACCCGCAGCCGGGCCGCCCACGCCCCACAGGCCCGGACGGACTCGGCGCGAGGAGCATTCCCCGTCACATCCAGGGCAGCCTTCGCACAGAGGGACCGGCCGACAGCGTCACCGACTGCTGGTGGGGGGAAGCGTGACAGAGACCGCAGGATCAACCGGTCCCGGCCGGCTGTCGATCATCCGTACCACCGTCGACGGCATACACGTCATCACCCTGCGCGGCGAGATCGACCACGACACCGTCGACGGCCTGCGGCGGACACTGATTCCCGTGGACGGCTCCGGCCCGCGATACACCGTCGTGGACCTCGACGCCGTCACCTTCATGGACTCCAGCGGTGTCAACGCCTTCGTCGCCGCCCATCACGCGGCCCACCGCGCCCGTGGCTGGCTGCGCCTGGCCAATCTGGCCGAGCCCGTGATGCGTGTGATGCAGATCGTCGGCCTCGACACGGTCATCGGCTGCTACCCCACCCTCCGCAAGGCGCTCATGCGCTGATCCGCCGACCGACCCGGGGACGCCACGGCCTTCGGGTACGAGGTTCGGTGCGCCGTCCCCGGGGACGGTGCGGCTCCGGGAGCGATTCAGAAGCGACACCGCTGAATCCGATGAAAAGGAGCTATTGGACTTCAGGATCACACGGAGGCACTGTGGGCTCGTCCCCTGTCTCCCGGCGGGGGCACCCTTCACCGAACCATCCGGAGATCACCCGATGAACCACGTCGCGGATCCTGAGCGTTACAACGGCACCATGCGCTACCGCCGCACCGGGCGCTCAGGGCTCGACCTTCCCGTCCTGTCCCTGGGCTACTGGCACAACTTCGGGGACGACAGGCCGTTCGAGACGCAGCGCGAGATCGCCCTGCGCGCCTTCGACCTCGGGATCACCCATCACGACCTCGCCAACAACTACGGCCCGCCCTACGGCTCCGCCGAGATCAACTTCGGGCGCCTGATGAAGCAGGACCTCGCGCCGTACCGGGACGAACTGGTGATCTCCACCAAGGCCGGCTGGGACATGTGGCCGGGGCCCTACGGCCAGGGCGGCGGCTCCCGGAAGTACCTCCTCGCCTCGCTCGACCAGTCGCTGAGCCGCATGGGCCTGGAGTACGTCGACATCTTCTACTCCCACCGCCTCGACGCCACCACGCCGCTCGAGGAGACGATGGGCGCGCTCGACACCGCCGTCCGCCAGGGCAAGGCGCTGTACGTCGGCATCTCCTCCTACGACACACAGCGCACCCGTGAGGCGGTCGCCATCCTGCGGGAGCTGGGCACCCCGCTCCTCATCCACCAGCCGTCCTACAGCATGGTCAACCGCTGGATCGAGACCGAGGGCCTGCTCGACACCGCCCAGGAGGAGGGTTTCGGCGTCATCGGCTTCACGGCGCTGGCCCAGGGCCTGCTGACCGGCCGCTATCTCGAAGGCATCCCCGAGGGCTCGCGTGCCGCGCAGGGCACGTCGTTCGACACCGCCTGGCTGTCGGAGGACATGCTGCACCGGCTGCGCGCCCTCAACGACATCGCCGCGCGCCGGGGGCAGACCCTGGCCCAGATGGCTCTTGCCTGGGCCCTGCGGGACGAACGCGTCACCTCGCTCGTCATCGGCGCCTCGCGCGTCGAACAGCTGGAGCAGAACGTCGCCGCACTGGAGAACCTCGACTTCAGCAGCGAGGAACTGGCCGAGATCGACAAGTACGCCACCGAGGGCGGCGTGGATCTGTGGCAGGACGCCCGTCTGGGCAATCTGAGCTGAGGCCGGCCCGGGTGCCGACCGGCCGTGGTCGTGGCCGCGCTGTCCGCGGCCCGACCCGGCCCTCGGGCCATCGGCCACCCGGTCGCCGGGCCACACAGGGGGCTGCGCCCTCGCACGTCAGATGCGGCCGCCGGTGAGCCGGGTGAGGGGGCCCTGGGCGCGGTTCCCCGTGCGGCGGCCCACCGCGTACGACGCGGCGCTCAGCGCGGTCAGTCCGGCCCCGACGCCCGCGGCGACGAGCTTCCGGTGGGCGATGACCGTCCACGCCGTCTTCGCCGTCGCCGCGACATGACCCGAGGTCGCGATGACGGCCTGGCGGCCCGCCTCCACCCCCTTGGCCGCGACGTGCAGGGCCCCGGCCGCCGACTCCGCCGTACGCTCGGCGCCGGACCTCGCCGCTGAGGCCGCGTCAGCCGTGGTGGCCGCGCCGTTCTTCGCGGCCCGTGAGGCCGGAGCGGTGGCCTTGTCCGCGGTGCGCCTGGCCTTGGCCGCGGGCGTCCGCTTGGCATCGGTGTTCTGGTTCGTTCCGCTGTTCGGTTCACTCATGGACACCGCGTTACCGCTCCCGCCTACGGCAAACACGTCCGGCCGCACGGCGCGTGAGCGACGACCGTCCGCGTCCCCGGCGCACGCGCGGGATCAGCTACGGGCCCGGGCGATGAGCAGGGCGACATCGTCCTCGCCGCCCGGCGGACGGAGGATCGCCAGGAGGCGGTCGCAGGTCTCCTCCAGATCCAGCTGCCGGGCCGCGGTCAGGGCGTCGAGGAGGGTGTTCAGGCGGGCGTCGATGGGGTCGCTCCGGGTCTCGACCAGACCATCGGTGTACAGGACGAGCTGATCGCCGGGGCGGAAGGCGATGGTGGTGGTGTCGAAGGGGATCCCGCCCACGCCCAGGGGCACGCCGGGGGGCAGGTTGAGCAGTTGCGCCGGGCGGCCCGGGCGCATCAGGGCCGGTGGCAGATGGCCGGCGAGGGAGATCTCGCACTGGCCCCGGTGAGGATCGTAGACACAGTAGAGGCAGGTCGTGATGGCGCGCCCGATGCCCTCGCTCAGATGGTCGAGATGGTGGAGGGCCTCGGCGGGTGCCAGGTCGAGTTCGGCGAAGGCGCGTGTGGCGCTGCGGAGTTGGCCCATGGTGGCGGCGGCGTTGATGCCGCTTCCCATGACGTCGCCGACGACCAGGGCGGTCTTGTCCCCGTGCAGAGATATGGCGTCGAACCAGTCACCGCCGATCTCGCTGGCGGCGCCGGCGGGCTGATAGCGCCAGGCGACCTCCAGACCGGGCCGGCTCGACGGGAGCTCGGGAAGCAGACTGCGCTGCAGAGTGAGGGCCGCATGGCGCTGGGTCTGGTATCCGCGGGCGTTGTCGATGCACACGGCGGCGCGGGCGGCCAACTCTGCGGCGAGGAACACGTCTTCCTCGTCGAAGGGGGCCGGGTGACGGGTGCGTTTGAGGGCGAGCGCGCCGAGGACTTCGCCGCGGGCGATGAGCGGGACGGCCAGATAGGAGTGCAGCCCGGCCGCCGCGAGACGAGCGGCGGCACCGGGGTGACGGGTGATGCGCGGCAGATCCGAGGGGGTGGTGTGCGGCAGCAGGACCGGCCGGCGGGTCTGCACGCATCGTGTGATCAGGTGGTCGCTCTCATAGGTGATGCCTCGCCCGGGCTGTTCGTCCGGGTGGCAGGCGTCCTCGGGGCGGGCCGCGGCGACGGCGAGGACGCGGAAGCGGGCGGGCCCCGAGGGCGCCGTGGGCCGGCCGGTGAGCGCGCTGTCGAGTACGTTCACCGAGGTCACGTCGGCGAGCACCGGCACGACGACATCGGTGAGCTCGCGCGCCGTGATCTCCAGATCGAGGGTGGTGCCCACGGACGCCGACGCATTCGCGATCAGGGCGAGTCGCTGCCGGGCGCGGGCCGCCTCCGTGGCCGCCCGGTGACGTTCGGTGACGTCGATGACGGAGAAGGCTATGCCCAGCACCCGGCCGCCCGAGTCCTCCAGCCGGTAGTAGGAGACGGACCAGGCGTGCTCGTGGTCCGGGTCGGCCGGGGGATGACACAGCACATGGCGGTCGACGACCGGCTTCCCGGTGTCGAGAACGCCAAGGAGGTGTTCCTCGAAGCCCGTGGTGTCGAGGAACGCCAGGACCTCGGGAATCGGCCGGCCAAGCTGCTCTGCGGCGGACAGGCCGACGATGCGCTCCAGAGCCGGGTTCATGGTCAGGAACCGCAGACCGGTGTCCAGCACGGCCAGCCCGATCGGGGACTGGGACACCAGGCGGGTGGACAGGGCCACGTCCCGTTCGACCTGCTCGACGGTGGCCTGATCGGCGGCAAGTCCCAGTGCGTAGGTGTCGCCCAGGTCGTCCAGCAGCCGCATGTTGCGGAACTCCACCAGGCGCGTACTGCCGTCCTTGTGCCGGATCGGGAAGGCCCCGGCCCAGTCGACGCCGGACTCCATGACCTCGGCGAACAGCCGGACCACCTCGTCCAGGTGTTCCTCGTGCACCATCAGCCGCGCCGCGAACCGGCCGAGCGCCTCCGCCGCCGTGTAACCGAACAGTTCCTCGGCGTGAGAGCTCCAGAAGACCACCCGGCCCTTCGAGTCCAGCACCACGGCGGCAACGCTCAGCAGATCGAGGAGGCCACTGGGCGGCGCGGCCGGGCGGACCGGCGACGGGCGCCGGCCGGGCCGGGAGGAGTCCGTCGTCCCCATGCACCGATCCCCTCTCCCAGTGGGTCATGGCTCGTGCCGCGCCTCGGTGGCCGCTGTGCCTCCTTCCATAGTCGTCGCAAACCAACGTGGCACATCTGGAGCGGGTGCGGAGCCTTTGCCGGGAGGAGCCCCCTCCGCCCGGAGGCCGCGCCCGGGGTGGTGCGGGTTCGGCGCCTTCCCGGTACGGGAGGATCGCGGGGCCGGTGTCACAGAGCCTTCGTCGCGCAGCGCTCAGTGATCGCCAGGGCCGCCGCCATGATGCTCAGCTGGGGATTCACCTCCGGACAGCTGGGCAGCACGGAACCGTCGGCGATCAGCACGCCGTGGATGCCGCGCAGCTGCCCGTCCGGGTCGACCGGTGAGCGCTCGGGGTCGGAGCCGGCGGCGGCCGTGCCCGTGGGGTGGAAGGCGGAGACATGGAGGCGGCGCGCGGTCACCGTGTCGAGCAGCGCCTCCAGCTGGGCGGGGGTCCGAGCGCGCGGGGCGTGCGGCACTCCGGTGAGCACTTCCTCGGCGCCCGCGGCGAACAGCAGCTCGCCCATGGCGCGTTGGGCGCGCAGCAGGCGGCGGGCGTCGTCCGGGGCCAGGTCGTAGCGGACCAGGGTGCGGACCCGGCCGTGGACGCGGCCGGAGGGGCGGTCGGCGATCATGGCGCCGACGGTGGCCAGCCGGTCCGCGCCGTCCAGTTCGCGGCGCAGTTCGCGTCCCACGCCGGGCAGCACGAACGAGCTCATGCCCGGGGGTGCCGCGGTGGCTTCGATGAGGATGCCCTCGGCGCGCAGATTCTCCACGCCGACGCTCTGCAGCACGCCTTTCCAACTGGTCACCGGCCGGTCGAAGCGGCCCGCGACACTGATGGCCGGGTGCACGCTGAGGTTGCGGCCGAGCCGCGGGTGGCGGCCGAGGCCGGAGCGGCGCAGCAGCGGCGGGGTCCCCAGGGCCCCGGCGGCGACCACGACCAGCGGGCTGAGGATCTCCAGTTCGCTGCCGTCCGGGCGCCCTACCAGCACCCCCGCGGCCCGTGGGCCGCCGGGCCGGTCGGGTTCGGTGAGGATCCGCCGCACCCGCGCGCTCGTGACGATACGGGCACCGGCCGCGCAGGCCTCGGGAAGCACGGACAGCTGGACGCTCTGTTTGGCGCCGGTGGGGCAGCCGACCACGCACTGGCAGGAGCCGGCACAGCCCGGGGCGTTGCGGCTGAGCGGTGCGGCGGCCCAGCCGAGCCGCCGTGCCCCGGCCAGCGCGAGCAGCCCGTTGGTGCCGAGGACGTCCAGTGGCTGGGGCGCCACCTTCAGGGTGCGCTCGACCTCGTCGAGGCGGCGGTCGAGGCCTTCGGCGGCCGCGAAGCCATGGCGGCGGAGCCAGCGGGTGAGTACATGGTCCGGTGTGCGGTAGCAGGTCCCGGAGTTGACGACGGTGGTGCCGCCGACCGCGCGGCCCACGGGCAGGACCAGCGGCGGGTTGCCGACGGCGATCGTCGCGCCGCCGTCCCGGTAGAGATCGCGGAAGCGGTCGAGCGGGGTCCGCCGCGCGAACGACGCGGTGGTGTGGTGCTCGCCCTCCTCGACCACGACGACACTCAAGCCGGCCCGGGCGAGTGTCCTCGCCGCCATGGCCCCGCCGGCACCGGATCCGATGACGACGGCATCCGCCGTGGACCGTGTGGGCCACTGGGCGGAGGGCGTGCAGTGGAGCGGTGGATCGTCGGGGGCCGAGTCCGCGGATCTCGCGGCCACGCCGTCGTGCCGCAGCGTCCGTTCGGTGCCGGCCGCCAGCAGCACCGGTACCTTCACCGCGTCGAGGAGGGGCAGCAGGGCCCGGTGGGAGGCGAGCGAGGCCATCACGTTCTCGCGTTCGGCGGGGCTCAGGCTCGAGAGCCGCCCTCCGGTGCGGGCCATGGCGTAGGCGTCGACCGCCGCGGCCGCGCCGCGCACCGCTGTCCGTGCCGGAGCGGGCATGGCGCCGAGGAGGGTGTCCAGCCGTCGCGGCACGGCCCGTGTCCAGTCGGCGGTGCCGTCGTCCGCGAGGAGTGCCGCGACAAGGCCCGCCCATGCGGCGGGCGTCGAGTGGGTCATCGTTCACCGACCTCCGCATGGGCGGTGCCCGACAGCCTCCATGTGGCCTCCGGCCGCCAGCTGCCCCGCCAGCGGTCCACCTGGACGACCGCGTCCGCCGTCTCGCTGTTGCGGCACACCGCGAGGGACCCGTCCGGGTCGGTGTAGTCGAGGGCCAGCGTCCGTTCGGGCGGCTGGGTCACCGTCACCCGTATGCGGCGCCGGCCCGCCCGGCCCTCCACCCGCCACTCGGGCAGGCCGATGTCCGCGCGGAACCGGCCGATGCCCGCCCAGCCCACGGCGGAGCGCTCCACGCGCCGGGGCCAGGTGCGGCCGTTGTGGTGCAGACGCAGAAAGACAAGCGGGGGCAGCCGGTCGAGTCCCCGGCGCATGGAGACCGCGGCGATGATCTCCAGAATGTCGCCGCCGCCCAGGTCCGCGTGGAGCCAGGCCCAGCGGCGGGCGTTGCCGTGGCCGTAGATGCGGGCGCTCGCGCCTGGGGCGCCGTCCAGGGACAGTTCGCCGGTGCCGTACCGCATCGTTCCGGTGTAGCGGGCGCGGGTGGCGGGCAGCATCTGCGCGGCCGGCAGCCAGGGGCGTCGCCAGGACCAGCGGGGGAAGGTGTGGAGGGGCGGACCCTCGGGTGTCTCGGTGAGTGCCCAGGCGAACGGCCCCGCGGAGCCGGCGAGCCGGCCGGGGACGGCGCTGACGCCCTCGGCGGTGAAGCCGTCGGGACCCGCCTCCCAGGGGACGGGGCCGAAGGCCGCGTGTTCGACGGGGCCGTCCTTCGGGTAGACGGCGGCCCACCCGTGGGCGTAGGCGCCGGAGCCGTCGGTGGGCGCGACCAGTTCATGGTGCAGCCAGACCCCGGTGCCGGTCGCCGGATCGGTCACGGTGGTGTACCAGACCTCGGTCCGCCCGGGGGTGCCGTCCCAGCGTGACGCGTGCTCGCGGTCGGCGGCGGGCGCCCCGGCACGAGGGAACCGGAAGCTGGTGAGGAAGGGCAGCAGGCCGGTGGTGAGCGGGAAGCGCAGCGTCCCGTCGCCGACGCGCTCGCCCTCCTCGTACAGGGTGTACGGCAACACGGTCAGCGAGGCGAGCGGGCGCCGGGGCGACACGGACTTCCAGCCGTCCAGTGTCAGGCGCCGGCCCTCCAGGGTGAAGGTGATCCGGTAGCGGATCCTGCGGCGGGCCAGGGGCGAGATCTCCAACTGCCCCACGGCTTCCGGGTCGTCGGCCCGTCCCGCAATCCGTACGCGTCCAGTCAGCCGCGCGTGCGTCGTGCGGTGGGGCAGCAGCACTCGGTCGGTCCGGGCCCTCAGATCGAGCCGCACGGGGCGGTCGCGGTCCTCGTGGACGAGGCGCACACGGCCCAGCATCGTTTCCTCGAAGGTCGTCCCGCGTGCGGTCACCGGGCACCCTCCCGGCGTCCGTGGGCGTGTGCCAGCCCTTCGAGCATGATGCGTTCCGTGGCCGACAGATAGTCGCCGGCGGCGGTGCGCGCCCCGGCCTGGTCACCGGCGGCCACGGCCTCGACCACCGGGGCCAGACGGTCCCGTGCGGCCCGGGGATCCTGGAAGGGGCCGACGAGCGCGGCGCGCACCGGCAGGTACGCGTTGAACAGCGTGTTGGTCAGCAGGACGTACACACGGTTGCCCGTCGCTCGGGCGAGTGCCCGGTGCACCTCGGCGTCCGCCAGCTGTACGGGGTCGCCGCCGGCCGCGTCCCCGACGGCCGCGAGCAGGGTGCGCAGTTCGGCGATCTGCGGGTCCTTGGCACTGGCGGCGGCGCGTTCCGCGATCAACGCGCCGATGCTACGGCGGACTTCGAAGATCTCACCGATCCAGTCCGGGCTGTGGCGTACGAGCATGGGCAGCAGATCCGCCCCGCCCAGGCGCAGGAAGTCGCGTACGCGGGTGCCCACTCCGTGCCGTGTCTCCAGCAGTCCGGCGTGAGCCAGCCGGCCGAAGGCGTGCTTGAGCGTGGTGCGCGTGACCCCGAATCCGTCGGCCATTTCGCGTTCGGGCGGCAGATAGGTCCCGGCCGGATGGCGTCCGTCGAGGATGTCCTCGCGCAGCCGCTTCTCCAGAGCGTCGACGATCGTCTCGCGTGGCAGTGGTTCCACCTAGGCCCCCAGACGGAGAGTGGTTGAGTGGCTGAGCCAATGAACCACTGAAGATGACACTACGTCAACCAGGGGACCTCGGCGGGATCGTGCGGTCGAACGGCCGCTCAGGGCGCGGCGACCAGGCAGAATCGTGGCGATTGCGGCGAGACGGCAAGGGCCTTGTCACCGCCGTGTGACAGCTGACCGGCCGGCGAACCCGCTGTCCGGCCACCCCGTCTGAACCGGCGAGTGCCGGTGCACGACCGGTATCCGCGTAGTCCGAACGTCGGGGGATGTCATGTCGTACAGGAAAACCCACCGCGGTGTCGCACTGGCCACGGCCGCGGTCGCCGCCGCGCTGTTGGTGACCGCGTGCCGGCCGGGTGGCGGGCCGGAGGCCGCCGGGTCGGCGTCGGGCGTGCCCTCGGGGCCGTCGCATACGGCAGCGTCCTCCGACCCGACGGACACCGCGCCCTCGAAGGCCTCCGGTACGGCCGCCCCGTCGGCGCCCGCGGTCGGCGCCTCCCCGGTGGTCAGGGCGTCGGGCAGCCCGGCCGAGGCATGTACGGCGAGCGCCCTCGACGCGGCCGTGTACCCGGCCGCCCGTCGTCCGGCGGGGACGGGGACCGGAGCGGTGATCGTCGGATTCACCAATGCATCCGGACGGCCCTGCGTCCTCCAGGGCCATCCGACCGTGGCGGGAGCGGGCAACGGCTCCCCGCAGCACAATGTCCCGCTGTCGGTGGCCCGCACGGGCACCGCCTCGCCGGTGCGACTGGCGCCGGGCGGCAGGGCATGGGCGAAGCTGACCTTCGTCCAGGTCCAGGGCGAGAGCGACGGCTACTGCATGTCGGGAGCGAAGCCCGTGGTGTACCCGACCCTGGTGGTGGGTGTGCCGGGGGCCGGAGCGCACCAGGTGGCCCTGGCGGACGGCGAGTTCACCGAATGCGACAACAAGGTGACCGTGACCGCGGTGTCGGCGGTGAAGCCCTCCTGATCAGGTCCGCCGGCTCCGGGGGAGTCGCCGTACGCGTCGACTCCCCCGGCGCCGGCCGGTGTCAGATGCGGTGCACGGTGTGCAGCTTCTCGGCGTACGTACCCGTGCCGTCCAGCACCGAGGCGCCGCCGAGGTCGGCCATCGTGGGCCCGTTGACCGTCTTGCGGCTGGACAGGAAGCGGCGCTTGCCCGTCGCGTCCTGTCCCAGACAGATGCCCACGTGGTCGACGGTGACGGTCGGGTTGTCGTCACCGGAGTCGGCGTTGAACAGCACCAGGTCGCCGGGCTGGAGCAGGGCGGCGGCGGGCGGGTTGGTGCCGTCGGTCCGGTCGATGCGCACCCCGGGCGCGTAGTCGGCCATGTCGCGGGACTTGCGCGGCAGCCTCGTCTTGGAGGTGTCCTGCCCCGCGGCCATGGGCACGCCCATGTGGTAGCCGTACACCATGCGGGTGTAGCCGGAGCAGTCCAGATTCCCCACCTGTTTGCTCGACGGCCCGGTGTGGACGCCGTCGTCGAAGGTCCAGCCCACGTTCATGTACTCATGGAAGTCGGCGCCCTCGTAGCGGTAGCCCTGTGGATCGAGGTAGCCGTAACCCGCCTCGCCCAGCACCTGCTTGCCCTGCGCGGGTCCCGAACCGGCCGTCACGGCGGGCGCGCCGCCGAGGAACATCGCGGCATGCGCGAGGACGTCCGGAGCCGTCGAGCCGGCCCAGGCGCGGATCGTCTGCTCCAGTCCGTCGCTCCAGGTGCCGTCGAACGGCTGGGGAAGGACGCGCACCCAGTCGCCGTGGGTGACGGTCGGCGGCGCCTCCCAGTTCGCGGCGGCCACCTCGAAGTTGCTCACGGAGAGCTTGACGGGCAGGTTGGTGCAGCCGTTGTTGGCCAGGGCGCGCAGGCCCACCCGGCCCTTGGCGAAGGTGGCGTCGGTGACGTCGACGGACCATGCGGACGGCTCGGCCGAGCCCGCGCGCCAGGCCTTCGCCTGGATGCGGGAGCCTTCACGGCGTACCCGTATCGTCCAGTCGGTGCCCGCGGGCACGCCGCTGGCGAGGGTCAGGGACGAGGCCAGCTGGGTGACGGTGTCGGACACCTCCTTCTCCACCCGCAGTTCGACGGCGCCGGTGGTCAGGAAGGACAACCGGGCGCGGTAGTTGTTGTGGGTGTCCTGGTAGCCGAAGGACAGGGCGAACGAACACGCCTGGCCGGTGGGCACCTTGTCCAAGCGGCCCACGCACCGTGCATCGACATCCGTGATGTCGTCGTCCCTGAGGGTGGCATGGCGGCTGGCGAAGTCGGTGGTCAGGCTGATCACGCCGGCCCCCGGGACGACCGCGTAGTCGGTGTCCGCGGGCCCGAGGGTGGACCAGCCTCCGCCGCCGGGAGAGGTCCCCCAGTACTGCCGGTCCGCGACGGGCAGGGACACATCGGGCAGGGTGCGCCGGAAGTCGTCCACGAAGGGCCGCTTGTTCTCGGCGAAGGTGCGCTGCGGACCGGGCACGACGACGGTACGGGCGCCGTGGGTCAGCAGGGCGACGCGCCGGCCGGCGGAGGTGACCTCGGTGCGGGCCGGGGTCCCGGGCAGCACCGTGGTGGTGAGCGAGGTGCCGAGCGTCACCGGGGTGAAGTAGGAGGCGTCCAGCGGGGACAGGGTCACCGAGGAACGCGCGGAGCTCAGGCCCGCCGGAGCGGGGAAGGGCTGCACGGTGGCGGCCGGGCCGGCGGCGCGCGCCGGGCCCGCGGCCAGCCCGGCGAGCGGCGCGGACGCGGCCGAGGCCATGAGGACGGCGAGAAGACCGCGTCGGGAAGTGTCAGGCATACCCCCATGATCCCGTCCACCCCGCACACGGATGACACCGCCCCCGCCCGGCAGCCGCGCCGCTCCTAGGCGGCGGCCTACGCCTGTTCACCCGCCGTACCCCGCCGGTGGGGCCGGCGGGGTACGGGTCACCGGGCCCGGCGCGCAGCCGGGGTGAAGGAGACGCGGCACGTGGACCGTCGCAGGTCGGGGGTGAGCGTCGTGGGCATGTTGAGGGTGTCGGTGAAGAAGCTCTCCGTGGGACCCTTGCAGACACGCAGACAGATCTCCGGCGAGGTCTCGACGAGGAACCTGCACCGCTGCACCACCAGTTCGGTCGGGCCCGTGCGCCGGATCGGGCCGACGAGCCACCGGAACAGATGCGGTGTCACCAGGGTGAGGGTCCGGGCCGCCGCGTGGGGCTTCCGTCGCCCGAGACGGCCCAGGACCCCGACCGCCCGGCGTCCGCCCATCCAACCGGTGTACGAGCCGTGCACCGCGCTGACCAGCTCCGCACCGGACAGCCGGGCGTACTCGTGTCCGGTCTGGTCGACCAGCGCGGCGTATCCGGTCGCGGCCGAACGGTAGCCGATCTGGCGTGCGTGGACGCGCAGGAACTTGCGGAGCAACAGGCCGTCGATCATGTGCGTTCCCCCATCGTCACACCCCTGCGGTGGTGAGGTGTTCCTTCACTCGAGGCCATTCGGCGCGCAGGACGCTGTAGAAGACGGCGTCCCGACGGCGCCCGCCGGGCATGTAGTTGAAACTCCTGAGGACGCCTTCCTCGGTCGCCCCGATGTTGCGCAGCCCTCGTCGTGCCTGCTCGTTGAGCACGTCCGTCTTGAACTCGACCCTTTCGGCGCCCAGTTGCTCGAAGGCATGCTCCAGGAGCAGGTACTTCACCCACCGGTTGACGCCCTGACCGCGGAAGTCGCGGCCCAGCCAGGACCAGCCGATCTCCAGCCGGGCGTCCGCCTCGGCGAGGTTGCCGTAGGACATGCTGCCGGCGATCCGGCCGGAGGACTTGTCGGTGACGACGAACACGATCCGGCGGCCGGCCGCCTGGTCGGCGAGGCAGGTGTCGAAGAACACCTTGAAGTCGGCCTCGTTCTCCACCCGGGAGACGAAGTACCGCCAGATGTCCGGGTCCATGGCGACCGCCCGGATTCCCTCGCGGTCGGCCTCCGTCACCGGGTGCAGGCGTACATGGTCGTTCTCCAGGACGGCAGCCGCCTTCTGGGCCCAGGTCATAGGTCAGGATCCCTCGGTCGAGTATCGGGCCAGTGCTTCCACGACGTCGCGCAGGGTTCGCATCCCGTCGAGGTCGTCCTCGGTGAAATGGCCGAGGTCGACGCCGGTAGCCTCGCACAGCTCCGTCAGGAAAAGGACCTTGTTCAAGGACGTCAGGGCGTAGGAACCGGCCATGTCGGCGTCCAGATCGAGCGCCGTCGGCGCGGTGTCGTGGGTCAGTACGGCGGCCAGCTGCTCGCGGGCCGCGCCCTCCATCTCGGACTGTGTGGACTCAGACAGCATGGATTCCCTCCTCGGGGTCGTGGACGGCGTCGTGGTAGACGTCGAGGATCCGTCCTCGCTTCGGCTTGTACTGCGAGGTGAGCAGGCCGTTGTCGATGGAGAACGGGGGGTCGGCGACGATCGCGCGGCCGATCCGCTCGTCGGCGGCGCGCGAGGCGTTGGTGTGGGCGAGACGGGCGGCTATCGCCTTCTCGTCGGCGGGCTCGGTCGCCGGGGAGACCACGGCCACCAGCTCGGTCTGGCCGGGGCAGAACAGGACGCACTCGGCGATGGCCGGGTCGGCCTTCATGTCCTCCTCGATCGGCCGGACGATCACCTTCTTGCCGTTGTCCAGGACGATCACGTCGTCGGCCCGGCCGCGGATGAAGAGGAATCCGTCCTCGTCGACGTAGCCGAGGTCGCCGGTGCGGACGGTGCCGTCCGGGCCGAACACCCGCTCGGAGTCGCCCGGCCGGCCGTAGGCGTAGTGGTCGTTCACCGGGTGCTCGCTGCGGACCGTGACCACACCGTCCTCACCGATCAGCACCTCCTTGCCCGGCAGCACCTTGCCGACGCTGCCGTCGCGGTGGGCCTTGGGGTGGTTCTTGGTGACGATGCAGGTCTCGTTGAGCCCGTAGCCCTCGTAGATGGGCAGCCCCGCCTCGGTGAAGAAACTCAGCATGCCGGAGGCCGCGGGCGCCGATCCGGTCCACAGATAGCGGATGCGGTCGCCGAAGACCGACCGTGCCGCCTGCCCCGCGGTCTGGCCGTCGCCGCGGCGCATCCTGGCCTGGATCTGCCGCTTGGCGGTTTCGTAGAAGGCCGGGACACCCATCACCACGGTCGGGCGCACCCGGCGCAGTGCGGCGAACGCGGCCTCGTAGGTGCTGACCGTGATGTCGTGGCCGTGCAGCAGAGCCGAGTAGACCCAGTAGCGCTGCTGGAGGAGGGAGAGCGGCAGGAACACGAACAGGTCGTCGCCCGGGCCGTGTTCGAAGATCTCCTGCACCGCGCGCAGCGAGCTGTCGATGCTGCCCGCGGTGGCGCCGAGTCCCTTGGGCTCACCGGTGCTGCCGGAGGTGAACTTGACGGTGGTGACGTCCTTCGGGCCCCAGGTCACCGGCGGCAGCGGCGCCCCGTCCAGGTCCGCCCGCTGCGACAGCTGGGCCACCTCGCTGATCGGGACCGTACCGGGCGCCTGGACGGGCCGGTCGGTGAACAGCAGGCGGATGCCGTAGCGGTCCACCAGGTCGGTGGTCGGTGCGAACTTGCCCGGCTCGAATCCGGCGGTCTCGGCCTTCAGCCGCAGCGCCGCCAGGTCCAGCAGGACCCATTCCAGACTGTTGGCCGCGAGGATCCCGATCCGGTCACCGGGGCGGATCCCCTGCTCCAGCAGCCAGCGGGCCACCCGGCCGGAGCGCCGGTACAGCTCCCGCAGGGGGAGGGTCTGGGTGCCCAGCAGGCTGGCGACGCGAATGTGCCCGTCCCCCGGTTCGGCGGAGACGATGCGGCCCAGCGTGTCGTCCGTCACCGGTCCCCCTCCCCCGGCGTCTCCCCGGCCGGCCGGATGCCCGTGCCGGTCACGTCGGCCGACTTGAAGAACACGGTCTCGGCGAGCCGGATCTCCGTGCCCGGAGCGACCAGTTGCACCGTTTCCGGCCAGGTGGTGGGCTCCGGCAGACCGAGCGCCGCGGCGAGCCGGCCGGCGAAGCGGGGCATCACGGGCGTGGCGATGTGGGCGAGCAGCCGGGCTGCGGCCAGTTCCAGCGCGATGGCGGTACGGGCCTCGTTCTGCCAGCCGGCGCTCTGGGCGGTGAGCGACTCCAGTGCGGAGAAGCGGACCGTGTCGGCGACCAGCCCGTCGAGTTCGGCCGCGGCCTGGTTGAGCGAGAAGCCGTCCGCGCGCAGGCTGCCGCCGACGGCGGCGAGGCGGGCGCCGAGCCGGGCGAGGAACGCGGAGTGCTCCGGCGTCCAGTTGCCGGCGTCGGGGGCCTTGCCGTCGTAGTGCTTGGCGATCCGCGCGCCGAGGTCGTGCAGCCAGCGCTGCCAGGTGCCGATCAGGGTCTCGTCGAGCGTCCGGGCGTAGTCCGCGCGGCGGAAGTTGGTGCGCTCGCCCTCGGGCCGGGTACGGGAGAGGAAGTAGCGCACGGCGTCGACGGAGTCGGGGGTCAGGACCTCCTTGCCCCAGACGGCGTGGCGCCGGCTCGTCGAGAACTTGCTGCCCTCCAGCAGATAGAACTCGTTGACGTGGTAGTCGATGTCCGGCTCCCAGTCGGGGTGGGCCAGCCGGTAGAGCACCGGGTAGAGCACGGAGTGGTAGAAGCTGTTGTCGTAGCCGAAGAAGTGGACGATCTTCCAGTCCTGGCCGGGCTCGGCGGCCTTCCAGTCGCGGCCCAGACGCACGCCCAGGGACTGGATGCCGTGCAGGAAGCCGTAGGACATCTCGGGCCAGACCCAGATGACCTGCCCGTCGACGTCCGTCTCCGTGGGCGCGACACCCCATGAGGAGGGGTGGGTGAGGGGGATGTCCATGGCGGGGCGGGCGAAGAGCCGGTCGCCGAGTTCGCGCAGCCGGGCCGGGACGCGGCCGAGGCTGTGGTGGGCGGCGACCTCCTCGCGGAACACATGCAGCGGCAGCGAGTAGCGCGCCAGCGGGGCGCGCCGCGGCTCGGCGGCGGAGGCGGCGGAGCGGGGCTCGGCCAGGTCCACCACGGTGTTGGGCTCGCCGCACTCCTCGCAGATGTTGCCGCTGGTGCCCGAACCGCAGCCGGGGCAGCCGCCCTTGACGTCGACCTCGTAGAGGTACTGTCCGCTCTCGGCGTCGAAGAGGGCGTCCTTCTCGGTGACGGTGGCCCAGCCGGATGCGACCACACGGGAGAAGAAGTCACGCAGGCCGTCCCGGTAGCCGGGCTCCGCGTCGGTCACGGTGTACTGGTCGGGCCGGATGTCCATCAGGTCGAGGGTGCGGGCGATCTCGGCGCTGTAGTGGGCCGCGGTCTCGGCGGGCTCCCGGCCCTCCTGGCGGGCGGCGCCCACCACATAGCTCTGGTAGTCGTCGCTGCCGGTGAGGTGCCAGGCCTCGGTGCCGTTCATGCGCTGGAAGCGGACGAAGGCGTCGGCCCCGAGGTAGGGGCCGGACAGATGGCCGAGGTGGAGGTCGCCGTTGGGGGTGGGCGGCGTGGAGAAGACGAACACCGGGCGGTCGCCGAAGGCGCGGCGCTCCTCGTTGTCGGCGGACTGCAGGGCGCGACCCGGGTCACGCCAGTACTGGGTGACGAAGATCAGGTCGGTGTCGCCGGTGTTCTCCAGGACGTGGGTCTCGAAGGGTTCGAAGAGGGCCAGCGTGCCCGGCTCGGCGGGGTGCCTGCGGCCGTCCACGACGAACTCGCCCCGGCCCGCGACGATGACGAAGAACTCGGTCTCGTCGTGCTGATGGCCGGTGGAGGCCTGCCCCGGGGCCACCCGCCCCCAGCCGGCCCCCACGCCGAGCCCCTCGATGCTGCTCATGCGGATACCGAACGCGTCGTGGAGGGCACGAGCGTCGTAGCGACTGAAGATCATGTCCGTTCCTTTCGGGAGGACGTTCCGAGGGCTCGGCAAGGCCATTCGGAAGACGCCCGGGAGGGCTTTCGAGAACCGGGAAGGCTTCGCGAAGGCGTGGGTCAGGCGGCGTGCTTGGACAGCAGGCGGACGCTCTCCGCGGCGATGGCCGGGGCGAGGCGGTAACCGGAGCCTCCGGCGGCACCCGCGAAGACCAGGCGCCCGTCCTCGGTGAGCGTGCGCACCAGCGGGCCGCCGCCCGGGTTGTAGGCATCGCAGAAGACCCGTCCGGACCGGATCCGGTCGGCCAGCCGGGGTGCGTAGCCGGCCAGCACCTCCACGGCCTCCGCCCGGTTGGCGGAGGTGAGACCGGGGTCGACGGTGTCGGGGTCCACGTCCCACTCCGCGCAGGTGTAGCTGAACAGCCAGTGGCCGCGCTGCCGGTACGGCAGCAGGAACGCGTCCTCGTCGTGGAAGACGATCGCGCCGTCGTCGTCGGAGGGGGCGTCCTCGATGTGCAGCGCCACGATCTTCTTCACCCGCGCCCCGAGCGGCGCCACGAGGTCGCGCCAGGCGGGGTGGGCGAGCCACGGCCCCGGAGCCAGTACCGCCTGTCGTGCGGTGAGCACGTCGCCGGTGCTCAGCGTCAGCCGGACGCCGTGCGCGTCCGGCTGAAGGCCGGTCACCGTCACTCCCTCACGGAACTCCGCGCGCGGGCGCAGTTCGGCGGCGAGGGCCTGGGTGAGGGCCTCCACGTCCGCGTACTGGCAGCCGTCCCCTGCCCAGGCCGCCACGCCCGCCGGCAGGCTGACGTCCGCCGACGGCACCTTGTCCACGCGCCGCAGGTTCGCCTCGGGCAGGTACACCTCGTCGAGCCGCGGCGCGGCCGACTGGGGCGCGACGACGGTCATCGCGAGCGGATGGATCGGCAGCTCGGGCCGCTGGGCGAGGAGCTGGGCGTAGTAGCGCTGGCTCTCGGCGGCCATCGCCCGCACCGACGGGGCGGCGCCGCGGGGGAAGTGCAGGCCCGCGGAGCGGCGGGACGCGCCGGAGCCCACCAGGTCGCGGTCCAGGACCGTCACCTCCGCGCCGGGGTCGGCGGCCAGCACCTCGTGCGCGATCAGGCAGCCGATCACTCCGGCACCGATCACGGCGATCGGTGTGCTCTGCGTCGGGCTCATGTGTCCCTCCCGGCCCGGGCGCCCATCTTGGTCGACCACTCGATGAACGACGGCAGTTGATCGTTGCTGGACACCTTGCCGAGCCGGTCCGCGATGCGCTGGCTGCGCCAGGCGTTCAGGCTCAGGTTGGGGTCGGCGAGGCCGCGCTGACCACGTGCCGCGTTCTGCACGAAGATCCGGCGGTCGTCCGGCCCGTCCCAGTGGACGGCGTAGTCCTCGTCGATGCGCAGTTCGTCGCCGTCGCGCTCCAGCCGGTCGGCGACGGGGTCGAGGAAGTCCATCCGGGTCGGCCGGAAGCCGGTCGCCCAGATCACGACGTCCGCCTCGAACAGTTCCACGGCCTCGCGGTCGTCGTTGTGGCGTGCGGTCACCTGCCATCCGCCGTACAGGCCGGTGGACACGTCGGTCACATCGCGGTTGGGGTACAGGCCCACCAGGTCGACGTTGCCCTCGACGAACCGGTGCATATAGGCGCGCTGGTAGATGTCGCGCAGGGTGCTCTCGGAGATGCCGTCGCTGGTGAGGACGTGCCGGTCGTTGAACGCCTGCCGGCTGTCGCGGTCGAGACTGAAGAAGTACTCGGCGTGCGAGGGCATGTAGTAGTCGTTGGTGAAGGGCGAGTCGTCGATCGGGAAGTAGTTGCCCCGACGGGAGATCCACGAGACCCGGCGCGGGAGGTCCTTGCTGGGCTGGGAGATCATGTCGAGGAAGGCCTCGGCGCCGGACTGTCCGCCGCCGATCACCACGACGCGCTTGCCGCCCAGGTTCTTGGCCTGGTTGAGGTACCCGCTGATGTGGAACTGGGTGGGCCCCAGGGCGCCTTGGACCTGCGGCGGGACCCAGGGCTCGCTGCCCACGCCGACGACCACGTTGTCCGCGGTGACGGTACGGCGGTCCGTGCGGACCGTGAACACCCCGTCGAAGCTGACCTCCCGGACGGCCTCGCCGAAGACGATGTTCTTGTTGCAACGGCTGGCCCACGCCAGGTAGTTGCGGAACTCGACCCGCGGCACGGCGTCGAACTGGGCGTTGAGGAAGTGGTACAGGCGGCCGTTGTCGTGGAGGTAGGACAGGAACGAGAACGGGTTGCGGGGGTCGGCCAGCGTCACCAGGTCCTTGAACAGGGAGACCTGCAAGGTGTTTCCGGGCAGCTGCTGACCGTCGTGCCAGCTGAAGGACTCCTTCCGGTCCAGGAACAGATTGGGCACGTCCGTCCGGCCGTGGAGCAGGGACGCGAGACTCAGGTTGGCCGGGCCTACGCCGACTCCCAGGCAGCGGTAGTGCGTCGGGCCGGAGCGAGTGGGCTCATGAGCCATGTGGGATCTCTCCTTGGGGCGGGTCGCCGCGCTCGATGGTGTGAAGGGGTTCACGTGCGATGCCCGGCGGACCGCCGAGCCCCCGCCGAGCGGCCGCCACCGCTCGGCGGGGGCTCGGCGACGCGATGCCGAGGGCTGCGTGCGGGCGGGCCACGGAGGTCATGGTTCGACTCCCGGGCCGGTGGGCGGGGTCTGGGTGTACGTCGTGGGCACGCCGTGGGCCGCGAGGAAACGCAGCCAGCGGGCGGCCTCGTCGGGGTCCTCGGCCGCACGGTTCAGACCGGCCGGCAGGACGCCGTCGAGGATGCGGGTCACACCATGGGCGAGCGGAAGCGCGACACAGAGGGCCATCGCGCTCTCGGTCTCGTCGCCCGTGAGGTCCAGCAGCTGGGATCCCTGCCACAGGGTGGCGCCGTGCGTGTCCTCGACGGTCAGGTCGACGGAGAGGACCACGCGGTCCCGGTCGGCCTCCGTGGTCGGGTAGCGGCCGGCCAGTTCTTTGGCCAGGGAGCGGATCCGGGTCTCGTCGTCGGTCAGGACGGTCTCGAAGACCTCGGTCCAGGCCGCGCGCCAGCCGGCGTTGCGCAGGGTGCCCCGGACGAAGGTGTCCAGGTGCCAGCCGTCGGGAACGCGGTACTGGGCGACGAACGGCAGGCTGTCCCGGTTCGGGTAGACCTCGAACGGCTCCCCGCCGAGGACCACGGTGCGGGTGGCCTCCCAGGGGTGGCGGACGGTGCGCCGCCGACCGCCGTCGATGTGGTGCGCGGGCGAGCGGAGCGCGGCCAGGACGCCGTAGGGCGCCCAGCTGAACCGGTAGCGGAAGTCGTTGGGTTCGGCGGGGATGCCGCCGCAGTACGAGGTGAAGGTGACGGACGCCGCCCGGTCACCGACCTCCTCGCGGGCCCGCTCGACCAGCAGATGGCTCATCAGGTGGTCGATGCCGGGGTCGAGCCCGGCCTCGGTCAGGACGGCCAGGCCGACCCCGGCCGCCACGGCCGCCTGCTCGTCGAGCGCCTCGGAGGTGTAGCTGGTGCAGGCGAAGTGGGCCCCCCGGTCGACGGCGAGCCGGAGCAGCGCCGGGTGCTCGGTCGCGGGCAGCATGGAGACGACCACGTCGCCGGGGCGCACATGGGCCTCCAGGGCGCCCGGTCGCAGGGCGCGGGCCTCGGCGCGGCCGGTGAGCCCGAGGGCCGCGAGCCGACGGTCGGCGCGTTCGGCGGTACGGTCCCACAGCAGCAGCCGCTCGGCGCGTTCGCACAGCAGTCCCAGGCCGCTGCGGCCGGTGGACAGCCCGGTGCCGATCCAGTGGACGACTCCGCTCGCGGGCACGATCCGGTCACCGGACACGGACGCCCTCCTCTCCGTCGGCACCGGCCGCTTCCCGGGCCACCGCCTCGCCGAACAGCCGCAGACAGCGGGACCAGGGCGAGGAGTCCGCGCCGAGTCCCGGCAGCTGGGGCCACAGTTCGGCGGAGAAGGACCGGCTGGCCTCGGCGGGCAGCAGGGAGGGCAGGTTGTCGAGGGCGATGAGGTCCAGCGGGCGTTCGCCCTCGCGCAGCCGCCGTACCGGATGCGTCCAGTCCGTGACCGCGTCGTAGACCGGCAGGACGTTGCAGTCGGAGCCGACGTCACAGGTCACGTCGACGACGACGGACAGGCGCCGCCCCGGCGCGTCGAGGTCCTCGGGGGTGAGGAACGGCCGCACCGGGCGGGTCACCAGCACGGTGTTGACCAGGATGTCGTGGTCGAGCAGGGCCTCCCGGTCCAGCGCGCGGGTCTCCGCCAGGTCCCAGCGGACCGGTTCGATCCCGGCGGTCTCCAGCGCGTCGCACGCTCCCCGGCCGCTGCGGCCCAGGGCGCCGATGACCAGAGCCGTTCCGCCGCCGCAGCCCTCCCGTAACAGGGTGTCCAGTTCGGTACGGTCCAGGGAGCGCAGCGGTGTCCGCAGGGCGCCGCGCCGGTGCAGGACCGCCAGTGCCGCACCCAGGTAGCCGGCCCAGTAGCCGAAGGCCGCGAGGCGCCGCCCGTCGTCGTCCGTGAGGTACTCCAGGTCGAGCAGCGCGCCGCCGCCCGACGTGAACCGGCCGAGCAGCTCCCGGGCACCCCGCTGGCCCTTGTAGGCGTGGCCGAAGTACACATGCCGATGCCGCAGCGGGCCCGGCAGCGGGGGTAACTCCTTCAGCCCCAGGACGTGATGGTCCTCGGGGGCCCGGGTCCAGCTGCCGGCCGGTGCGGTGGCGCAGCCCGCGCGGACGTACTCGGCGAGCGGGAAGACGCGCTGCGGCGACTCCTCCACGGTGATCGGTACGCCCTGGCTCACCAGGCGCGCGGCGTCGCGGGGCACCAGCGGCGCTCGGCGTTCGGTGGGGCGGCTCTCGTGCCGCAGCCACAGGCGGGGCAGGTCCGACATCAGTGCTGCTCCTCGAAGGGGGAACGTCCCCCGGCCCGGCGGACGCGGGCCGGATGGGCCGCTGTGCGGGTCGGGGTGGTCGAGCTGGTGCTCCTTGCGGGTGGACGGGATCCGGTGGCGGGCCCGGGGCGACGGGCCGTCATCCGGCGAGGGCGGCGCGCCGTACGTCCAGGGCGTCGGCGATGGCCAGGCGCAGCACGTCGGTGGCGCCCTCGTAGATGCGCAGTGAACGGATCTGCCGGTAGAGGCGTTCGGGCAGGCCGCTTCTGACCACTCCGGCGGCGCCGAAGAGCTGCACGGCCGCGTCGACGACGTCCTGGGCCGCCTCCGTGGCATGGACCTTGGCGATATGGGAGTGGCGGGCGTAGCCGCGGTTGCCGCGGTCGCAGTCCCAGGCCGCGCGCGCGACGAGCAGCTCGGCGGCGTTGATCTTGACCTCCATGTCGGCGAGCGAGCCCTTCACCAGCTGGAGGTCGAAGAGCGTGCCGCCGTAGGCGCCCCGGTTGCGGGTGTGGGCCAGCGCGGCGTCAGCGGCCCGGCGGGCGAAGCCGACGGCGGCGGCACCGACGGTCATCCGGAACCGGTCGAGCAGGTCGGCGGCGATGACGAAGCCGCGGCCCGGCCGGCCGAGCACGGCCTCGGCGGGCACCTGGCAGTCCTCGAAGGACAGATGGCCGAAGGAGCGGGGCGCGATGGCCTCCAGCCGTTCGCTCACCCGTACGCCGGGGGTGTCGGCGGGCACCAGGAAGGCCGTGAGGCCGAGGGGGCCCGGGCCGTCCCCGGTGCGGGCGATGACGACGAACAGGTCGGCGATGGTGGCGTGCGCGATCCACGCCTTGCCGCCGTTGAGGACGTAGCCGCCACCCTCGACACGCCGGGCGCTGAGTCCCACCGCCGCGAGGTCCGAGCCGGCCTCCTTCTCGGAGACGGCGAAGGCGCCGATGAGCGAGCCGTCGGCCATGCCGGGCAGATAGCGCTTGTGCTGTTCGGCGTCGCCGAACCGGATGATCGGCGTGGCGGACAGCGACTGGATGGAGTAGGCGAAGTCGGCGAGGTCCTCGGCGTAGGCGAGCGCCTCCCGGCCCAGGCACAGGGCACGCAGATCCCCGGGCAGACGGTGCGGTGCGGCCTCGGGGTCGAGCGGGGCGAGCCAGCCGTCCTCGCCGAGCAGGCCGACCAGGCGGCGCCCGGCCTCGTCCGGGTCCATCCGGCGCACGGCCTCCCAGAGCGGGCCGTGGCCGTCGCACCAGACGCCGATCTCCTCGGCGAAGCGGCGGTGTTCGTCGTCGTAGAAGGGGAGTGCGAGTGCCTCGGGGTCGAAGCTCGTGGTGATGTCCACTGGGGAACTCCGTGCGGGTGAGGACCAGGGCCGCGGGGCGGCCCGGCCGGTTCGGATGACCGGGTCGGGCGTCGGGCCGGCCGACGGGTCCGCGCCGGGGCAGCAGGGACCGGCGGGCCGGTGACGTCCGTCAGGGAGCCAGTGCCGCCCGGGCGATGGCGTCGGCGTCCTCGAGGATCACCGAGCCGACCCCGGGGCGGATGCCCGCGGCCGTCGCCCAGTGCACGAACTCGGTGGGCACCCCGTAGGCGAACCGGCGCGGATGGGGCACACCCTCGGCGTCCACCACCCGGTAGGGGCGGCGGGTGACGTCGAGTCCGCCGGTCTCGTAGGCACCCTCGGGATCCGGAATGCTGTGCGGCCGGCCCTGCCCGGTTCTGAGCAGGTGCCGCAGCAGCGGGTTGCCGCTGCGGCGCAGGTCCACGTCGGGGATGCGCGCCTCGATCAGCGTGGTGGCGCGTACCTCCGCGCCGGGTATGGCGTCGGAGCCGATGAGGAAGCCCTCCCCCAGGGGGTCAGGGCGGACCCGGGTGCGGGGGCCGACGACCTGGAGCACGCCGGCCTCGACGAGAGCGGTCATCTCCTCGATGCGGGACAGGGGCGGGCCGATGGACAGATACGCGTTGAGCGGTGTGAACCAGCCCACCACTTCGTCCCGGTAGGAGCTGCCGGTGATCCCGGTGTGGTCGATGGCGAGCCGGACCTCGTTGCGCAGGTCGCGCAGGACGTCCAGGGCAGCCTTGAGGGGATTGTCCACGTTGCCGCCCCGGGCCTGCCGGGCGTCCTCGCGCAGATGGTCCAGCAGCCAGCAGTTGAAGTCGGCGCGATCGGCGAACGCGCGCTGCCCCCAGGGGCGTTCGACGCGTTCCCAGTCCCACTCGTCGGCGGCGGTCACGCCGTAGCGGCGCAGCGCGGCCGTACGCCCGGACGCAGGGGAGGCCAGGTACTCGGCCAGGAACAGGTCGGCGGTGGCCCGGTCGGTGCGCTGCGCCACCAGCGCGCGGTAGTAGACGGTGCGCACCTCCGCGTCCAGCAGCGGCCAGACGTGCTGCCGGAAGGTCGCGTCGGACGTGGCGCGGATCCGGCTGACCGCGTCGAGGGTGAGGAAGAGCGGTTCGTGTCTGCCGGTCGGCCCCTTCTGGTTCTCCCCACGCGCCTGGTACGGCACTCCGCGGCGGGATCCCGCGTACAGCACGGGCTCCTGGCCGGAGGGGAGGTACTGCAGTCCGTCGGGGGTCGGTACGAACTTCCCGCCCCGGCCCTCGGTGAGCAGGGCGAGGACGTCGAAGAACGCCAGTCCGAGACCGCGCAGACCGACGACCTCTCCGGAGGCGATGCCGTCCAGGTCGAGGTCCGCGGGGTTGGCCGCGGGCAGGTAGCGCAGCCCGTGGCGGCCGGCGAACGCCGTGAGCCGACGCTCCTCGGCCGCGGGCACGTTGGGACCGTGTCCGAGGGACAGCACCACGACGTCCAGACCGGTCAGCCGGGTGCCGTCGTCGAGGGTGACGCACTGACCGGTCGCGTCCTCGTCCAGGGCGACGGCCGTGGCCGAGTGGACGACGATCCGGAGGGTGTCGGGGGCGGTGGCCACGAGGTGGGCGAAGACCCACTCCAGATAGCGCCCGTACTGTGCCCGGGAGGGGTAGTCGTCGGGCCCCAGCCGCTCCGCCCTCACCCAGTCCTTCGGGGTCCCGGCATCGGGCCGCTGGAGCCAGTCGTACAGGTTGGGGCCCGGCCGGATGGGCCCGGCGCACGGGACACTGTCGTCGGTGAACTGGCTGACCTGCGAGGTCACCGTGTTCATGAGCAGATGGGGGGACTGCCGGGTGCGCCACGTGCGTCCGGGCCCGGGCGGGCAGGGGTCGACCACGTGGACCGACAGCCGGCGCTCGCCGGTGTGGTTGGCACATAACCGCTCAAGGACCGCGAGGCCTCGCGGACCGGCGCCCACGACGCAGATCGTCCTGGTCGGCTGCGGCAAGGTCATATCTCCTTCCTTCGGTCCGCCCGAGCGAAACGAGCGCCGGGGCACGGTACGGTGGGGGCTTTTCTTACTTAGCCGCGGCGCGCCGCGCGGCTTCTTCGGCGAATTCACCGAAGGTCATCGTCGGCAGCTTTTCCATCTCCTCGTCGGAGAATTCAACGCCGTGGTTGTCGAGCTGCATCACGAGCTCCGCTATCGAGAGCGACTCCAATTCGAGGCCACCGTCGCCCAGCGGGGTTTCGTCGGTCACCGACTCCGTGTCGAAGTGCATGTCCCGGAGCGTGTCGATCATTACTTTCCGCAGGTCAGAGGACATACTGCAAACCTCCAGTCGAGGGTGTGGGGACACCACGGGGAACGCCTCGGCATATCGCCGGGCATAAAGGGAGATGAACTCCGGGAAGCTCCACAAGAGCTTGGGAAACACACGGTGAGAGATGGAGAATTTTCATCTCCTCCGGCCAGACCGACCGGTCGGCGTGCTGTCCCATCACATCACATTCCGGCGGGAACATGAAGGGGTGTGGAGCATTTTTTCGGACAGGTTACGACCGTCCGGAAAAGGACGGCAGAGTGCTAGAAATCGATTTCCAGGTCGGTGAGCGGATAGGCGACGCAGCAGTGCGCGAAGCCGAACTCGCGGTCGGAGGCGCGCAGTCGGGCCTCCTCCGCGTGGAACACCTCGCCGGAGCACACCCGTACGCGGCACAGCGCGCACTCCCCCGAGCGGCACGAGGCCTCCGGGCGCAGGCCGTTGTCCTCCAGCGCGTCGAGCAGCGGCCGGCCGCGCGGCACGCTGATGCTCCCCCGGCCCCGGACGGTGACGGTGACCTCCTCCTCCGGGTTAAGTTCCGCCGGCCAGCGGGGGTCGGCCGGCGGCGGCAGGGCGACGCTGTTGGCCTCCAGGCGGATCCGGCGCCGCGGATGCCCGAGCGCCTCCAACTGCCGTACGAGATAGGCGTACTTGCCCGGCGGCCCGCACAGATACGTCATCCGCCCGGCCAGCGGGCCGACCAGCCGGGAGATCAGCGCGCCGTCCAGCGGCCCGACCTCCCCCGTCCAGTGGGGACCGGGGTCGGAGATGACATGGTGCACCGAGAGGTCCGGGTGATCCCGTACCGCAGCATCCAGTTCGTCGCGGAAGATGATGTCGTCGGCACGCCGGGAGCCGTAGACCAGTGTCATACGGCGGGACAGGCCGTGGTCGACGATGTCCCGGATCATGCTCATGGCCGGTGCGACCCCGGAGCCGCCGGCGAGAAAGACGACGTCGTCCCCGTGGAACAGCGGGTCGTGGTAGAAGGTGCCGATAGGCCCGCCGCTGGTGAACCGGTCACCGGGCCGCACGGTGTCGATCAGGTGGTTGCTGACCCGCCCGCCCCGCAGCCGGCGCACGGTCAGATCGTAGTGGTCGAGCGTCGCGGGGCTGGAGGAGATGGACAGCGCACGGCTCGTCAGGACGTCGCCGACCCGTACGTGGAGGCTGATGTACTGGCCGGCGAGAAAGGAGGGCAGCGGCCGGCCGTCGGTGCGCCGCATCCGGAAGGTCTTCGTCGTCACGGTCTCCTCGACGACCTCCGCCACCGTCAGATCCAGGACCTTCGGGTGGTACGGCGTGATCTCCTCCCAGGCGTCGGCCGGATGGTCCGCACCCGCCGCGCCGCGCCGCTCGATCTCCGCGACGACCTCGTCCGCCCCCTCGAACAGGTGGGCCAACGGATTGGTGGACGTTGACATGTCTGACTCCGCTCGATGGTGCGTCACAGAACGGCCAGCAGCCGCCGGGACAGCCGGGCCGCCGTCACGATGGTCGAGTTGTAGCCGCCGGCCGTGACCCAGTTGCTGACCAGGACCAGTCCCGGGACGTTGGGCTTGAGGTCGTCCTCGTGGAACAGCCAGCTGTCCATGGCGTCCTGGTCGAAGCCGTAGATGGCGCCGCCGGGCTGGCTCAGATAGCGCTTGAAGGTCACCGGGGTGGCGATCTCGGCCTCCTCGATCACGTCCCGCACCCCGGGCGCGATGGCCTTCAGCAGGTCGAGCAGGGAGGCCGCGTACGCGGACTTCGCCTGCTGGTAGTCCCGCACCGGGACCGCCTCCCACGGGTCCGCGTACTGGATGGTGACCAGGTTGACCTGCGCGGCGCCGGGCGGCGCGAAGCCCGTCGGCCGGACGTCGTAGCAGCTGGCGAGCAGGAACGGGGCCGGCTCAAGCGACCGCATGCCACGGGCCACGGTCCGCTCGTCCAGGTCGGCCGTGAGGAAGTTGGTGGCCGTGGAGAAGCCGAGTTCCGCCGCGGTCGCGTCCAGGCCCAGATACAGCGCGGTGGCCGACGGCCCCATACGCCGGGAGCCCAGGTCCCGCAGGACGCCGGCCGGGACGTCCGCCGGGTCGAGCAGCCGGGTGTAGGTGGTGCTGGACGGCGCGTTGGAGACCACCAGCCGGCAGGAAACGGTCTCTCCGTCATCCAGGCGTACCCCTACGGCCCTGCCGCCGCGGGTGACGATCTTGTCGACGCTCGTGTTGAACCGGACCTCGCCGCCCGCCTCCAGGAAGGACTCCAGCATCGCGGAGGACAGGGCCTGGCTGCCGCCGACGATCTGGTACGGCTTGGTCTCGATGAACAGCGCGAGCAGCCGCGCCATGTCCATGAACGACATGCGGGAGGGCAGCTGGCCGTTGTAGCTCCAGTACGACGACAGCACGAACTTCAGGCGCTCGTCCGTGAAGAACTCGTCCAGCACCTCACGGAAGGTCCGCAGACCGTAGCGCCGTACGTCGGGCAGGCCGGACAGCCACTCCGTCTGCTCCTTCAGCCGGTGCAGATTGGCGCGGGCGGTCAGCTGCCACAGGCCGACGTCCCGGACGATCTCCAGGAAGCGGGTGAGCGCGCCGCGGTTGCCGGGGTAGTGGTTGTCGAGCACGTCCACCGCGCCTTGCCAGTCGGCGGGCAGTGTCACATCGAGCACGCCGGGCACGACCGTGCGGTACAACTCGTCGTCCTGGATGAGCCGCAGCCTGCGCGTCACGTCCATCTCGTCCAGTATTTCGCGCAGCGGGCCCGGGCCGCCCATGCCGCCCAGCTGGTGCAGCGACACCTCGAACTCGAAGCGGCCCCGGACGAACGAGGTGGCCGCGCCGCCCGGAACGTTGTGGCGCTCCACCAGCAACGTCCGCTGGCCGCCGCGTTGCAGCGTGGCCGCGGCGGCGAGCCCGGCGTTGCCCGCGCCGATGACGATCACGTCGTAGTCGACGCTCATTGCGATGTCTCCCTCCGGTGACCGCGATGGTCTTCGCTCCGGTGACCGGGAAGGCGGGCCGGCCGCCTCCCCGGTCGGGGCGCGGTGCCTGTCAGCACCCGCCGACGATGGACTTGGCCTTGTCGCGCACGATGCGCTTGAGCACCTTGCCGGTGATGCCGACCGGGATCGTGTCCTCGTCCACGACGACCGCGCTCGCCATCCCGGGCAGCCCGTACTTGGCCAGCGCCGCGTTCACCCAGGCGGTCGGGTCCTCGGGCGCCTTCGCCCCCTCGACGAGGTTGAGGAACACATGGGTCTCGGCCACCCCGTCGTCCTCCCAGCCGAACTTGACGCCCTCGGGGGCCATGCCGACCACCGTGCAGTCGCGGATCTCGGGGTACTCCCCGAGCAGCATCTCCTCGGTGTAGGCGCTGAACACGACGCCCGCCTCGGTGCGGATCGCGTCGGTGGTGCGGTCCAGGTGGTAGAAGTTGTTCGCGCCGTCGCGGTAGACGAGGTCGCCGGTGAGGAAGTAGCCGCCGAGCCACTGCTTGTGCCAGCGGACGTTGTCGTTCCAGAAGCCCGGGGTCAGCGACCGGGACCGCACGCCGAGGCGTCCGACCTGTCCGGGCGGCAGCACCGTGCCGTCCTCGGAGAGCGCGGCCGCCTGCGCGAAGCGCATCGGGCGTCCGATGCAGCGGCTGATGTTCTGGCCGCCGGCGCGGTGGGCGTAGTCGAACAGCACATAGCCCATCTCGGTGGAGCCGAACATGTCGATGAAGATGGCGCCGGGGGCCGTGTGCGGCTTCAGGTCGCGGCCCGTCACGGTGTGCGAGCCCTTCTCCAGCAGACGCTTGATGTGCACCAGGTGCGCGGCGTCCCCGGAGACGTAGTACGCCTCGACGCTCGTCAGGTCACGGCCCGCCAGGTCCTCGGCCGCCATCTCCGCGAAGGTGTGGGTGAAGCCGAACACGATGGTGGGGCGGTGCTTCTCGACGGCGTCCAGGACGGCGGGGCCGCTGGGGTCGGTCTGGTGCACCAGCGGGGCGCCGAGCGTCAGACCGAGCAGGGTGTTGGACATCGCCGACACATGGTGGCCGGGCAGCGCGAGCAGCCGCTTGCGGGTGCTGCAGTCCTGGCCGTCCTCCAGCCTGCTGAGCGCACCATGGAACAGCGTCTCGTGGGTGTGGAAGGCGGACTTGGGGATGCCGGTGGTGCCCGAGGAGTGGGAGATCAGGATCGGGTCCGTCGGGGTGTGGCGGAACGGATAGTTCTCCGGCCGCTGCGCCCGGTGCTCGGGGGTGATCTCGGACTGCAGGGCCACGAAACCCGGCGCGGGGTCGTCGTCGAGGTGCTGGAGCAGCTCCTTGTGCCAGGGCTCCCGGGTCATCACGCCGACCACCTGCTGGCGGCGGATGTACTCACGGCGCACGTCCACCGGCATGTTCGCGTTCACCAGGGACGCGATCGCACCGAGGCTCGTGAGCGCCATCAGGTTGAGGGCGAAGTCGGTGATGGAGGTGGACACGATGGCGACCGCGTCCTTCGCCCGCACTCCCGCCTGGTGGTAGAAGCCGGCATAGGTGGCCACGACCTCCTGCAACTCGCCGAGGGTCAGCACCTCCGGGTGGTCACCGGAGGGCGAGCGCCACGAGCCGTCCGTCCACAGCACCTGCTCGTCCAGGGACCGGCCGTACCCGGTGAGCCGGTGCAGCACGTTGCCCGCACCCAGAGCCCTGTCCGCGAGAATCTTCTGGCGGCGTTCCTCACTGATCATCATCTGGCTGTCTCCTAGTCTTCCCGGTCGTGCGACGAGGGGGTGGGATCGGTGGGACGGGTGTACGGGTGCGGGCTGTCGGTGGCGGCCGGGGACGGGTCGCCGGCGATCACGGCGGTGGCCCGTTGTACGGCACGGTCGGTGAGGGGGACGGCCGCCCCCAGGTAGTCCTCCGGGGCGAGCAACTGCTCCAGCGGGGTGGACAGACCGTCCGCGTGTCCGGCCTCCTTCAGCGCCAGCAGGAGCGCCTCGGCCAGCGGAACACCGGCCTCCGTGGAGCGCACCGCACGGGTGACGGTCTCCTTGGCCAGCCGCCGCCCGAGGTCCGGGGAGAGCGCGACGGACAACCGCTCGGCGACCAGTCCGGTCCCGGTCAGCACCAGGTTGGCGCGGACCCGCTCCGCCGACACGACCAGGCCCTCGGCGAGTTCGGCCGCCGTGCGGGCCGCGCCGCCGGCCAGCCGCAGACACTCACGCAGCGGCTGCCACTCCGCGTGCCACGCCCCCGCGGAACGCTCGTCCTCGGTGACCACCGCCTGCTGCAGGACCAGCGCGTACACCGGCAGTTGCCGGGCCGCCGCCGCGACCAGCGTGCTCAGCACCGGATTGCGCTTCTGCGGCATCGCGGAGGACTGACCGCGGCCCGCCGCGGCGGGCTCCGCCACCTCGGCGATCTCCGTGCGGGACAGCACCAGGACGTCCGCGGCGAACTTGCCGAGCGCTCCGCCCACGAAGGCCAGTACGCCCGCCAGATCGGCGATCGGGGTGCGGGCCGCATGCCAGGGCAGCGCGGTCCCCGCCAGCCCCAGTTCGTCCGCGACGAGCTCCACGAGCCGCAGTTCGGGGTGGACCCCCGGCACACCGGCGGCGCGCAGATGGTCGTGGTACGCCGACAGCGTGCCGGCCGCGCCGCCGAGCGACACGGGCAGGCGTGTGTCGAGCAGCGCGCCGACCCGGTCATGGGCGTCGGCGATCAGGGTGAGCCAGGTGGCGGCCTTGAGCCCGAACGTGGTCGGTACGGCGTGCTGGGTCAGCGTGCGCGCGGCGGCCGGTGTGGTGCGATGGTCGCGGCTCAGGGCGGCGAGGGCCGTGCGGATCCGGCCGAGGTCGTCGTGCAGCAGCGTGAGCGCCCGGGTGGCGACCAGTATGGCCGCCGAGTCCAGGACGTCCTGGCTGGTGGATCCGGCGTGGACATGCCCGGCGGCCTCCGGGGAGACCTCCGCGACCAGTTCGGTGAGCCTCTTGACGAAGTACACGACCGGGTTGGCGGCCTCCCGCCCCCGGCGGGCCAGCTCCACCAGACCGAGCCGGCCGCTCGTCCCCGCCACGCGAATGGCCTCCGCCGTGCCCTGCGGCACCGCGCCGAGGCTCGCCTGGGCGGTGGCGAGCGCGGCCTCGAACTCGACCATCGCCAGCAGCCAGGCCTCGTCCGAGGTGACCGCTTCGACCGGCGTGCCGGCCCAGACGGGCGACAGCAGTCCGGAGTCGGTTCCGGGCGCCGGAGTCTCTTCGTCGGCGGACATGTCACCTCCTGCTGTTCTTGTCGTTGCGTGCGGGATCGGTGAAGTGCCTCTTCGGGCCTGTGATGTTCGGTTCGTACGGGGCGGTCGGCGCATGCCGGGCGTACGGGACGCTCGGTCCCGCCCCCGGTGCCGTGTCCGGTGGCGGCTCCGTCTCCGGCAGCCGCCAGGTGTTCAGGCGGACGGCCGGGGCGCTGCGGCCCCGGGTCACCACGGCCGTCATCACCCGCGCCGCCGGGGCGCCACGACCGGATGACGGCAGCTCGAACTGATCGGTGCGGCCGCACCACGGCGCGGTGCCGCCGTCGCGGATCCCGGCGAGCGCACAGCGGCGCGCCCCGGGCGGCCGATGCAGCCGTACGTCCCGCCCTCCGCGCGCGAGTCCGCGTCCGGTCGCCTTGACCGCCGCCTCCAGCAGCGTCCAGGCTGAGAAGAAGGCCTCGGGTTCGCCCAGGTCCGCCAGTGCGGGCGTGTGCGGGTAGACGGTGCGCAGTACCTTGGCGGGCGACGGGACGGGGCGCATCACCTCGACGTCGACGCCGACCGGCGCGCCGCGGCGCACCGCGACCAGCAGCACCTCCGCCGACCTCGACCAACTGACGTGCCACTGCGGGTGGTCCGGCAGCGCGGGCCTGCCGCCCGGCGCTACCGCGATCCGCAGCGTCGAGGGGTGCTCGCCGAGCGTGCGGGCGAGCACCCGGCGCACGGTGGAACGGGCCCGTACATAGGTGACCGCGGCGGCGGGGCTGCGGAACCGCTCCGCCCGCCCTGCCTCCTCCGCCGACAGCTCGCCGCGGCGGACCTCGTCGTCCCAGGCGTGCCCGGCCGCGCGCAGATCGACGAGCCACCCTTCGACACAAGGCTCCGTCGGCCGGGGTCCGGTCGCCGTGCCGTCGTGCGGGGGGCGTCCGGTCGCCGTGTCGCCGTCCGCGCGACGTCCGGTCGCCGTGCCGTCGTAGGTGGGCCGTCCGGTCGTCATGTGCCCGCCGCCCCGCTCATCTCCCCGGCCGTGAAGACCTGGGGCAGTGCCGACGGCCGGGAGCCCAGCAGATGCAGGTCGCCGACCGCCGGGCGCATCGCCACCACCGCGACGGTGCGCTCGCGGCGGATGTCGCCGTTGTCCGGCACGAAGATCGGCGGCGTCGACAGCAGGCCGAGGTGGTCCCGCGGCGACGCCGACTCCGGCAGGGCGCTCAACCGGACGGTGCACGCGTCCAGTCGGCGCAGCGAGGAGTTCTTGGCGAAGACGTTCAGCTCGTCGAAGGGAATGAACTCGGGGTGGAGGAAGTGGTTCGTGTGGACGGTCTGCGCGGCCCGGACCACATGCATCCGCCCGTCCAGGAATTCCGCGCAGGCGGCGCCGGAGGAGTCGCAGAGCGTCAGGGACCGGGAACTCGCCAGCCGCAGCCGGGAGAGCACCTCCAGCGCCTCGTCCACCGACCCGGCGCTGTCCAGGACGTGACGGACGGCGAGGTAGGGCGGCAGGCCCGGCCGCCACCGGCCGCCCAGCACGAGGTTGATGCCGACGGCCAGGCCGTCGCTGTTCATCCCGAGATAGCCGAGCAGGCCGCCGAAGCTCAGCATCAGCACGTCCCGCCGGGCCCCGGCCCTGCTGATGGACAGGACACAGGTCTGGTCGTCGAGGTTGCCGTTGAGGTCGACCGTCTGCGCCAGGACCGTGTGCGGACCGGAGCCGTCCACCCGGGCGTAGGTGGTGCAGTCGCCGTGCGGCCGCCGACGGGTGCTGCGGTAGCCGGCGATCTCCCGGCGCAGTTGGAGCAGCAGGGCCTCCGGACGGCTGATGCCCGCGCCGGCGGCCAGGCCGCGTGTCTCCTCGGCCAGCTCGGGCGTGGCGGCCTCGATCTCCTTCTCGAACTCCGTGAGGGTCGGGCCCAGCGAGGACAGGGAGACCGGGGTGTCCAGAAGGTGGTTCAGCCGGGCGAGACCGTCGTCGAGGAAGGCGCGCAGCGCCGTGGCGCGGGCGGCGCCGTGCTGCCGCCCGAGTTCGAAGGGGTCACCGGTCAGCCGGAGGAAGGGGGCCGGACCGGACGCGGTCGTGGTCACCGGGCCACCCCCAGGGCGGCGCGGCGTCCGGCCGGCGTACGGCGTGACGGCCCGGCTGCCGCGGCGGTCCTCATCCGGACCCAAACCATGATCGGACACCTCTTTTCGACGTCAGGCGAGCTTGCGGAGCAGGACGCCGTGCCGGGCGCCCGGAACGCTGGAGGCCAGCAGATACAGCCCGTCGGGCTCCTGTTCGCCCGAGGCGAGGAGGTCGACGAGGTTGATCAGGGGATCGGCGGCGAAGCAGTGGCCGAGCCGCTCGATGTTGCCGGTACGCGTCTGTGCGGCCGAGAAGCCCGCCTGGCGTTCCTTCATCGTCACCAGCGGCCGGACCAGGTTGGCGGGAAGCAGCGCGGTGATCTTCTCCGGCGGTATTCCGGTGGCGCGTTCCAGCTCCGTGTTGACGGCGACGGCGAGCCGGGAGTCGATCTGGTCGCGCAGCCCGAGCACCGCGGCGTCCTGGGCCGAGGCGGACGCGAGGACCGCGAAGCCGTCGGGGCCCTCCTCGGCGCTCACCAGGCAGCTGGCCGCACCGTCGCTGAACAGCGCGAACTTCTCCAGCCGTACGGCCTCGTCGCGGATCCGGTCCGCGGTCACCACCAGGATCCGGCGCTGGCTTCCGGCACGGACGAGCGACGCGGCGACGTGAAGGGCCGCGAGCAGGTTGTTGCACCGGTTGAGCGTCATACCGAAGGCGAACGACACGTTGGGCAGCGCCAGTCCGCCCAGCACCGCGCCTAGGAAGCCGGCGTGGTCGTCGACGGAGCCGGGGAAGGAGCTGGTGCACACGATCACTCCGTCGACCGACCCGGGTGCCGCGCCGGAGGCCTCCAGGGTTGCGTTGCCGCTGGCGACGGCGAGTTCGACCGTGCTGCGTTCGGTGCGGAAGTAGCTCCCCCAGCCCCAGGTACGGGGGGCCACGGGGATGCCGTAGTGCGCCGCGCGGGATGCGAGGTCCGTGAGGGCGGTGTGGGGTTCCTCGATCTCGCCCAGGACATAGCGGGGCGCGACGAGGAAAGCCGGTGAACTGCTCATCCGTCCTGTATTCCGTTCGCTTGGCAGTCGAATGAGGGACCGTCGGCCGCTCTCGGCACGCGTCCCCTTGGGTCATGGGTCCGTCGCGGGTTCGTTGTCGACTTCGTCGTGAGTCGCGTCGTGGATCTCGTGGCGGGTTCGGTCGGTTCGCAGGGGGGCGGTCCGTCACGAAGGCAGTCGTACGACCGCTCGTGCCTCGCTGAGCACCTTGGCGCCGCCGCTCGTCACCACGAGGTCGATGCGGACGCGGGCGTCGTCGAGCTTGGCCGCGATCCGGCCCCGGACCTCGACCGTCGCGCCGTCTTCGTCGTCCGGCACCACGACCGGCTTGCTGAAGCGGGTGCGGTACTCGAGGATCGCGCCCGGGTCCCCCACCCACTCGGTGATCGTGCGGGCGGCCACGGCCATGGTGAGCATGCCGTGGGCGATGACATCGGGCAGGCCGGCCTCGCGCGCCACCCTCGGGTTCCAGTGGACGGGGTTGAAGTCCTCGGAGGCGCCCGCGTACCGCACGAGGTCGGTGCGGGTGACCGTGACCGTCCTGGCGGGGAGTTCGGTCCCCACCTCCACGTCGTCAGCGCTGATCGTCACGCTGGTCGTCATCGCGCTCACCGCCCTCCACGGCACTCAGGGATACAAAGGTCATGTGCGTGGTGACGACATGTGAGCCGTCGACGTCCGCCAGGTCGGCGCGCAGACCGAGAACGTCCCGGCCGCGCAGCGTCTGGGCCCCCGTGATCTCCAGGGTGGTGACCAGGCGGTCGCCCGCCCGGACCGGCCGGGTGTAGTCGAACCGCTGGTTGCCGTGGATGAGGTAGGTGGGGTCAAAGCCGATGTCCTCGTAGCGGAACACCTCCTCCATCGCCTTGACGACCACGATGAACGGGAAGGTGGGCGGGGCGAGGACGTCCGGGTGCCCGAGGCTCTGTGCCGCCGCCGGCTCCGTGTACACGGGAGCGGGGTCGCCCACCGCCTCGGCGAAGCGCCGGATCGTCTGCGGCTCCACGGGGTAGGGCTGTGCGGGCGGGTACGTCGTCCCGACGCACTTCGGGTCGAGCGCCATGTCGCTCCATCGGTGGAAGGTCGGAAAGGGTGTCGTGCGGACCGCGGCGGTCGGCCGGTCGTCGCGGAGCGCGGGGGCCGACGGCCGTGCCTCGGCCGTCGGTGCGGTCAGTCGTCCCAGTGGTCGATGACCTTGCGGCGGACGTCGGCCGGGTACGCCTGGGCGAAGGAGCTGTGGTGCAGCCGACCCTCGCCCCAGGCGGGGAGCAGACCGTCGTGGACGACGCTCGGGCCGCGCATCGCCTTGCGCTCCTCCTCCGAGTAGCAGGCCATGAACGGCAGGACCACGCCGTCCCAGGCCGCGCTCCGCTCCTTCGGGTGCAGCCGGGTCGCGAGCGCCCACAGCAGGTCGGCCTCGTTCGCGGGGTCGATGTCGTCGTCGAGCACGAAGGTGACGGGCATCATCGCGCTGGGCCCGCCGCTGTTGTGGATGACCTCGCCGATGCGCCGTACGAACTCCGTGGAGTCGACGCCCGGGAGGGTGGCGCGCCAGTCCTCGGGCACGGTGACCACGGTCCAGTGCATGGCCGCGAGGAACGGCATCCACACGGTGGTGACGGGCAGGCCCGCACGGCGCAGGGCGTGCAGCACGTTGGCGGCCCGTCCGGTGCCGGTCACGGTGTGGTACTCGTCCGCCGGCCGGCCCTCGGCGACGACCGGCCAGATCGGACGGTCGCGGTAGGTGATCGCCTCCACCGAGTACACCGGCTGAAGCGAGGTCTGGGTCGAGGCGTATCCGGCGTACTCGCCGAACGGGCCCTCCAGGCTGTCCCGTCCCACCGAGAGGTGACCCTCGATCACCACCTCGGCGTGCGCGGGGACTTCCAGGTCGATGGTCTCGCAGCGGACGACGTCGATCGGCTCGCCGTGCAGCGCGCCGATGTAGCCCGCCTCGTCCACGCCCCTGGGCAGGGGGATGCCGCCCACGAACGGGATGGCGGGAGCACCGCCCTGCACCAGGGCGTACGGCATCGGTTCGCCCCGCTCCGCCCAGGCCTGCCAGACCAGGCCGAGATGCTGAGGCGGCACCACCAGTCCGGTCATGCGCTTGCCGTCGAGCTTCATGATCCGCGAGATGGACCAGTTGGTCCACGCCCCGTCGGGCGTCTTCGCGATGATGACACCCCAGGTGTTCAGATAGTCCCCACCGTCCCCCTCGTGGATGCGGGGCACGGCGAAGTGGTCCAGCGTCGCCTCGTCCCCGAGCAGCACGTTCTGCTTGCACGGAGCGTCCTCACGGGGCACGGTGCGCGGCGGCACGGGCGCGGCGTCGCGGGTGCGCACCAGATGCTCCACCAGCGCGACCGCGTCGGCCTCGGGCGGCAGGCCCACCGACAGCGCGAGCCGGGCCAGCGGCATGTCCGGCCGGGCGCTCACCCCGGCGGGCGCGCCGAAGAGCCGCATCCCGATCCGGTCCTCCGTGACGTTCGTGAACAGGGGTGCGGGGGCGCGCAGTTCGTAGGATCGCCGGGTGTGGGCCGCCACTTCGAGGTCCGCGCTCACCGGCCGACTGATGGTCTTCAGATCGCCGAGGGCGGCGAGTGCGTCGGTGTACGCACGCAGGTCGACGATGTGGCTCATGGGGTCGGCCCTCCGGGGGAGTTCGCGATGACGGGCTGACGGTCGATACCGGCCGCGGGGAAGCCGGCGTCCGGGAGCCCCTGCCACCGGCGGGCGCGGTGCGAGGCGATGCCGAACTGGTCGAGGACCCGGGCGACGATGTGGTCGACCATGTCGTCGACGGTGGACGGGTGGTTGTAGAAGGTCAGCATCGGCGGCAGGACCACCGCGCCCCTGCGGGACAGCGTCAGCAGATGGTCGAGGTGGTTGTCGCCGAGCGGGGTCTCGCGGGGTACGAGGACGAGCTTGCGGCGCTCCTTGAGCGTCACGTCGGCGGCCCGGGCGACGAGGCCGTCGGCGTACCCGGTCCTGATGGCCGCCAGGGTCTTCATGCTGCACGGCATGACGATCATGCCGTCCACGGGGAACGAGCCCGACGCGATCGCGGCGCCCTGGTCGTCGGGGGCGTACGACACATCGGCGAGCGCGGCCACCTGACGTGCCGTGAGGTCGCTCTCGGCCTTCAGGGTCGCGCGCGCCCATCGGCTCATCACCAGGTGCGTCTCCACCCCCTCGTGGAGCCGCAGCTCCTCGAGCAGCCGGACGCCCAGCAGCACTCCGGTGGCACCGGTGATGGCCACGACCAGTCGCATCGACTGCACCTCGCTCCTTCGCTGTGGCTGTCGGACCTGTCCGTCGTCCGGGCTCCGCGGCCCCTGGGCGCGGTACGTCCCGCGCGAGGGCCGGCGGCTACTTCAGACAGGCGCGGAAGCGGCAGGCCGCCTCCCCGTCGCGCATGCACGCGACGACCGCGTCGTCGGCCTTGACCTTCAGACCCTCGAACCAGCCGGCGCGCAGATCCAGGCACGGGCACTGGTAGCCCTCGAGCGACCGGCTGGCCGCGAGCATCTTCAGCGCGAAGTGCTCGCTGACGACGGTGTCCCAGGTGCCGTCCTCGTCGAAGTCGGCGGAGTCGAGTCGCACCATCGAGGAGAACATCAGACGGGCCAGCGCTTCGAGGGTCTCGGCCACCTCCTTCGGCGTGGGCTCCGCGGGCACGGGGTGACGGCGGCTGTAGAGGGTGGCGACCCGCCGGGCGACGAACTTCATCACCTCGGCGTTGAGTTCGTTGGCGACGTCCTGGCCGAACCGGCTCTTGACCGCCTGGTACCAGCGGGCGTCATGCAGCCACCAGGACTGCCGCAGCAGGGCGATCTCCGTGGACAGCGGGAACTCCAGTCCGGTGTCCGTCATTCCGTGCCCTCCTCTCGGTGCGCTGCGGGAGTGCCCACGAGCAGCGCCTCCGCGCGGTCCGACTCGCCGTCGCGCGTGGCCAGTTCGACCAGCACCACCAGGACGTCCGAGGCGCTGCCGTCCTCGATGAGCAGCTCCGCGAGTTCCAGGCCCTCGGCGAGCGGGTCGCCGGCCGGGCTGATGCAGATGACCGGCCCCCCGAGCCCCCAGCGCGCCGAGACGACGCCGAGGACGGCACTGGGCACCGATTGGTAGAAGAGCAGCGGCGATGCCTTCGTGCCGGAGTCCACCGATCCGGTGACGGCGGCCTCGGTGGCCATGTCACCGAGCCGCGAGACCATGACCATCCCGGTACGGCCGGCTCGTTCGGGGGGCGCCGGCGGCTCGCCCCAGTGACCGCTCAGACAGCGGTCCGCGACATGGGCGATGATCGGGCCGAACGGCGAGGCGGTGAACCCCGGGAGGTTCGGCGGCTGTTCGCGGTCCCCGTCGGTGGGCCAGGCGACGTGGTGCAGTGTGGTGGGCTTGGCTGTCGTGGTCGTCATGCCGCGCTCACCACCAGCGCGGTGTTGGCGCCGCCGAAGGCGGAGTTGAGGCTGATGACATGCTGTGCCTCGCGCTCCCTCGGGGTGTCCAGGACGAGATCGAGCCGGCAGTCGGGATCGGGCCCGAGGTATCCGGAGTTGACCGGCAGGCGCCCGGACCGCAGGGCGAGGACGCTGATGACGAACTCGACCATGCCCGCGGCCTGGAGGGCGTGCCCGTGCATCGACTTGGTCGAGCTGACGGGGATCCGCTCCGCGTGTTCGCCGAAGGCGCGGTGCAGTCCCGCGGTCTCGGCGGAGTCGTTGTACGGCGTACCAGTGCCGTGGGCGTTGACGTAGTCGAGGTCCGACGGCTCCAACCCGGCTCGGGTGAGGGCGAGTTCGATCGAGCGGGCCATGCCGAGGCCCTGGGGATGCGGCTGGCAGACATGGTGCGCGTCTCCGGCCATGCCCCAGCCGTCGAGGTAGGCCAGCGGGCTCATCTCCTCGCGGCTGTCCGCCGCCTCCAGGACGACCGCACCGGCCCCGTCGCCCAGCAGCAGGCCCTTGCGGCCGGAGCTGAAGGGCCTCAGCCGGCCGTCGGCGGCCAGTGCCTTGCCGGCGTTGAAGGTGGTGAAGGACTCGGCGTCCACCAGATGACCGGCGACCACGACCACCCGGTCCTGGCGGCCGGAGGAGATCAGGGCGCCCGCCTCCGCGATGGCGGCGCTGGCGGCGACACAGGCGTTGATGTAGGTGCGTCCGGCGGAACCGAAGCCGCACTCACGTGCCAGCCACTGCGCGGTCTCGCTGATGGGCCTGGACTCCTGTTCCTCCCGGGGCAGGCGGGACACGGCGGGATCCGCGTGCCGGGCCGCGACCAGGAGTGTGCCCGTCCGCTCCTGCTCGCCGAGGCCGGCCTGCTTGCAGGCCTCCTCGGTCAGCGTCTTCAGCTCCGTGTCGAGGTCCAGCTCGGCCGCGCCCTGGGCGGCGACGCCGACCCGGTACCTGCTCGTGTCGAACCGGGTCACGGGGACGAAGGCGGGGACTCCGGAGTAGATCCCGTCGCGCAGCACGTCGACACCATGTCCGTAACCCGTGGTGACCGCCATCCCGGTGACGGCGACCCTCCTGCCGGCTTGGCCGGATCCAGTTTGCGGGTTCACCTGTAGCCTCCCAGCGTCGGTGCGATTCGCCCGTGAGTCATGTCGAACGGCCCGAAGAAATGGCCTCGTCTGTTTTCGGCCGGGCGAGCCGAATTCTTTGTTGCCTCTTTGGGGGAACAAAGGCTTCCGGTCACCGGAGCTTTGCCGCGGTGTTCGTCATGGATGCCGGACGTTCAGATGACCGGATACGCATCAGTGCCCCATTCCCATGCCGCCGTCCACGGGGATTACCGCGCCCGTGACATAGGCGGCCTCGGGCGAGGCCAGGAACTGGACCGCGGCGGCCACCTCGTCCGGGTCCCCCATGCGACCGAGCGGGACCTGGCCCACGATCTTCTTGCGCTGTTCGTCGTTGAGCGCCGCGCTCATGTCGGTGTCGGTGAGCCCGGGCGCGACCACGTTCACCGTGACGCCACGCGGGGCGAGTTCACGGGCCAGCGAGCGGGCCATGCCGATCAGACCCGCCTTCGACGCCGCGTAGTTGACCTGCCCGGCGACACCGCTGAGCGCGGCGGTGGAGGAGATGATGACGACCCGTCCCCCCTTGACCCGCACCAGACGCCGCACGGCGCGCTTGAGCACCCGGTAGGTGCCCGTGAGATTGGTGTCGATGACCGATGTGAAGTCCTCCTCGGTCATCCGCATCAGCAGGCTGTCCCGTGTGATGCCCGCGTTCGCCACCAGGACCTCGACCGGACCGTGGGCCGCCTCGACCTTCTCGAACGCCTCGTCCACGGTGGCGGGGTCCAGCACATCGCAGGGCACCGCGAGCAGTCCCTCGGGGGCCCGGCCCGAGCGACTGGTCACCGCCACCCGGTCACCGCCGGCGCTGAGCCGCCGTGCCACGGCCAGACCGATTCCGCGATTCCCGCCGGTAACCAGGACAGAACGGCTCATGGGTAAATCTCCAGCCTGATGGTCGTGATGGTCGCGAAAAACGTCCAGAACGCTGCCCGATCCACACCGCACGGCGAATCTCGCGCCCTTGGCGCACGAGTTCTGTGGGGTCCGTGTGGCTTGGCGGGAGGGGCACCGAAATCTCATCGCAACGCCCCGGAATTTTCCACAGGCACCCGTGTGCTTCGGACGTGCCTCGCGGCCGGGCGGCTCCACGGGACACACCGGAGGCACATTGCTCCGGCATTGACTCGGCACGGGGAGAGTTGCTACCGAGCGCTACGGCGTCGGAGGCTCGCCGCCCCGCCGGCCGCCATCCCCCTCGAAAAGCACTCGGCCGCCCAGTCTGTGCCGGGCGGCCGAGTGCCGTGTCACCGCGGGAGCCGGGAACTCACCCTCGGTCTCCTCGTGGTCGGTGGTGCTGCCTGTTCTGTTCCTGTCTGTTCCCGTCGTCGTCTGACGACCTGTGGCACCGCCGCTCGCGCCGGGATCGGCGGCCGGTCGTCGTACTCGGCTCGCTCACCGCCGCGGGACGGTGACGCGCAGGCCGGGCCGCGACCGTTCAGGCGGAGTCGAGGAACCTGGTGACCTCCGGCAGATGCGCGTAGGCCCGCAGGGCGAGCCGCACCCGCTCGGACGCCGCCGCCCGCACACCCCCGAGCAGGGTCGCCGCCCTGCTCGCAGACTCCGCACCACCGGTGGCGTCGCCCAGCGCGACCTGCGTCTCGGCGGCACGCAGCAGATACATGGCGTGCACACACGGGGGCAGTTCCAGATTCGGATGGTGCTCGGACAGGACCGGCTCGAAGTGCTTGATGGCACGGTCGGGCTGATCGAGGTCGAGCAGGGACACCGCGTCCATGCAGCTGAGCCAGTCCTCGGACCGCAGCGGCAGGATCCGGATCCCGCCCGAAGAGGCCGCCGTGGTCAGCGCGTGGCGCCCCACGGTCAGTGCCCTTCTGCGACTCAGATCGTCCCCGCGCTGCGCGTGGACACGGGCCGACTGCGTGTGCAGGAGCGCCAGCAGAGTCGGGTCCTTCACATGCATCTGGTTGCGGCGCAGCAACTTCTTGACCGCCTCCAGCAGTTCGGCGGCCTCCTCGTGCAGACGCAGATCCAGGTACTGGCCGACATGCAGGGTGACGATCGCCGCCGCCGTCTCGGGGTCCTTGGCGGCGGTCGCGCACCGCAGTGCCGCGACGTAGTACCGCTGCGCACCGACGTGCTGGCCCTGTAGCCGAGCGATGAAGCCGCACACCGCCAGCCCCTCGGCCGCGAGGACCAGCAGGTCCCGGCCCTTGTGCAGGGCCTCCGGCGCGGCGAGGAAGTGGTCGGCCAGATGCCGCAGTTCGAGTTCGCTGGCGGCCACCAGCCAGCCGGCGGAGAAGTTGGACGCGAACCGGTGGAGAGTGCGCAGCCGGGTGCAGGCCTCCAGCACGGATTCCGTCTCGCCGGCCAGACCGGGCCCCCGCCTCCGGGCTGCGGCCAGGAGGGTGGGATCCGCAGGAGTCGTGGCCATCTCCTCGGCCATGGCGTCCAGCCAGTTCTCCATGAGTGACCTCGCGGCCCAGCCGGTCGCCAGGAGGTACTCCTGCTGGGGCTCCTCGCGCCCGGCTATCGCATCGAGTATCGCTTCGGGGACGGCCGATGTCGTCCAGGGTAATTCCAGCTGTCGTGCATCCCCGTTGGCCAGGTGCAGCCAGTCCGGCCAGTCCAGTCTCAACACCTCCTCGTGGGGGACCGCGTGGATGTGCGCTATGGCGAGCTGAGCGGTGCGCTCCGGCACGGCACGGCCGGACTCCCAGCGGGAGACCTTTTCGCGCCGCGCGGCCATCTGGCCGAATCCGAGTTCCGCGTGGGTTCGGGCGATCAGGCGCGCGTACTCGCCGTGGGTGAAACCGGCCTTGGAGCGCAGAACGGCCAGAGGATGGCGGTGGCGGTTCGTCGAAGCTACAGTTCTCGTTTGGCTGTACATTGCGTGGTACCTCTCGGTTGAAACGTTCTTCGTTCTGCCGACACCACCGAAGATCGGGCGGTCGTGCCGAAGGTCGTCGGCTGTGGTACGGAGCACGGGTCTCAACTTCGCACAGGGCAGATCGGTGTCGTACGCGGCGCGCGTGCGGCCATCACTGAGGAACCGCTCCCGCGCCGAGATCGAGCCGAAGCCTTTCTCGGAACCGTCACGATCCAGCCGCGCTCACAGCGAGTGCTCCCGTCCGACGCCGACCCGAGCCGGAGCCGGGGCCGGGCGAGGCGCTGAGGCGCGGCGGCACCGGGTGGTCCCCGGCAGCCGGGGGTCATGGCGCAGTCCCCCGTCCGTCCCCTCGGCACGCGCACACTCCCTCCTCAACTGGCCGAAAGAGCCAGGTTAGTTCGTCATTACCGATCGGTAGAGGAACCATGCGAACAGACTAGGATCGGGCATGCCCTCCATGACAGAGGAATCGGGCCTTCCTGATCAACCCCCCGGCCATGTGAACATGAAGACTCCGGAAAGGCCTTCACGAAGTGTGCACGTCCGGCATCTGTACCGCTTCACTTACCGGCTGGTAGGGTCCGCTTACGGCTGGTTCCGTGCGGGCCGTCGAATACAAGCCCTTGACACGGCCCAGCCGATGCCGCAGCCGACACCGATGTCGCCGCCGACAAGGAGCAACAGCCTTGCGTGAGTTCAGCGTTCCGGCCTTATACGACGTTCCCCCGGACGGTAATCTGACGCAGGTCGTCGTCCGTAACGCGGCCGAGTTCCCCGACCGGGCCGTGCTCGCCCGCAAGGTGTCCGGACAGTGGCGGGATGTCACCGCGACCGCCTTCCTCGCCGAGGTGCGCGCCGTCGCCAAGGGGCTGATCGCCTCCGGTGTCCAGCCCGGGGAGCGGGTGGCGCTCATGTCCCGGACCCGCTACGAGTGGACGCTGCTGGACTACGCCATCTGGGCCGCCGGCGCGGTCTCCGTCCCCGTCTACGAAACCTCCTCCGCCGAGCAGGTGGAGTGGGTCATCGGCGACTCCGGCGCGGTGGCCTGCGTGGTGGAGACCGAGGTGCACCAGGGGATCGTGGAGCAGGTGCGCGAGCGGGTCCCCCTGATGAAGAACGTCTGGCAGATCGACGCGGGCGGGGTCGACGAACTCGTCGCGCTCGGCACTGATGTGACGGACGCTCAGGTCGATGAGCGGATCGCGTCGGCCGGTGCGGACTCGCTCGCCACCATCGTCTACACCTCCGGCACCACCGGGCGGCCCAAAGGGTGCATGCTCACCCACCGCAACTTCCTCGCGGAGTGCGGGAACACCATCGCCCGGATGAAGCCGATCTTCGCGGAGGACTCCTCCGTACTGCTCTTCCTGCCGCTCGCGCACGTCCTCGGCCGGGTCGTCGAGATCGGGGCCATGATGGCGCCGGTGAAACTCGGGCATGTCAGCGACATCAAGGACATCACCGCGGAACTCGCCTCCTTCCGGCCCACCTTCCTGCTGGGCGTGCCGCGCGTCTTCGAGAAGGTGTACAACTCGGCCCGGGCTCAGGCCCGTTCGACCGGCAAGGGCAAGATCTTCGACCAGGCCGTGGACACGGCCATCGAGTACAGCAGGGCGCTGGAGACCTCGTCCGGGCCGGGCTTCCCGCTGCGGCTGCGTCACAAGCTTTTCGACCGGCTGGTCTACGGCAAACTGCGCGCGGTCCTCGGCGGACGCGCCCGGCACGCCATCTCCGGCGGCGCCCCGCTCGGCGAACGCCTCGGCCACTTCTACCGCGGACTCGGCTTCACCGTGCTCGAAGGCTACGGTCTGGCGGAGTCCTGCGCGGCCACCACGCTCAACCCGTGGGACCGGCAGAAGATCGGCACGGTGGGGCTGCCGCTGCCGTGCAGCACAGTGCGCATCGGCGAGGACGGCGAGGTGCTGCTGCAGGGCGAGCATCTCTTCAGCGGGTACTGGAACAACGAGGAGGCGACCGCCGCGTCGCTCGTCGACGGCTGGTTCCACACCGGCGACCTGGGTTCCCTGGACGATGAGGGCTATCTCCGCATCACCGGGCGGAAGAAGGAGATCATCGTCACCGCGGGCGGCAAGAACGTCGCTCCGGCCGTGATCGAGGACCGTATCCGGGCTCATGCGCTGATCGCCGAGTGCATGGTGGTCGGGGACGGCAAGCCCTTCGTCGCCGCCCTGGTGACCATCGACGAGGAGTTCCTGCCGCGCTGGGCCGAGCAGAACGGCAAGCCCAAGGGGGCGTCCCTGGCGGAACTCCGCGACGACCCCGAGCTCCTCGCCGAGATCCAGGGCGCGGTGGACGACGGCAACGCCGCGGTGTCCAAGGCCGAGTCCGTGCGCAAGTTCCGAATCCTGGACCACCAGTTCACCATGGACTCCGGTCATCTGACCCCGTCCCTGAAGCTGAAGCGCAATGTGGTGCTCCGGGACTTCGCCGACGAGATCGAGGCCCTCTACACCTCCAGGTGAGGCGACATCCGTCGCCGGCAACCGTCAGGAGGAAGCCCCCGGCCAACGCCCCGGGGGCTTCTTCGTGAGGCCCGGGAGCACGGCAGCCCGTCTTCACTCTGAGACATGAAGGCGTGCGCTCATAAGACAGATGACGGCCCGTCACCTATCTACGGTGGGGACTCGACCCTCACTTCGGACGCACCCCGGAAAGGAACATCCATGAGGTGGCGTTCTGCTGTCTTACTGCTCTCCGCCGCACTGGCCGCATCGCTTCTGTCCGCCCCGGCCGAGGCGACACCGCCGCCCGCCGCCCATGCCTCGGCCGCGAACCGCCCGATCTCGGTGGGCCCGCAGTACGACACGACACACGTGTATGTCACACCGGGCTCGCTCCAGGCGTTCGTGACGAGTTGGGAGAGCACCTTCGGCGGTACGAACACCGCGGCGGTGCTCACCGATGTCACCCCCACCCCCAGCCGTACCCTCTCGGAACTGGTCCTCTCCCCGGTCGGCACGCTGTCGGTCTTCGACTTCCAGACTCCGATTCCCTATCCCTTCGGGGTGGAGCGCACCGGCTGGCTGACCACGGATCTCGATGCGGCCGTGAAGTCGGCGCTGTCGGCGGGTGCCGATGTCGAGGTGGCCCCGTTCGACGATCCCATCGGCAAGGACGCCGTCATCGAATTCCCCGGCGGGATCCACACCCAGCTGTACTGGCACACCACTCCACCGCACTACGCGCCCCTGGCGACGGTGCCGGAGAACCGGCTCTACGTCTCGGCCTACGCGGCGTCCGCCTTGCTGCGGTCCTGTCTCCGCTTCACCCGGGCCCACATCACGTCGGACAACCACAAGGCCGACGGCGCCGCGATCGGTCTGCCCGGCACGACGTACCGCCGGATCGCGATCGAGTCGGGATTCGGCAAGACCGTGGTGACCGTCACCAACGGCCATCTGCCGTACCCCTTCGGCCGTGAGCAGACCGGCTACGAGGTGAGCGACCTGACCGCGACACTGGACAAGGCCCGGGCGGCCGGCGCCACCGTGCTGTGGGGGCCGGTCACGGCGGGGGGACGCACCAGCGCCCTCGTGCAGTTCCCGGGCGGCTACATCGCCGAGATCCACGGCACCGCACTCCGCTGACACCCCTAGGGCCGGGGCCGGCGACCGTCCTCGTCGGGCGCGGCGTCGGACTCCGTCTCCGGCCGGCCCGAAGGTTCTTCGGCGAGTGTCATCTCGACCCCGCCGACGACGGCCGACGACCAGTTGAAGAGGAAGGCGACCAGCGTCGCCAGCGCGGTGGTGAGGCCCACCTCCGCCGTGACGACGACGACGGTGAGGCCGACGGTGGTCTCCCAGCCCAGCGACACCACCGGTTCCTGGCCCAGCACGGTCAGCATGATCGCGACCACCCCCACCATGACGATCACGCACAGCCCCAGACCCGCGGACACCAGGAAGCTCGTCTTCATCACCGACCAGGGCTCGGCCTTGGATATCCGCAGCCGTACCTTGCGCCATCGCGGTACGCGGCCGGTGACCGGCGGCCATCGTCGACGCCGTTCGGCGGCTGTCCCGGGTGCCTCCCCGGCCTTGGCTGCCTCGTCGTCCGCGCCGCCGACGGCCCGGGAGGCTTGCCGGTCCGGTCGCCCCGGCGGGCCGTCCGTCGCACGGCGATCGGATGCCGGGCGGTGCGGATGCTGCGGCGCCGTGGTGCCGGGTGTCGACCGGTGTGCCGCGGGCGGGGCGTGCGGCGGGGCGGCGTCTTCTCCGGGTTGCCCGCGCCGGCCGCTCTCCGCGGCAGGCGGCCGGGCCCCGGTCCTGCTCCCGGCGGCCTGTGCGCCGTCGTGGCGGTGATCGCGTTCGCGCTGTCGGCCGCGGTCCGCGTCGGAGGCGCCGTTCCCGGCGGCTTTCCGCCGTCCGGTGTTCGTCGGACGCTTGCCCTGGCTCATGCATCCTCCTCGTGCTTCACGCAGCGGCCCCTCGCGGCACCGTCGGGCACGCCCGGGCGACGGTATGGGTCGGACCCTCAGCCGGCCGTCCGGACACCGCCCTTGGTGACGGAGGCGAGGTGGTGGCCCGTGACACGGCCGATCTCGTGCCAGAAGGGCCTGGCCGTCAGATACACGCCCAGGGCGGACAGCACTCCGAGGGAGACATCGACACTGATCCGGCCCTGCTTGGCCCAGTAGACGTCCTGCAGGTCCAGCAGCAGCGCGAACTCGTCGCAGATCAGCGCCGTTCCGCAGCCGTAGGCGGCCGCCACGGCGGGATGTCCGACGGCCCGCTCGTCCCCGCGCACGGCGATCAGTCCCAGACCGGCGAGCGTGACGATCCCGAAGTTGTAGTGGTGCAGATGCTCTCCGCCCGCGGAGATGTTTCCCCAGGGCAGCCATCCGCCCCGGATGCCATGCGTGATGACCCGCACGGTGGCGAAGGTGACCCCGAAGGACGTCCAGGTGATCAGCAGCGAACGCTGCACGGGGGTGAGATGCCGGTCCGCTGCCTGTCGCCACCGCCGTACGAGAGGCAGACCGGCCGGGCCGCGGCGGCGGCGGATGGTGGTGGTACGCATGGTCGAGGGCCTCCCATGCCGAACGGGCACCACGCACGACCGCGCGGCGCCCGGTGCCGTCCCCCACTGAGGTGCGGTTCAGACGCTATGTGCACACCCGGGCTTCCGCATCTCAGGGCGCCACGCGCGGGATTCGGTTCACGGCAGGATGGCGTCGACGTATCCGCCGTCGACACGCAGCGCGCCGCCGGTGGTGGCGGAGGCCTGGTCGGAGCTGAGGTAGACGGCCATATGGGCGATCTCCTCCGGCTCGATCAGCCGCTGCAGCAGCGACTGCGGCCGGTGCTCACGCATGAAGACACGCTGGGCCTCGTCCCAGGGCAGGTCGCGGTCGACGAGTTCGTAGACGAAGTCCTCGACGCCTCCGGTGTGGGTGGCGCCCGCCAGGACACAGTTCACCGTGACGCCGGTGCCCGCGGCCTGCTTGGCGAATCCCCGGCCCACCGCGAGGAGCGCCGTCTTGGTCATGCCGTAGTGGATCATCTCGGCGGGGATGACGACGGACGAGTCACTGGCGATGTACTGGACGCGCCCCCAGCCGCGCTCGCACATGGCGGGCAGACACAGACGGGTCAGCCGCACCGCGGCCAGGACGTTGACCTCGAAGTAGTGCCGCCATTCGTCATCGGTGATCTCCAGGGCGTCCTTGGCACCGAAGATGCCGAGGTTGTTGATGAGGATGTCGATGTGCGGCAGTGCCTCGACGGCCTGGCGCGCGCCCTCCTCGGTGGTGACGTCCGCGGCGACGGGCACCACATCGGCTCCCGGCACCTCGCGGGTCAGGCGCGCGACGCTGTCGGCCACGCGGTCGGCGGAACGGCCGTTGACCCCCACCCGGGCTCCGGCCCGGGCCAGGCCCGCGGCGATCGCGGCGCCGATGCCCTGCGTGGAGGCGGTCACCAGGGCGGTACGGCCCTTCAGATCGATCTGCATTCTCGTCACAGCCCTTTCGTGTGCGTGCACTGGACTGGGTACCCGTGACGCCGCCCCGGCACGGGAGTTCCGAGACCACGCCCCCCGGATGGCCGCCTCGCCCACCGGGGGCCCCGGCCCTGCCCCCGGTGCGCGCCATCTGCTGAGCACCGGGGGCTGCGACATCACACCGCGGTGCGGCCACCGTCGACGGGAAGCACCGCGCCGTGCACAAAGCCGGCGGCGTCGCTCGCCAGGAAGACGATGCTCGCGGCGATCTCCTCGGGGGAGGCCGGCCGTCCGGCCGGGGCCTCAGCGGCAAGGCCGTCCAGACCGTCGCCCAGCGCTGCGGTCCCCTCGGTGCGGGTGGGACCGACGGCAACGGCGTTGACACGGACCCCGCGGGGGCCGTACTCGGCGGCCCACGACTTGGTCAGCAGGTTGACCGCGGCCTTGCTGGAGCCGTACAGCGCCATCCCGGCCACACCGTACTCGGAGACCATGGTGCTCACATTGACGATCGCGCCCTTGCCGCGCTCCGCCATGGCCGGTGCCAGCGCGGCGACCAGGAAGAACTTCGCCCTGACGTTCAGCGCGAAGACGGAGTCGAACTCCTCCTCGGTGACCTGGTCCGTGGGCTTGAAGGGGTACACGCCCGCGTTGTTCACCAGGATGTCCACCCGCCCGCCGCCCAGCTCGGTGGCCCGGCGGGCCAGTTGTCGCGCCTCCTCGGCGCTCCCCAGTCCGGCGGCGACGAAGTCTCCCTTGCCGCCGTGTTCCCGGATGGTGGCGACGACGGCCTCACCGCGCGCCCGGTCGCGGCCGGCCACCAGGACATGAGCGCCCCGCTCGGCCAGCGCGACCGCGGTGGCGGCCCCGATTCCACTGGTCGCGCCGGTCACCAACGCGACGTTTCCGTCCAGGGACAGAGACAGAGAAGTCATGGCTGTGCCTTTCACGTTTCGATGCTTCGAATCAGCAACTGCGGGGTGGGACGGCAGAAGTCGTCCGATCGAGCGGGAGGCCGTCGCCGGCCCACGCTTCATGCGCATGCAGGTGGGCGGTGCCTCGCCGCGTGCCTCGGTCCCGGCGTGCGGCCGGCCCGTCAGGTCGATGGGCCCATGCCACCACAGGGCGCGCTCCGGCGGCCACCGACGGCCACAGGCATCTCTTATGACCGCCCTCGGCCATGGTTCTGGCTGGTGGGATGCCCTGCGACCGGCGGGGATGTTGGCTTTTCCCGTACGGCCGTCACGCCGTAGCAAGGCCGGCAGCCTTCCGTGACGACCGTCCGTACCCCAGGGGCGAAGTCCGTGCCCCCTCCGGGGCGAAGGAGGAACCATGACACAAGCCGTCACCCCCGCCACGACAGCCCCCGACTCCTGGCTGTCGGCGCTGCATGGCAGTTCCGAGCACCTGGCCGCGGTGGTCGAGGGCCTTTCCGAGGAGGCACTTGCCCGGCCGTCCTTCGCCCAGGGATGGAGCGTCGCCCAGGTGCTGTCCCATCTCGGAAGTGCCGCCGAGATCTGCACCGCCCTCGTGCTGCGCGGACTCGCCGACGACCTCACGCCTCCCCGGCAGGAGGACAACGTGCCGGTCTGGGAACGCTGGAACGCCATGGCCGGGCCGGAGCTGCGCGCTGCCTGGCGGGAGGCGGACAGCCGGCATCTGAGCCTGCTGGACGCACTGGACGACTCCGCGCGGTCCTCCTTGCGGGTCCCCTACTTCAGCGGCCCGCTCAGCGTGCTGGAGTACGTCGGCTACCGGCTCTCCGAGCAGTCCGTGCACGCCTGGGACGTGGACATCGCGCTGAACCCCGCGGCGGTGATCCCCGCCGCGGAGGTCGATCTGCTGTGGGACCGGCTGGACCTGGTGGCGACGCGCTTCCGGGACGCGCACACGCTGAGCCGGCTCGCCCCCGGCAGCATCGCGGTGCGGCTCACCGACCGGCCGCGCACGCTGTGTCTGCTGCTGGGAACCGAGCTGCACATCTACCCGTGCGAGGCCGCCGAGCCGACGGGCACGCTGTCCGGTTCCGCGGAGGCTGTGCTGCGCCTGGTCTACGGCCGGAACCGGCCCGAAGAGGACGGCGTCACCGCGACGGGCGCGGCCACGCTGCCTGATCTGCGCTCGCTCTTCCCCGGGTACTGAGCGGGGTGTGCGCCGCGCGTGGCCGCGGCGCCCTCAGGCCCCGGGCGTCGGGAACAGGACGCAGCTGCTGGTGGCATGGGCGAGCAGACGGTCCGCGCTGTCGAGCAGCTGGGCCTGGGCGAGGGCCGTACGACGGCCGCTGCTGAGCACGGTGCCCACGGCCCGTACCTCGCCCGTGTCCACGGTGACCGGACGCAGGAACTTCACCGTCAGATCCAGCGAGGTGTACGCCATGCCGAGGGGCAGGGTGGAGTGGACGGCGCATCCGGCCGCGGAGTCGAGGAGGGTCGCGAAGACGCCGCCGTGCACACTGCCGATCGGGTTGTAGTGCTCCTCGCCCGGAACCAGCGAGAAGACCACACGCCCCTGCTCCACCTCGGAGAGCACCAGGCCCAGCGTCGCGATGACGGGCGGGGGCGGCAGGCTCCCGGCCAGCAGCTCATGCAGGAACTCGAGCCCGGACATACGGCCCGCGGCCTCTGCGGTGACTGCGGGGTCCTCCCATTCGTACGTACGTGATCTCCCCATGGCCCGGGCCCCTCCTCGTTCGACTTCGCCAGGCGAAGCTAACTGCCCCACGGGCTGACTGTCAATGACGAAAGTCAGCGGTTCCGCCCTGGTGGGAGGGGCCGGCCCGAGAGGAACGGCGACCGCTGTCCGGCCGTCACGCCCGTCGGCGCAGATCAGTCGCCGGGCGGCTGTTCGAAGGCGGCGACGAGGCGGCCCAGGTCCTGTCGTCGTGAGTCGGCCGGCCACACCGCCCACGTCCGGCGGACGAGCGGGTGGCCGGTCAGCGGCGACCACGCCACACCGTCGGGAATGGGCTGCGACCAGTCCGGCGGCGCCAGCGCGAAGGCCCGGCCGGCGCTGACGGCCGCCAGTTTCACCTCCGCGATCAGCCGCTGTCCCTCGGGGGCCTGCGTCCCCAGATCAAGGCCGTGGCTGCGCAGGATCGCGGTCAGCTCGTCGTACCACGCCGGGCTGTCGGAACGGGGGAAGGCCACCCACTGCAGACCGGCCAACCCGTCGAGCGCGATCCCCTCCTCCGTGGCCAGTTCCGCCGCCTGCTCCGCGGCCAGCAGCACGCCGAGCCGCTCCCTGTTGACCAGCATCGCGTCGAACTCCCGCCCGGTCGGACGTTCCCGCAGCAGTCCCACGTCGAGTTCACCGGCGTGCAGCGCCGCCAGTTGCTCCGACGTGGACAGGTGCCGTGCCTCGACGCGGGTGTCGGGACAGGCCTCGGTGAGTTCCGTGAGCGCGGGACTCAGCAGACGGGACGGGAACTCCAGCGGAATGCCGATCCGCAGGACCCCGCCGCCCCCTTCGCTGTACCGGGCCAGCGTGCGCAACGCCTGATCGCGCCGCGCGAGCACCGCACGCGCCTCCCCCAGCAGGGCGGCACCCGCGTCGGTGGGCCGCACCCCGGTGCTGCTGCGGACCAGCAGCTTCACTCTGAGCTGACGCTCCAGACCGCTGACTGTCTGGGACAGCGCCGGCTGGCTGACATGCAGCCGGCGGGCCGCGGCCGAGAAACCCCCCTCCTCGACCACCGCGACAAAGGCATGCAGCTCCCGCAGTTCCATGGGCCCATCGCACCACGGCCGGAACGTCCGGGCCACGGTCGGCCAGAGGCATGCGTGATGGGGTCCATCCACGCAACGCATGGCCGATCAGCCAGGGAAGCCGCCGCGTTCCCTCAGCACAGTACGGCGAGCGCCCCGGGCAGCACCCTGGCCGTGACGGGGAGGACGGCATCGACCTCGCCGTCAGTGCCGTAGGGAATGCTCCGGTCGGCCTCGATGCGGACCTCGCTGCCCCGCACGATCCGCACCTCCCGCCGGTGGACGTGGGCCCCCGACTTCAGCTCGTTCATCAGGGTGAAGAACAGCCGGCGCGGCGCCTCGCGGATCATCACCACGTCGAGCAGCCCGTCGTCGACGCGGGCGTCGGGGGCGATGATGCGGCCAGAGCCGTAGTAGGCGGAGTTGGCGGCCACGACGGTGTAGCCGCGGTGTGTCAGTTCCTCGCCGTCGACGGTGACCCGGTAGGCGGCCGGGCGCCAGGTGGCGACGGCCCGCAGTCCGCCCGCGTAGTAGGAGGCGGCGCCCTTCAGGAGGGTGGAGTGGTTGGCGTGGCGGTTGGCGAGCGCGTCGACGCCCGCGTAGACGCTGCCCAGGGCGACGCTACGGCCGAGGGCGGACTCCACTTCGATGGTGTCGACCGAGCGGGGGGCGTGGTCCAGCAGCACCCGGGCCAGTGCGTCCGGCTCGGTGGGCAGGCCGAGCGCGCGGGCGAAATCGTTGCCGCGCCCGGCCGGGACCAGACCGAAGAGCGTGCCGGTGCCGCTCAGGGCCCCGCCGATGCCGCCGACGATGCCGTCCCCGCCGACGGCGAGGACGACCCGCCGCCGCGCCCCGGCCTCCCGGGCGAGCTCCTGGGCGTGGGGCAGGCTGCGGCTGTACTCGGTGTGCAGCTCGGCCCCGGCCTCCCGCAGCAGCCGGGCCACCTGGAGAAGCACCGCCACCCCGGCGGATCCGCCGGCGGCGGGGTTGACGATGGCGGTGAACTGTCGCATCGGTGTGCCTCCGAGGGCGCCTGACGGGTCGTGGACGGAACGATCGGGTTGGGGTGCTGGGGGATCAGTCGACGGTACGATCGGATGAGGGTACTGGGGGATCAGTCGACGGGCAGCAGGACGCCGGGGTTGAGCAGACCGGTGGGGTCCAGTCGCCGCTTGACGGCCTGGAGGGCGCCGATGCCGAGGGGGCCGGCCTCCCGGACATACCACTCGCGGTGATCGGTGCCCACACCGTGGTGGTGGCTGATCGTGCCGCCCGCCGCCAGGATCGCCTCGCCTGCGGCGTGCTTGGCGGGCGCCCAGTGTGCCACGGGATCGTCGCCCTGCGCGGAGACCACGGTGAAGTACAGGGAGGCGCCGTTCTCGTAGACGTGGGAGATGTGGCACATCACCAGGGGCGGTGTGCCCGCGTCGGTGAGCGTGGTGGTGAGCGCGTCGCGGACCGAGGCGTACAGCGCGGGCAGCCGGGACCAGAAGGCGGCGGTCTCCAGCGTCTCGGCGAACGCACCGGCGTCCAGCAGCGCGTCCCGCAGATAGGGCGCCGAGTAGCGGCCGTGGGCCCAGCGCTCTCCGGGCTCCTGGCCCAGGTAGGTGCCACCGCAGTCACGCAGCACGGCCGCGGCCTGTTCCCGGCGGTAGACGGTGTCCTCCTCGGTGCCCTCATAGCCGGCGATCGCCACACAGCCCGCGGCCTGCGGCAGGCCGGAGGAGCCGATGGCGTCGGGCTGGGCCAGACCGATCAGCGTCTCCGTCTCGTCCGACAGGCGCAGCACGGTCGGCCGCGGCCCGTCCTGGGCCAGGCGCCGCAGGGCGGCGGAGCCTTTCTCGAAGGAGTCGAAGCGCCATCCCTCGTAGACGCGGGTGTGCGGGACGGGGCGGATTCGCACGGTCACGGACGTGATGACGCCGAACGCCCCCTCGGAGCCGAGGACGAGCTGACGCAGGTCGGGGCCGGCGGCCGAACGCGGGGCCCGGCCCACCTCCAGGGTGCCCTCGGGGGTGGCGAGGGTGAGGCCGAGCACCATCTCGTCGAAGCGGCCGTACCCGGCGGACGCCTGTCCGCTGGAGCGTGCCGCGGCGAACCCCCCGATGGTGGCCCACTCGTATGACTGGGGGAAGTGGCCGAGGGTGAAGCCGTGGTCGTGCAGCAGCGCCTCGGCGTGCGGGGCCCGCAGGCCGGGTTGCAGGGTGGCGGTGCGGGAGACCGGGTCGAGGTCGAGCAGACCGTTCATACGGCGCAGGTCCAGAGCCACGAAGGGGCGTCGGCGCTCGGGGGCGAGGCCGCCCACTACGGAGGTGCCGCCGCCGAACGGGACGAGGGCCAGGTCGTGGTCGGCACAGACGCGCAGCACGGCGAGGACCCCGTCGTGGCCGTCGGGGAGCGCCACGGCCGCGGGGACGTCGCTCAGGTCGCCCTCGCGGATACGGAGCAGATCCGGGGTGGACTTGCCACGGGTGTGCCGGATGCGGGACTCGGCGTCGGTACGCAGATACTCCTCGTCGCCCACGACGGCGAGCAGGGCCCGGTGCGCGGAAGGATCTAGCGGTGAGTCGGGCACGGCGATCTCGTCCAGGGTGACCGGCTCGGCGCTGCGCGGCTTCACCCCGAGCATGTCGCGCAGCAGCCCGATCACCGTGTCGGGCAGCGGCGTAGCCCGGGCCGGGTCGCCCCAGCCGCTCCACAGCATGTCCATGGTGCTTGTCCTTACCGGTCGTCACGAACAGAGCGGTCTCCTGCACAGCCGCAGGGCGCGTTACACTGTTACATATGACGCCTATTCGTCACAACGCTTCGGACAACGATCCGGTGCTCGACGCGGTCCGCGACTGTGTCCTGGCCGTCGGAGTCCGCCGCACCACCCTGACCGACGTGGCCCGCCGTGCGGGTGTCTCCCGGATGACGCTGTACCGCCGCTGGCCCGATGTGCGGTCGCTGGTCGGCGATCTGATGACCCGGGAGTGGATCGAGGCGGCCACCGGCGCGATGCCCGAGCGGAACCAGGTGGCGGACGCACGCACCCTGATCGCGGAAGGGCTGGTGAAAGGCGTGGACGCCTTTCGCCGCCATCCGCTCTTCCGCAAGATCATCGATGTGGATCCCGAACTCCTGCTCCCCTATGTGCTCGACCGGCGCGGAGCGAGCCAGGACGCCCTCCTCGAACTGCTCGCCACCGCCGTCGAGGAGGGCCACACGGACGGGTCGGTACGCCCCGGTCACCCCCAGCGGCAGGCCAGATCCCTGCTCCTGGTCGCCCAGTCCTTCACTCTGTCGCTGCGCACCATGACCGACGAGGACGACGCCGAGCTGGGCACCGAGGCCTTCTACGGAGAACTGCGGACCATCCTCGAGAGGACCCTCACACCATGAGCTCCAGCAGCAGCCCGGCCTCCTCGGGGCAGCCCGCTCCGGGGGCGTCCCTGACCGCCGCCCGCCGCCTGCGCGAACTGGACGAGAGCATCGACGGGCCGCCGGTGGACGTCCTGGTCGTCGGTCTCGGCGCGACCGGCGCGGGCGCCGCCCTGGACGCCGCCGCCCGGGGTCTGACGGTCGCCGCCATCGACGCCCATGACCTGGCCTTCGGCACCTCCCGCTGGAGCTCCAAGCTCATTCACGGCGGACTGCGCTACCTCGCCTCCGCCCAGTTCGACGTCGCCCACGAAAGCGCACGTGAACGCGGCATCCTGATGGAGCGCACGGCCCCCCATCTGGTGCGCGCGCAGCCGTTCGTGCTGCCGCTCACCCCGCTGGTCTCCCGCGGCCAGGCCGCCCTGGCCTGGGCCGGCTTCCGGGCCGGTGACTCACTGCGTCTGGCCGCACGTACGGCCCGGGCCACCCTGCCCGCGCCGCGCAGGCTCTCCGCGGCGGAGACACGCAATCTGGCTCCCGCGTTGCGCGATGCGGGGCTGCGCGGCGGGCTGCTGTCCTGGGACGGCCGCGTCACCGACGACGCCCGTCTGGTCACCGCGATCGCCCGCACGGCCGCGGCGCGGGGCGCGCGGATCCTGACTCGCGTACGGGCGCTGGAACTCACCTCGTCCGGGGCCCGGATACGCGACGAACTCACCGGCCGCGAGGGCGAGATCCGCGCCCGCGCGGTGATCAACGCGTCCGGCGTATGGGCGGGCAGCCTGGTGGACGGGGTCCGGATCAGGCCCTCGCGCGGCACGCACCTCGTCCTGCGCGCCGAACACCTCGGCTTCCTGCCCGCCGGTCTGCACATCCCGATCCCCGGCGAGACCAACCGCTTCGTCCTCGTCCTGCCCCAGGGCGACGGCCGGGTCTACGTCGGGCTCACCGACGAGCCCGTGGACGACGTCCCGGACGTGCCGTCCGTGCCCGAGACCGACATCGGTTTCCTGCTCGACGTCCTCGGCTCCGCGCTGGACATCCCGGTCGACCGCGACGATGTCGTGGGCGCGTTCGCGGGGCTGCGCCCGCTGCTCGACACCACACCGGCCGGTGGCTCCGGCGCTACGGCGAGCACCGCCGACATCTCCCGCAAGCACGCCGTGCTCACCTCGCCGGAGGGCGTGGTCACCGTGGTCGGCGGCAAGCTCACCACCTATCGGCGCATGGCCGAGGACGCCGTCGACGCCGCGGTCGCCGAGCACCGCCTGCCCGCGGGGCCCTCCCCCACGGCCGACGTGCCGCTGGTCGGCGCCGCGTCGCCTCATGCGCTCGCCGCCCTCCGCGCGCCGCGCCGACTGATCAGCCGCTACGGCACCGAGGCACCGGCCGTGCACGCCCTGGCCATGACCGACCCTCGGCTGGCCGAGCCGGTCCTCGCGGGCCATCCGGTCACCCGCGCCGAACTGCTGTGGGCCGTACGCCATGAGGGAGCGCTCGACGCGGCCGACCTCCTGGACCGCCGCACCCGCATCGGTCTGGTCCCCGGCGACCGCGCCACCGCGCTCGAAACTGCGCAGGAGGTACTCGGGGAGGACCTGGGGGGCCACTGACGGGGACGGGGGCCCGGCCGACCGGGCTGTGAGCGGGCGGGGCGAGCCCGGCCGGCCGGGGAGCGGGGGCGAGCGCGGTCGGGCGGACGGGGAGCGGGCGGCCCCGGTCAGGCGGCAGTGGTCAGGTCCGCCCAGTGCAGGGTGCGACGGTGGCCACGGCTGTCGCCGTGGGCCGTGGCGACCTGGTCGACGATGCACAGGCCGCGGCCGTGCTCGTCCGGCCCGCAGCTCGCCACCCACGCGGCCTCGTGTCGGGCCGGTCCGCCGTCGGTGACCTCGACCCGTATCCGTCGCGGTCCGACCTGCAGATGCAGCGTGATCGGCGGCCGCGCGTGCTCCACGGCATTGGTGACCAGTTCCGACACCAGCAGCAGGACCTGCTCGATGGTGGGCTGGTCGATCCGCCGGCGCTCCAGGAAGTTCCGGGCGCGCCGACGGGCCCGCCCCGCGGCCTCGGGGCGGCGAGGCAGCAGCCATGTGCGGCGGTGGACCGCCCGCCCTGCTCCCCACGCGCAGCGGCCCGGCCGGTGCTGGTGCGGGAACGTGTGCGGAATTCCCACGAACCTCACCTCCAACCGAATAAACGTTCGTCTGCGGGGTTCCTATTCCGGCGGACGCCTACGGTCCGCCCTTCCCCGGTCCGTCGCTCGGTCACGGCGGACCAGGGAACGCGGGCGCACTGTGGCGAGGCCACCGCCCCGCGGCGGTCACAAGGAGCCGGCCAGCAACTCCTGAAGCACGACCGCCGTATCGGGGTGGCGTATGAGCAGCTCCGCGCCCGCCGGTCCCGGGGTCGTCGTCGCCCAGGTCTCCTCGCAGCCCAGCAGGTCCGCCACCGCATCGCAGGTCGCCGGGTGGGCGACGAGCAGCGCGGCGCCACGGGCGGCCCCGGCGCGCTCCGCCTGCAAAAGCACCCGTGGACTCGGCTCGGCCCGCCACGGCGGGACCCAGACGTCCAGAGCCGGCAGTCGGCCGGGGAAGATCCGTCCGGCCTCCCGGATCAGCAGCGGAGCCAGCTCGGCTCCGTCGGACCGCAGGGTGGTGATCAAGGTCGGCAGCCAGGGCAGCAGCACCGGGTCCGGCAACCGTGCGAACGCGTTCGACACGGCCTCCACGACGAAGTCGGCCAGCTGCGGAACCGGCTCCAGCGCGTGCAGCAGTCCGCTGAGATACCGCGGATACGCGGGGACGACCAGGGGGTTGTCCAACAGTTCGTCGCACCGGGCCCGCAGTTCCGCCCGGGAGAGGTGTCCGAGCTGTGCCTGAGCCGCCCACAAGAGGGCCGTCTTCGCCGGTTCCTGCGGATGGGACTGCGCGACCGCCAGCTCCAGCTGTGTCCGGTCGCAGCCCAGCGACAGCGCCAGGCTCTCCATGCCGAACAGGAAGCCCATCGTCGCCGCGACCTGGCGGACGGTCGCGTCGTCATCGGTGAACGCCGTCGGCAGCAGGGTGCAGTAGTGGGCGTAGCCCGCCTTGACGAAGGACTCGATCCACGTCGGCAGCACCGGTTCGCTGGTCCGGTAGTGGGCGAGCAGACGCCGGACCCGACGCAGCACCTCCGGCGCACCGTCGACGCCGCGTTCGCTCGACAGCACCTCCAGTGCACGGGTGCCCAGTTCGTCGGCGAGGCGGCGGCTGCGCAGGTACAGCGTCGCGTCCTGCACGGTCTCCAGCACGGTCGCCGCGGTGGCGTGGGGCCCGTACGCGGTGCGCCGCAGACGCTGTTCCAGGACCTGCTCGATACTGACGCCCTCGTAGCCGAGTTCGATGAGCGCTCGCTGGTGGGTGCCGAGCGCCAGGTCCCAGGACTCCTGGATGGGCCGCTCGCCGAGCCGCCGCTCGCCCATGATCGGCCGTGCGGCGCCCTGGGGCATCAGGTGGCGGAGCATCCACAACACGTCGGAGCACTGCTGCAGTTCCGGCCGGGAGGCGATGTCCAGCAGCGCCCGCTGCACACCGCGCTGTCCGAGCTTCATGTCGAGCGGCGCGAGCCGGTCGTGCACATCCCGGGCCAGGGGTGGCAGGGCGTCGTAGCCCACCCGGCCGGTGCGGTCGCCGCCCATCATGATCTCCACCAGGCGGCGCACATCGCGTCGGCCCGGTACGGCGTCCTTCTCGATACAAGTGACGGCCGCGTCCTGGAAGTCGTACGGCGTGGGCCTGGCCCGGTCGCGCATTCCCGCCAGCAGGATCGATGTCTCGAACACCGCGATGGCGTCGGCGGTGGAGGCTAGATAGCCGTTGCGGCGCGCGGCGCGCACGATCTCCACCGACCAGCCGAGCAGTTCGGCCTCGTCCAGCCGGTCGAGCACCGGCGGCCGCTGGAGGAAGCCGGACAGCCTGTCCGCACTGCCGTCGGCCGGGTCGAGGGCGCCCCCTGCCGTGCTCGACCCGGCCGCCGCGGCCGTCGCCGTCTTCCTGGCCGCCGTGGTCCTTCCGGCTGCCGCGGTCTTCTTCGCGCCCGTCTGTCCGGCCAGACGGAACGGCCGTACCCCCGTGCGCTTGAGGTTCTTCGTCCACACCGTGGCAGCGATCGACACCGAGCCGCCCGCGAGACCGAACTGCGCCTCGATCGCCGCGTGGCTGGACGGGATCAGGCCGTGCTGCCACTTGGTGGCGCTGGGCGGGCTGATCTCGAAGGTGTCGGCGCCATGGACGCCGAACTCCGCGACGCGGCTGGCCGCGTGGAACGCGCCGCACACATAGAGGCAGTCGCCGGGGTCGGTCCCGGTCGCCGCCAGGTGCTCGCGCATCCTCGTCCACATGTAGCGCTCGCGGTCCTCGTCGACGCGCACCCGCCGTGGATCCCCGGGCGCGAGCCGCCGGAACAGGCTGCCGATCAGCAGCATGACCTGCCGATAGGTGTCGTGGTCGCTGTCGCCGAGCGGCAGCTCGACGTACTGGTGCCACCATTCCGACCAGTGTCTGACCCGGCCGTGGCGCAGCAGGTGTTCCTCCAGCTCGGCGAAGCGCGGGCGGAGATCGCCGATCTCCACGCCGACCGCGTCACCGTGCAGCGCGGCCTCCTCCTCGGCGGGCGGCGCGTCGGGGTCGGCCGGCTCGGCGGATGCCGCGTCGCGCGGCTCCCACTGGAACACATGGTCCGAGGAACGGTCGACGAGCACCAGCTCGACACCGGGTGTGTCCAGTGCGTAGGCGATCGCCTGGTACTCGGCCGATGCCTCGGTGATCGGCGCGACCACCGACAGCGGCGCCCAGTCGGCCGGGAAGCCCTCCACCTCGGACGCGAACGCCTGCACCGCGACCGGGAGTCGGCAGTTGCGCAGTTCGGTCAGCAGCGGTGCCATGTCCTCGCACAGCTCCAGATACACCACCTTCGGCTGCTTCTCCCGCAGTCGCCGCGCCATGGCGGTCGCGGAGGCCGGCGAGTGGTGGCAGACCGGGAAGATCTCCAGCGGTTCCCGCACCGCTCGGTGGACGTCGTCGACGATGCCGAGCAGGATGCCCTCCAGGGCGTCCGGGCCGTCCGCGAACGTCGCCGCCGCCTGCTGCAGTTGTGTGCGCAGGGCGTCGAACGTCCCCTGTCCCTCGCCGCTCATGACAGGGTGGCGATCGCGTCACGGCCGCCCTCGAGGAACTCCGGCCAGGATCCGCCCTCTTCCTTGCTGCGCGGCTCGACGACTCCGTGCAGGTACTTGTTGAGGATGGCCAGGTCCTCCGGCTCGCGACGGGTCAGCGATCCCACGAGCGAGGAGGCGAGCGTACGGGCGGTCAGTGCCCTCTCGCCGAAGAAGTTGCTGTGCAGGATGGCGTCCTCCAGCACACCGATCTGCTCAGCCGTGGACAGCGCGGACTCCAGCTTCTCGTCGTCGCCGGCGGCCGCGGCGGCCGAGGCGCGCAGATCGGCGAAGCTCTGGAGCAGCACGTCCAGCAGCGTCGGTGGCACGTCCAGCTCGATGCTGTGGCGGCGCAGCAGCTCCTCGGTGCGGAAGCGGACGATCTCCGCCTCGCTCTTCTTGTTGGTCACCACCGGGATGCGTACGAAGTTGAAGCGTCGCTTGAGCGCCGAGGACAGGTCGTTGACTCCCCGGTCACGGCTGTTGGCGGTGGCGATGACGGAGAAACCGGGCTTGGCGAAGACGATGTTGTCGCTGTCCAGCTCGGGGACCGAGATGTACTTCTCCGACAGGATCGAGATCAGTGCGTCCTGAACATCACTGGTGGAGCGGGTGAGTTCCTCGAAACGGCCGATCGCGCCGGCCTCCATCGCGGTCATGATCGGCGACGGGATCATCGACTCCCGCGACTGGCCCTTGGCGATCACCATGGACACGTTCCAGGAGTATTTGATGTGGTCCTCGGTGGTGCCGGCCGTACCTTGCACCACCAGGGTGGAGTTGCGGCAGATGGCGGCGGACAGCAGCTCGGCCAGCCAGCTCTTACCGGTGCCGGGGTCGCCGATGAGCAGCAGACCGCGGTCGGAGGCCAGGGTGACGATGGCGCGCTCGACGAAGCTGCGGTCACCGAACCACTTCTGCGGTATCTCCCGGTCGAGGCCGTCGGCGCGCTCGGAGCCCAGGACGAACAGACGGACCATCTTCGGGGACAGGCGCCAGGCGAAGGGCTTGGGGCCGTCGTCGATGGACTCCAGCCAGTCCAGTTCCTCGGCGTACTTGATCTCGGCGGGGGCGCGCAACAGGTCGGACATGTCAAAGGCCTTTCACAGGGGATGACTGAGAGCGGACAACAGTGCGGGCGACGGGGCGAACCGCTAGGCGAGGAACGTCTTGAGTTCCTGGACGAGTTTGCGGATGTGGCCGGAGAGCACCGGTGTGCCGAGGTCCTTGAAGCGCTCACGGAACCACGGGTTGACGCTGCCGCGGCCGGAGCTGGTCACCGATCCGACCGGGATGAACTTGGCCCCGGAGCGGTGCAGGGCGGACATGCTCTCGAACAGCTGCTCGGTGCGCCATTCGTAGAAGTCGGATATCCAGACGACCACGGTGTTACGGGGCTCGGCGACCTTCGGCTGGGCCAGTGCCATGGCGACCGTGCCGTCGGTGCCGCCGCCCAGGTTGGTCCGCAGCAGGGTCTCGAAGGGGTCGTGCACCCATGGCGTGAGGTCGAGCGCCTGAGTGTCGTACGCGATGAGATGTACGTCCACCTTCGGCAGCCCGGCGAAGATCGACGCCAGGATGGTGCAGTTGACCATCGAGTCGACCATCGAGCCCGACTGGTCAACGACCACGATCAACCGCTGGGGCGTCGTCCTGCGGGCGGTGTGGCGGTAGTAGAGGCGGTCGACGTAGAGACGCTCCTCCTCCGGGCTCCAGTTGGTGAGGTTCTTCCAGATCGTGCGGTCGAGGTCGAGATTGCGGAAGACACGCTTGGGCGGCACCGAACGGTCCAGGGCACCGACCGTGGTCTTCTCCACCTGGGTGCGCAGAACCTCCGCGACCTCGTCGACGAAGCGGCGGATCAGTGCCTTGGCGTTGGCCAGGGCGACGCCGGAGAGGTTGTTCTTGTCGCGCAACAGCTGCTCGATCAGCGACATGCTCGGGGTCAGCCGGGCGGCGAGCTGCGGGTCCGCGAGGACCTCGCGCAGATGCATCCTCTTGACGAGGTCGGCCTCTACGGCGCCGAGTTCCGGGCCGATCGCCGGGATCAGCCGGCTGAGGTCGGGCGTCGTACCGCGCCCGCCCGAGCCGGTCGGACTGACGCCCGGGCCCGCTGCGGCGCCTCCCGCAGGACGGCCGCCGCGCAGGTCACCCGGCTTGCAGCCGAGTGCGCGCTCCAGCCAGCCCGCGTCGGACTGCCAGCGCGACAGCTGTGCGGCGGTGACGGTGCCGGAGCCCGGGGCGAAGACGTTGAGCAGCACCTTCGACACCAGTGTCGCACGTCGTACCTCGGCCGCGCGGTCGCGTGCGCCGTCGTCGTCGCGCTCGGGGACCATGAGTCCCTCGAACTCGGCAGCCAGCTCCGGATGGCGCTGCACGATCGAGTCGACGGAGGCCGCCGGGTCCAGCAGCGCGGGCGGCAGGCCGATGTCCTCGACGACGGCGACACTCGCCGATTCGAGCGTGGTCTGCTCCTCGTGGTCGAACAGGCGGGCGAGGAGTCGCCAGTACAGGACCTGCCGGCGGCTCTCGTGGCTCGTCGCTCCGATCGTCTCCTCGGTCGTCTCCTCGGTCGTCTCCTCGGCCGCCTGCCCTGTCGCCTGTCCGGCCTGCCCAGCCGTCCGGCGGATCTCCGCGGTCGTCTGCCCGTTCTCCGCCGCCGTCTGCCCGTCGTCCGTTTGTCCGGTCGTCCGCGCGTTCGTTTGCTCGGTCATTTCCGCAGCAGCCTCCCCGCGCGCTCCCGCAGCGCGGCGACGGCGTCGGTGGCGGCCTTCTCGGCCTTGGCAGCGGCCTTGTCGGCCGTACCCCCGGCCCACGCCCCGGCGTGCACCGCCACCGCCTTCTTCCGTACGGCCGTCTCGACGGCCAGCGGCTGCACGCTGAACGCACCATCGTCCCAGCGCAGCAAGCCGATACAGGCACTCGACCTCGCCACGGCCTCGGGGCCGAGCGGCCCGGCGTCCGGAGCGCGGTCGGCATCGACGGCGAGCCGGTGACCGGCGACCTCGAACGTCAGCGCGTCGTCGTCCTGGTGGACGCTGTAGCCCTCCAGCAGCACGGGAACAGCGATACGAGCCGGGTGCCGGTCCAGCGGCGCGGCCTCGGCGGCGGTCGCCGTGGACAGAGCGACCCGGGCGGCGGCGAAGGCGTCCGCGGGCTCACCCGGGCGGCCGTGCTCGTCACTCCAGATCAGGTCGCCCTCGGCGGTGATCGGCATGTCCACGAGGTCCATGGAGCGGCCCTCACCGAGGGCGGCCAGCAGCGACATGTGCGGTCGCATCAGCTGCCAGACGCCCGCTCCGAGGACCGTGTCCGGCTTCGGCACCGACACACTGGCACGCACCAGGCGGGGCGCGCTGCCGTCGGCGGGTTCGAGGACCGCGTGGACCTGGGCCTGAGCGGCGGTCGCGTGTTCGTGCACATCGACGCCGAGGGGCAGTAGGCGTCCGGTGGCCGTACCCGCCATGGGTGTGGCGGTGGCCTGGGGCAGCGTCAGGAGCATCGCACGCGACCACAGGTCTGCCCAGCGACGTACGGGAATCCGTTCGAGGGAGGCGCCGGGGCAGGAGGCTGCCAGTTCGGCGGCGAAGCCGTCGAGGAGGGTGCCCAGGCGGCGCAGAGCCGGGTCCGGAAGCATCGCGGAGACTACCTGTGCCGCCCCGGAGACCATGTCGTGGTCGATGCCCTGCCATCCGGCGCGCGCCAGATCGGTGAGCCAGGAGCGGGCGGCGGCCGGCAGGTTCGCCGTCGGCCGGGCATCGGCCCCGGGGACCGTCTCCGTCTCGCCGCGACCCCGGCCGGTCGTCTCCGTGACGCGCGCCATGAGGGCGTCGTGCACGGCTCCGAGCAGTGCCGTGCGGGCGGCGGCGAGGGCCACGAGGTCGTCCTCGCCCGCGGCTCCGGCGGCGGCCTTCCCGGCCGCCTCGGCGGTCCTGGAAGCCAGTGGTGTCCCCGCGGTGGCCCGGGCGAGTTCGTCCAGGCCCGCGGCCTGGCCGGGGTGCGGACGGAGCAGTCCGCCCACGAGAGCCTGGTCGAAGGCGTCGACGGCCGCGAGGGCCTCGTCCAGTCCGGCGATCGGCTCGGCGAGCAGGTAGGCGCGCTCCCCCGCGCTCGAAGCCTGCTCGCTCGGGGACACGTCCGCCGCGGCCCTGGTCGGCGGGAACCACTGCATCTCGGGCAACGGCACGGTGGACGGGGCCAGTTCCAGATAGGCGAGGTGGCGCAGGAACCGGCTGAAGACGGCGGCGGCCGCCTTGGCGTCCGCCTGCGGGGGGCGGGTGCCGGTCATGACCGAGGCGACGGTGTCCGCGCTCCGTTCCGCCTCCGTGACGTCCACGCGCAGATAGCGGGCGACGCGCTCGGCGCCGTACTGCAGCACCGCCTCGTTGATCAGGGCCCGGATGTGGTTGCAGAACGAACCCCGTGCGCCGCCGCAGGGACGGTTGTTGTTGGTGCTGCAGGCGAACGCGTAGGTCCCGGCCGCGACCGACGAGACATACACCCGCTCGATGTCCGAGCCGCTGGAGACCACTCCCTGCAGACGTCCGTCGGCCAGCTCGACGAACGGCACCTTGGCCAGCTTCCGCGGCCGCGCGGGTGGTGTCACCCGTGCCGTGCTCGACTTCTCCCAGACCGACAACGCACCATCTCCTTTGCCTTTAGGGGACGTCCACGCCAGATCGGCGGGACACGGCTGAACTTAGTGGCGACCACTGACAACGCCCTCGTGGAGCGGCTCGCCGCCCTGATTGGCCCGCCGACACACCCCGCCACGGGGGCAGGACCTCCGGCCTCGCAGGCGGCCCTCGTCCGGGTGCCACGGTGGTCCGGCGGCGCGTCGGCCACCGGGGAAACGCCCCCTGGGGAACGCCTCGGCTCAACTCCGGGCGCTCACCGCTCCCGTGCCCGCATGGAGGGGGTACACCACCACAGGGCGCCCGGCACACCCGGACGGGCTAGCCGGGCGCCTGGAGTCGGGGATCCCGCCGGGCGGCTGTCACCACGAGGAACCGCTGTCGGCCGCACCCGGGATGGACCAGGCCACCGCGCGATCTTCGGCCGGTTCGCACACGCTGATCCCTGGGGCCGGCCCACGCGGACATCCGCTCGACAGGCAGATCCGCCCCTCCCGCCGTCCCACGACCCCAGACAAGGGAGCACGCGCAATGGCAGTCACGACGGACGCGCTCATACCGGCGCTACAGGACGCCCGGAAGACCCACGCCGCCCTCATCCACATGGTGCGGGCGGATTTGGCTGTCACTCCCGCACATCCGCACCGCCACACACTGGAAGACCTTCTCGCCGACGTACGCGAGCACATCGACCGTATCGACGACCATGTCCGCGTTCTGCGGCCCCGTCGGCTGCTGAGCGACACGACCGCCATCGTCCGAACGCTCGCGTCGGTCGCCATCCGCGCCGCGCGCATCCCGCTGGAGGCCGGTGCGATGATCGCGGACGGTGTCCTGCTCGGCGGCCGTCCGGCAACCGACCGCCAGATGCTGAGGATCACGGAGTGCGAGTACGCCGCCGCCGCACAGTCCCTGGCGACCTGCCGGGCCGGTGAGAGCATCGCGGCGCTCGCTGGTGACGAGGAGGCCATGGACCTGCTCGGAGCACTGCGCCAGCGGGACGAAGCGATGCTGCGGACCCTGGAGAACCGCCTCGAACAGCTCGCTCTGACCCTGGCCGAGGCAACGGCGCGCGGCGGCCGGTCGACCCGTACCTATGGCCCTGCCACCCCGGCGCCGGCCCATCTGACCGGAGTGCAGAGCCATCAGACCTGGTCCGGTCAGCACGAGCCCACGGACAGCCGGTTCGGCTCCGGCGCACCGGGTACGGGGCTGCGGGCGGCCGAGGCGGCCGTACCCGTGGCGGGAGCGGGTCAGTAACGGTCGGCGGGCAGCGCACGAGGACAGCCGACCGACCGGCTGGGAACGAGGCGCCACAGTGCCGCCGCACAGGCGGCGAGGCAGGTCGGCTTCCCGTGCATCGCCCTCGTGGGGCCCGCCGACGGGGCCCATTTCACATGCGATGCCCGCCGCACGGTCGGCACGCCGGTCAGAAATTACGATAAAAAGCCAATCAATCCCACGAGGCTCCGGGGGGAATGCCAAAGACATATAAGCCTCCTTTCCCAGAATGCGCGACCACGGCAAGTCCAACGGCATTTACAGGCACAGCCCTTTACGGCCGCTCGCTGCCGCCGTTACGATATCCAAGGGAGCCCAAGCGTTTCCGATCCGCCTTCCTCTCGTCCCAGATCCGGAGCGCATCCCTCCGCGGGAGAGCATGGAACGGAGTCATCGTGGCCAGTAGTCACTGGACCGGCGCCCTCGCTCCCGTCGCCCAGGGCCGATGTCCGGTCCTCGGTCATCTGCCACAGCTCGCGGCGAGCCGCTCCCGGTTCTTCGATTCCCTGCGCCCTCAGGGCGAGGTCGTCCAGATCCTGCTCGGCAGTCGGCCCGCGTTCGTCCTCAACTCACCGGGCGCCGTGCACGAGAGCCTCACGGACAAGAGCAGAGACCTGGGCAAAGGGCTCCTCTTCCAAACGGCGCGCCCTTTCATGGGCAATGGCATCGCGCTCTCCGAAGGAGCATTCCACCGGCGTCAGCGCCGCATTCTCCAGCCGGGCTTCCACCGTGCCCGGATCGCCGACTACGCAGCCACCATGGCCGCCCTCGCGGAGCAGACGGCCGAAAGCTGGCGCCCGGGGTCCGTCGTCCAACTCGACGAGGAGATGCGCCGCCTGGCCACGAGCGTCATCCTCCAAGTCCTGTTCGCGTCGTCGCACGAGATCCCCCGCGACCTCGCCGTGATGGGCGAGAAAGTCCCCGCGTATCTGCATGTGCTCACCAAGGGGATGTTCCTGCACACGGTGCTCCCCGCCCGAGTCGCCGCGCTTCCCACGCGCGGCCGGCGCCACTTCTTCGCCGCCGCCGCCACCCTGCGTACGCTCGCCGAGCGCGCCGTGCAGCACGCCAGGATCCATGCGGGCGACGGCGATCTGCTGTCCCTCATGCTGGGGCGCGCGGGCGCCACCACCCCCGCCATGACCGACGAACAGGCGCGCGACGAACTGCTCACCCTCCTGATCGCAGGAGCGGAGACCACCGCCACCACGCTGTCCTGGGCACTGCACGTCCTCAGCACCGACCCCAGAGCCCAGGAACGGATCGGTGCGGAGGCCCGCGCCGTCAGCCTCGCCACCGAGCCCGGTGCCGCAACCCCGTACACCGACCGCTTCCTGACGGAGGTCCTGCGCCTGTACCAGCCGAACTGGCTGATGATGCGGCGCACCACATGCCCGACGACCATCCGCTCGGTACGACTCCCCGAAGGCGCCGAGCTGATCCTCAGCGCGGCCGCCCTGCACCGCGACCCGGTGTCTTTTCCCGATCCCCTGCGGTTCGACCCGGACCGCTGGCTGTCCCGGACCGAGCGTGACCTGCCGCGCGGCGCCTACATCCCGTTCGGGGCCGGGAACCGCAAATGCATCGGCGACACCTTCGCCTGGCACGAGATGCGGATCACCCTGGCAGCCATCATGACGCGATGGCGGCTCCACCCGGTCCCCCGGCACCGCGTCCGTGCCGTCGAGCATGTGCAGATCCGCCCCAACGCACTGCCGCTGCGGGTCACTCGGCGCGGCAGTCACTGACGCCAGCCGAACCCCCGACCCGCCGACGACCACGGCGCCCGCCGGGTCCTGAACACACAGAAAACCCCGCCTCCGGAGTGTCCGGAAGCGGGGTTTCGTCGAGCGCCGGGCAGGCCTTGCACCTGCATCTCCCCACAGGAAGCGGGGCGTCTTTCCTTGGACCACCAACGCATGAGCCAGGGCACCGAAGTTCAGCGCCGTTCACTAGATCCAGTGTATCGCACGCGCGCGGTACACCGCACCGCCAGGGCTGATCGGCGGGAGCAGAGGGTTTCAGCTGACGACGGCTCGGGAACTGGGGGACGCATGACGGGTTCCTCAGGCCCGCCCCCGCACGAACGCCCCCAGCACCGCGGACGGCACACCCGCTGGCACAACCGCTGGCACAGTTCGTCCACCGGGCGGCTCTGGCAGCACGGCCGTGAGATGGAACTGATGCACCGCGCCATGGGCTTCGCCGCTCTGGCCCTGGTCACGCTCGCACCGCTGCTGATCGTCGTCGCCGCCGCGGCCCCCTTCCAGCAGCGCGGCTTCGCCTCCTGGGTGACCGACGGCATGAGCCTGACGGGGCGCCCCGCGGACGCCGTGAACCACCTGTTCAGCGCGCCCCGCAAAGTACTCAGCGCGACCAGCGTCTTCAGCGTCGTCGCCCTTGCCCTGTTCGGACTCGCCTTCGCCTCAAGCGTCCAGACGGGTTATGAGCGGGTGTGGGATGTACCTGCGGGTCGCTGGCACAGTGTGTGGCGCCGCGCCGTATGGCTTACTGCCCTGACGGCCTATCTGTTCGCCGAGGTGCAGAGCGGCTCGATCCTGAGTGGCGGTATGGTCCCGTCCATCGTCCGCATCACCCTCACCGTCCTGTTCGGCGTGCTGTTCTTCTGGTGGGGCCAGCACTTCCTGCTGGGCAGCCGGGTGAGCTGGCGGGCGCTGCTGCCCGGCGCGGCGGCCACCATGCTGGGCCTCGTCGGCCTGCGCTGGTTCTCCTACCAGGTCTTCTCCCCGCTCATCGTGAACAACGCCGTCACCTACGGCACGGTTGGCGCGGTCCTCATCGTCCAGTCCTGGTTCATCGGGGTCGGCTTCGTCGTCTTCGGCGGCCCTCTGCTGGGCCGCCACGTCCACGAGGCCCGCACCGAGCGACGGCGCGCCCGCGAAACGAGTGAGTGAGGGCACCACCCTCCACGGGCGACCCACACGGCCGGCCCGGTCAGCCCAGCCGACCCGCCGGCCCACAACGGCCCATGGCGCGCCGAGCACCGCCCGGCCGCGTCAGGAGAACGGAGCGGTCGGGCGGCGCAATCGGACGCCGTCGAGACGGAGACGGTACGAGGCGACGGACGCGTAGGCCGCGTCAGCCGTACAGAGCCTGGCGCAGGGCCTCGTTGGCCTGGGCCACCGCGGACTTGGCGGCGTGGCTTCCGGCGAGGCCGTTGAGCATCACGAAGTCGTGGATCATGTGCGCGTAGTGGACATGGGTGACGGGAACGCCGGCCGCGTGCAGCTTGACGGCGTAGTCACGGCCCTCGTTGTACAGCACATCGCTGTCGGTGATCACCAGCGCCTTGGGCAGGCCCCGCAGCTGGGCGGTGGTGGCGCGCAGCGGGGAGGCGGTGGGCCGGTTGCGGTCCATGGTGTCGGGGGCGTACTCGTTCCAGAACCACTTCATGCCCGCGGCGGTGAGCCAGCAGCCCTTGGCGTAGCGCTGGTAGGACGGGGTGGTGAAGTTCGCGTCGGTGACCGGGTAGAACAGCACCTGCTGGGCCAGCTTGGGGCCGCCGCGCTGCTTGGCCATCAGGGTGACGGCGGCGGTCATGTTGCCGCCGACGCTGTCGCCGGCCACGGCCAGCCGGGAGCCGTCGACGTTGATCTTGTCACCGTGCTGGGCGACCCACCGGGTGGCCGCGTAGGCCTCCTCGTTGGCGGTCGCGTACTTGGCCTCGGGCGAGCGGGTGTAGTTGACGAAGACCACCGCAGCCTTGGCGCCGTTGGCTATCTGCCGTACCAGCCGGTCATGGGTGGAGGCGTCGCCGAGGACCCAGCCGCCGCCGTGGAAGTACATCACCGCGGGCAGCTTGCCGGTCATGCCCTGCGGCCGAACGATACGGATGGAGACGGAGTCGGTGGGGCCGACGGGGATGGTGCGTTCGGTGATGTCGGCGGGAAGCTTGTCGACCGGGTAGGCGGCCTGGAGGTCCAGCAGCGACTTGCGGGCGGCGGCCGGCGACATGTCCTGGATCGGCGGGCCGCCCGCCTGGGCGAGCTTGTCGAGGAACGCCTGGGCAGTCGGCTCCAGGTTCTGCCGGGGGTCACCACAGGTGTCCTTGGCGGCGGCGGCAGCCGGGGTCGCCAAGGCCGGGACGGCGGCGGCGAGGGCTGCGGTGGTGGCCAGGGCCGTCAGAGCGGACAGAGGCTTGCGCAGGCAGCGAGAGCGTCGGGTGGCGCTCATGGGGGTCCTCCTTCCGAGGGGTTCTTCCTCAGCGAGCGTCAAGTGCTCGCCCCTGCGCGGCCCGCCGGGCCGGTCCGAAGGAGTGGCGCCGTACGCCTGCGCGGGTGAACGACGCACCGGATCCGTTTGCGGCCGGGTGCGCCCGTACGCGCGATCGCGGCCGGTTCGGGTCGCCGCGACGCTCAGGTCCCTGTAGTGGCCTGCTCCTGGCCCCGGGCATCACCCGTGAACCGGTCGAGTACCCGCCGCAGCTCGCCCAGTTCCTCGTCGGGGAGGTCGCCGCCCTGGGCGAACCTCACCACGCCCGCGGCAAGGTCGTCGAGGCCGGTGCCGGTGCGCTGTGCGACCTCCCGCAGCACCCGGCATGCGTCCTCGGCCGTGACCCGGCCGAGGACCGCCAGAACACCGACGGCCTGATTGCGGACGGCATCGGCGGTGAGGGCTCGCTGCAGTCGTTCGTTCTCCGCGCAGAGCCGCCGCACGTCCTGGGCCAGGTCCGTCACGGACAGCGGCTCCAGGGAAGGACACCCGGAGAGGCCGGACAACGCCATGGACACACCTCCGGGGCAGACGGGGGACGTGTCGACCTGCCGTCCGCACAGGCACGCCACGACCGCTTCGGCCTCTTCGCGCCCCACTCTGTACTCGGCGGCCCCCTTGTGGCGATACATCAAACGAACAGCTCACGCCGCGCAGTACGGGAAACGAAAGCCCGCCCGCCGATCGCGTCGAGCGGCTGCTCCGCCATCCGCACGTTTTTCACCTCACGGACCGGAAAAACGTGCATCTATAAAGTCGGTGAACCTGCCGGGGCTCCGTTCCGATCGGTCCTCGGCTGTCCGAAAGAATCCGCATCGCCGCGGGGAGGGAGAAACCAGTCATGGACACGCTGGCCTTCGACAGCGACGACCTCGCGGAGACCGAGGCGTTCTTCAGCCTGGCCTACGCGAGAATGCGCATCGGCAGCGGGACCGCGGACGGCAACCACGCACAATTGGTCCGCCACGCCACGGACCGGATCAGTATCGATGAGCTGGACCTGCGTTTCGACATGGACTACTCCGTCACCCCGCTGGGCAGAATCTGTCTCTGTGTCGTGCACGACGGCACCATCGAGGACCACACCGTCCACGGGGTCCGGGACGATTTCGGCCCCGGGGACCTCGTGTGCTTCGCGCCGCCGGAGCTGCCCTACAGCGGTCGCATCCGCCAGGCCCGCTACAACATCACCATGCTCGACCCCGGCCTGCTCACCGAGGTCGCCGACCTCGTTCCGCGCTCACGTGCCGAGCCGGTACGCCTGACCGGGCACCGGCCCCACTCCCCCGCCGCCGCGGAACACTTGAAGAACACCATCGCCCGGCTGCGGACCGTTCTCGCGGAACCCGGCCTGGCCAGCCAGCCCCTCGTCGTCTCGACCCTCACCCAGCATCTGGCGGCCGGTGTCCTCGCGGCCTTTCCCAGCACCGCGCTGACCGACCCCACCGGCTCCGACCGCGCCGACGCCGGCCCGGCGGCCCTGCGCCGCGCGGTCGCCTACATCGACGACCACGCCGACCAGGACATCACGGTCGCCGACATGGCTGCCGCCGCCCATGTCACCATCCGCACCCTGCAGTACGCCTTCCGTCGACATCTGGACACCACTCCGCTCGGGTATCTGCGCCAGGTCCGCCTCACCCACGCCCACCATGACCTCCGCTCGGCCGACCCCGGCGGCGGCGTCACGGTCACCGAGATCGCGGCGCGCTGGGGCTTCCACCACCCGGGCCGCTTCGCCGCCCTCTACCGCCAGGCCTACGGCCGGACACCGCAGACGACGCTGCGGCAGACCGCTCGCTGACCCTGCGGGCAGCCTTCTGCGGGGAAGGGCGCGTCCGACGAATGTGTGCGGCGCGCGGACCGGCCCTTCCCCGGCGGTTTCGAGCGCGCGGCCCCAGGGGACTCGTGTCAGGCTCGAAACGGCGCCGCGACCAGGAGTACGACACGCGCGGAGAACGACCGGCGGGCGGGCGGACGCATCAGCCCGGCAAGCCGAGCAGGGAGGTCTGGCATGACACAGGGCGGCGCCGGGAAGGCGGACAGGTCGGCCGAGGGCGTGGTGCGCGGCAACCAGCTGTTCGGTCCGCAACCCGACGTGGCGGGAGCGTCCGGCAGGGGATGCGGTACCAGCAGACCGGAGCCGATGTCGACGACCACGGGGACGCCCAGCGCGGCCAGTTCGCCGGTCTCGGCGGCGCGGGTGAATCCGTGACTCGGAAGTTCGAGGGGTGCACCTTCAGCACGAAGCCGGTCTCCGGGCCGATCACGGCGGCGTAGTCACCGACGGTGGTGCGGTTGGTGGTGCCGACCTCGCGGAGCCGGGCCCCCGTGGAGACGAGGAGGTCCGGGAGCCGGAAACCGTCCCCGATCTCCACCATCTCCCCCCGGCTGATGACGATGTCCTTGCCCGCGGCGAGCGCGGTGGCGGCGAGGACCAGCGCGGCGGCGCCGTTGTTGACGACGTGCACGGCGGCGGCGGACGGGACCTGGTCGTCCAGAGCCCGCAGCGCGGTGCGTCCACGGCGCACGCGAACGCCGGTGTGCAGGTCGAGTTCGACGTCCGTCGGTCCGGCGGCCTCGTGTACCGCCTGCCGGGCGGCCGCCGACAGGGACGCCCGGCCGAGGTTGGTGTGCAGCAGGACACCGGTGGCGTTGATCACCGGCCGCGGTGCGCCGGCCGTGGAGGGCAGCAGGGCGACCGCCGTGTCCGCCACCTGTGCCGGCGCGATGCCGCCTTCCCGGGCCTGCTCCTGCGCCCGCCGGACCGCCTCCTTCACCACACGCGGTCCCACGGCGCGCGGCCTGGGACAGCCGGGGATCACGCCGTACGGCGTCGGTGCGCGGAATCCGCCGTCGTACGTCGGCGGTGTCGCAGCGCGGCGACAAGCCGTCGGCGCCCGGAGCGGCCGTCGCGGTACGTTCGCCGGTCCCGTCCGCTGCGGCCTGGCGCTCCATGCGGCCCCTCCCTCTTCGGCCCCGCTCCGGCTGTCCGGGAGGCCTCATCGTCTCCCAGTGCTCGCGGCCGACTGTTCGACACGCCGGGACGGCTGCGGGAGGGGTACCGGGTGCCGGCCGGCGGCGCACGGCTCAGAGAGCTGCGGTACGGAACTCGGGCGATCTGCGCTACGGGGATCACAGATCCGTGCGGGGGGCGATCCTGTTGCGCTCCAGGGCCCGTCTGAGTTCGTCCAACTCCGGCTGGGGCAGGTCACCGCCCTGGGCGAACTTGAGGACGTGCTCGGCGATGAGGCTCAGCTTGGTGTTGGTGCGCTGCGAGACGTCCCGCAGTACCCCCCACGCCTCGTCCTGCCGGATCCGCCCGAGAACGATCACGGCGCCTATCGCCTGGTCGACCAGGGCGTGCGAGGACACGGCACGCTTCAGTTGCCGATTCTCCACCCGCAGCCGATCGCACTCCCGGGCAAGTTCCGTGGCGCCTGCTGTCACAGTTCCACCTTCCCCCAGGAGACCTCCGGGCACGACTCAAACGTGCGTAACGCCTTGTTCACGGTCGGGTAAGACGGGTCCGGTTGCGGTGCCCCAGGTCCACCGTGGTGGTGAGGCGGACCAGGCAGGGCCCGCGCGGGGTCGAGCCGAACCCGAACCGTACGGGTGGCTCGACCGGGGCGAGGGAGCCCAGGTCCTCGCCCTCGTAGCAGACCATCGCGGCGGCGATGGGGTGCAGGTCCTTCGCCCCGTACCACTCGTAGCGGCCGGCGCCCGCGCTGCCGCAGGTGCGTGCGCCCAGCAGCAGCCGCGCCGGCCGGGCCGTCCACGCCGCCCAGACGGGACGGGCGGCGAGCGGCCCGGGCACGGCTCTGAGCAGCCGTCCCACCGCACCGCGGCGGCCCAGGGTGAAGCGCATACGCAGCGCGGCGGCGGTGACCGTCCAGTCGTTCCCGACGGCAGCCACCCGGACCGGCGTCACCCGCACCTCGTCGAAGACATAGGTGTCGGCGATGAAGTGCGCCGTCCGCGCGGAGGGTGCCAGGAGGAGGCGGTGGCCGTCCGGTCGCTCCAGCATCACGTCACTGAACGCCCCGAACGGCGATCGCGTCCAGCGGCCCACCACCACACGCGTGCCGGACGACGTACCGATCCCGGCGATCCAGCCGTCGAAGCGCAGCCGGTCCCGCCGTATCAGGTGCCGCCCCGGGACCGGGTGAGAGCGTCCTTGACGCGGTCGACCATGGAGGCGAAGGGCCCGGTCAGCCACTGCGCGGTGGTCGACCCCGCCGCGCTCGGGTGCGGATGGGTCGGTGCCAGCTGCTCCGCCGCCTTGAGCAGGGAGCCCATGCCCCTGAGCTGGTTCTCGTCGCAGCCCTGACGCACGGCCGGGAACTCGTCCTGCTCCTCGTGCTCGGCGTGGTCGATCACGGACCGCTCGAAGGCGGCGATCCTGGAGTCGAACTCGGGGCTGCCGACGTCCATCTTCTCCAACTGGGCGAGGACCTTGTTGGCTTGCTCCTCCTCGTGGTTACGGGCCTCGGCCTCGGCCGCCCCGGCAGTCCTCTTCGCCGTCGGGCGCAGGATCATCTCCTCCGCCGTCTCATGGACCGCCAGCAGAGCCCTCAGCTCGTCGAAGATGTCTCTCTTCTGCTCCCCCTGTGCGCTCTTGACCTCGGCGAACAGATCTCGGATCCGCGCATGCTGCTCCAGCAGGATGCGGACCACGTCGCCCTCGGGAAGCCGCGCCGCCTCCTCGCGTTCCATCGTCGCGTTGCTCACGGCGGGGTCCTCCTCTCCTTGTCGGCTGCCGGCTTCTCCGGGCGGGTAACCCTGGCGGGCCCCGGCAAACGGGACGCGGCGGACATCCTCGCGGTCGAGGCGATACCTGGGGCGCACGGGCCGTCTTCCGGCACACCGCCCCAAACCGCGCCGCACCCCGCACCGCCCCGTACCGCCCCGCACCGCACTGCCGTTCGTGCAATAAAGTGCACCCCTCGCCGGACACGAGGGAGATCATGAAGACCGCGACAGCCTTACCGACACCCCGCTCCACGACCCCCCTGAGCGTTCCGGCCTTCCGGCGCTTCGGGCTGGCGAGCCTGGTGTCGGCCACCGGATCCGCGATGGCACCCCTCGCGCTGGCCTACTCCGTCATCGGGGAGGGCGCGGGGGCCGGGTCCCTCGGTCTGGTGCTCGCCCTCAACACGGTCCCGACGATCGCCTTCCTCCTCGTCGGCGGAGTCCTCGCGGACCGGCTGTCGGGCAGCCGGATCCTCTTCCTCGGCAATCTGCTGGCGGCCGCCGCCCAGGGCACCCTCGCCGCGATCGTGGGCACCGGCCGGGCGACGACGGCGTCCATCGCCCTGTGCGGCCTGGTCTCGGGCGTCGCGGTGGCCTTCAGCCAGCCCGCCACCCAGGGCGCCCTCGCCCAGATCGTCCCCCCGGAACACCTTCAGCAGGCCAACGCATGGATCCGGCTGCCGACCAACGCGGTCAAGGTGGCGGGCCCCGTCGTCGGCGGTCTCGTCGTGGCGGCCCACGGTCCCGCCTGGGCCCTCGCCTGGGACGCCCTCACCTTCGCCGCGGCGGCCCTGCTGCTTCTGGGGCTCCGCCTGGACGCTCCCCCGGCCGTCGGCAGCGTGCTGAGCAGTCTGCGCGAGGGATGGACCGGGTTCTGGTCACGCACCTGGCTGTGGACCTACACGGCCGCCGGAACCGTCCTCGTCGCCGCCTGGCTGGCGGGCTTCCAACTCCTCGGCCCCCTCGTGACCGCGCGGCACTACGACGGGGCCCGCGGCTGGGGGCTCGTCCAGGCGGCCTTCGCGGGCGGCCTGCTGGCCGGGACCTTGGTCTGTCTGCGCTGGAAGCCCCATCGCCTGCTGACCGTCGCGGTCGCGGCCGGCTTCGCGCTCACGCTTCCCCTGGCGGCCATGGGGGCGGCCCTGCCGCTGCCCGCGGTCCTGTCGGCCGCCCTGCTCGCGGGCATCGGGCTCGACATCTCGATCGTCGCCTGGGCCACGGCGTTCCAGCAGCACGTACCGGGGCCCGAGCAGGGACGCATGGGGGCGTTCAACAACCTCGGGGAACGCCTCGCCATCCCTCTCGGCTATCTCCTCACCGCCCTCGCGGCCCGGCTGTGGGACACCCGGACGGTCCTTGTGGCCTGCGCCGCCCTCATCGCCGCCGCGGTCGTCCTCAACCTCTGCGTCCCCGACGTGTACCGCGTCAACCGGCGGCAGCCCGACGATTACTAACATTTGATTGAACAGTCCAGGCTGATAAACCTAGTGTTATTACCTGTGAAGGCAGACAAACAGACCGGACCCGATCGCATCGCCGTCGAGGCGGACATCCACAGCCTCGCCTCCGGCCTTCGACTGGCCGTGGGCCGGATGACCCGGCGGCTGCGCCAGGCGCACGCCGTCGGCGATGTGACGCTCTCCGGCGTGTCGGTGCTCGCCCGGCTCGCCGCCGAAGGCCCCGGTTTCCCGGGGTCGCTCGCGGACCTGGAGCGCGTACGGCCGCAGGCGATGGCCGGCACGCTGGCCGGGCTCGAACAGCGTGGACTGGTCCGTCGTACTCCCGACGCGGCCGACGGGCGGCGGGCCGTCGTCGCGATCACCGAGGAGGGCCGGGCGATGCTGGCGGAGCGGCGCTCGGAGTCCGTCCACCGTCTCTCGGCGGCCCTGGAGGAGTTCACGGCCCAGGAACGCGAGACGCTCGCGTCGGCCGTGCCCCTCCTCGACCGACTGGCGGCCCGGCTGTGAGCGCCGGCAGCGGCGACCGGCCCGGGGACGGCGGCTCCTCCGCCGTCCGTGCCCCGCGTCCCGCGCGCCGACGGGACCTGCCCGCGGGCCCCGGCTACAAGTGGGTCGCCCTGTCCAACACCACCCTCGGTGTACTGATCGCGACGATGGACGCCTCCATCGTGATCATCTCGCTGCCCGCGATCTTCCGCGGGATCGGCCTGGACCCGCTCGCGCCCGGCAACATCGGCTACCTGCTCTGGATGATCCTCGGCTATCTGCTGGTGTCGGCGGTGCTCGTCGTCGTCCTCGGCCGGCTCGGTGACATGTACGGCCGGGTCAGGATCTACAACCTCGGCTTCCTCATCTTCGCGTGCGCCTCCGTCGCGTTGTCCCTGGACCCGTTCCGGGCGGGCGCGGGAGCCCTGTGGCTGATCCTGTGGCGCATCGTGCAGGCGTTCGGCGGCTCCATGCTGACCGCCAACTCGGCCGCCATCCTCACCGACGCCTTCCCTGCCCGCCAACGCGGTATGGCCCTCGGCATCAACCAGATCACCGCGCTCGCCGGTCAGTTCCTCGGCCTCCTGGCCGGCGGCCTGCTCGCCGCCGTCGACTGGCGGGCCGTGTTCTGGGTGAGCGTGCCGGTCAGCATCACGGGGACGATCTGGTCGTATCTGAGCCTGCGCGAGACCGCGGCGGGCCGCCGCGGCCGCATCGACTGGCTGGGCAACATCACCTTCGCGGCGGGCGCGGGGATCCTGCTCGCCGGCATCACCTACGGCATCCAGCCCTATGGTTCGAGCGCCACCGGCTGGGGCAACCCCTGGGTGCTCAGCGGGCTGTTCGGCGGCGGCGCCCTGCTGCTGCTCTTCTGCTACGCGGAGACGCGCGTCGCCGAGCCCATGTTCCGGCTGGCCCTGTTCAAGGTGCGGGCGTTCGCCGCGGGCAACGTGGCCGCTCTGCTGACCGCGATCGCGCGCGGTGGGCTGCAGTTCATGCTGATCATCTGGCTGCAGGGCATATGGCTGCCGCTGCACGGCTATGCCTTCGAGGACACGCCCCTGTGGGCGGGCATCTTCATGCTGCCGCTGACGCTGGGCTTCCTGATCGCCGGTCCCGTCTCCGGCTATCTGTCGGACCGGTTCGGCGCCCGCGTGTTCTCCACGGCAGGGCTGGTCGTCGTAGCAGCCTCCTTCCTGGGACTGCTCGCCCTGCCGGTCGACTTCGACTACGCCACGTTCGCGGCACTGCTGCTGCTCAACGGACTGGGCCAGGGCATGTTCTCCGCGCCGAACACATCGTCGATCATGGGCAGCGTGCCGCCGGAGTACCGGGGTGTCGCCTCGGGCATGCGCTCGACCTTCCAGAACTCAGGGACCGCCCTGTCCATCGGGGTGTTCTTCTCCCTGATGGTCTCCGGATTGGCCTCGTCGCTGCCCACGGCCCTCAGGTCCGGACTGACGGCGCACGGCGTTCCGGCCGCCGCGGCGCAGCACGCGGCGTCACTGCCGCCGGTCAGTACTCTGTTCGCCACCTTCCTCGGCAACAACCCCGTCGAGCATCTGCTCGCCTCGGGCGGGACGCTCTCCCATCTGTCGGCGGCCCAGCGTGCCGCCCTGACCGGTCACAGCTTCTTCCCGCGGCTGGTCTCCGGTCCGTTCCACCAGGGGCTGACCATCGTCTTCGCGGTGGCCGCGGGCATGGCCCTGGTCTCCGCGCTCGCCTCGGCGCTGCGCGGCGGGCACGCTCCCACTCCGGATCGCGCGCCGCAGGACGGGCCGGCCGCCGGCGCTCCTGCCAAGGAGGCGCAGGGACGGCACAACACGCCCTCCGCGTGACATCCCCGCCCCGGGACATCGACGGTCCGTCGATGTCCCGGGGCGGAATGACCCTGGGCTAGCCGTCAGGGCGACGGCGGGACGCCCGCGACCTGGCCTCGCCTCCCCGGGGATCCTTCGTGATCTCCTCCTCGTCAAGGAGGATCTCGTCGCCGTACAGCGCCTCCAGCCAGTTGCTCTGGTAGATGGTGTCAAGGTAGCGCTCGCCAAGGTCCGGAGCGATACCCACCGCGGTCAGACCGTGGGTGTCATGGCGGGACAGCCATTGCATCGCGCCGCTGACCACCGTGCCGGTGGAGCCGCCGAAGAGGAATCCCCGGCGGGCCAGCCGGTGGCAGGCACGGATGGTGTCCGCCTCCTCGACCCGGATCACCTCGTCCACGAAGGACTCGTCCAGCAGCGGCGGGCGCATGCTCATGCCCAGACCGGGAATCATCCGGCGGCCCGGCTTGCCGCCGAAGGCCACCGATCCGACGCTGTCCACGGCGACGATCCGCACGGGCCTGTGCCACTCCCGGAAGTAGCGCGCACAGCCCATCAGGGTGCCGGTGGTGCCCGCACCGATGAACAGCACGTCCAGCTCCGGGAACTCCTCGGCGATCTCCGGTGCCGTGGTGCGGTAGTGCGCGCGCCAGTTGCCCGGGTTGGTGTACTGCTCGAGCCACACATACCGGTCGTCCGAAGCGCACAGCTCGCGTACGTAGTCGATCCGCGCACCCAGGAAGCCGCCGTTGGCATCCAGGTCGGCAACGATGTGCACCTGGCTGCCGAGCGCCTCCATCAGGAGCCGGGTCGAGAGGTTGCAGCGCGAGTCCGTGACGCACAGGAACCGGTAGCCCTTGCTGGCGGCGATTATGCTGAGCGCCACGCCCAGGTTTCCGGAGGAGGACTCGACGAGGATCGAGTCCGGCTTCAGGACTCCCTCCCGTTCGGCGGTCTCCACCATCTCGATGGCGGCCTTCAGCTTGATCGAGCCCGCGAAGTTGAAGCCCTCGCACTTCAGGTACAGAGAACGCCCGAAGATCGGCTCGAGGTCTACGTACAGCTGGCTTTCGTTGAAGGCGTGAGGAGCAGTTATGACGGGCACGGTGGCCTCCTGGTGCCAGGGCTGAGGGAAGGTCGTCGTCAGCCGTAGCGGCGCAGTTCGTGGAAGAAGTCGTCGATGAGATGGAGGTGTCCGGCCCGGGCGGCTTCGTCGTAGACGTACTTGCCCACGGCGAGGTCGAGGACGCCGAGCCCGAACGGCGAGAAGATCACCGGCCGGTCGGCCGGAGGGGTCGACCGTCCGGTCATGACGTCGTTGAGGGTGCCGTCCAGGAAGTCGCGGTTGCCGGTTGCCTGCTCCACGAGGTGAGGGGACGTGTCGGCTTTCAGGCAGTGCTCGACGTCGTCGACGTAGTTCGCCGACGCGAGCAGCACCTGGGGGGAGAGGTCGCGCAGGGAGATGTGCAGGACCACTGGGTTGTGGCGGAACCATGCCGGGTCGGTGACATGGGGTTTCCCGGCGACGGTGGCGAAGACCACCAGGTCGCTGGAGCGGATCAGGTCCTCGGCACTGTCGTGGACGGTGACCTGACCGGGGGACGGGGACTGCCGCAGATAGCCGCAGAAGCCTGCGGCGCTGTCGGCGGACAGGTCGTGCACCCCGATCGTGTCGAACGCCCATCCGGTGCCGACGAGGAACGAGTGAATGTACCGGGCGATCAGGCCCGCGCCGAAGAATCCGACCCGGGTGGGGCGGGTCCGGGTGCGGGTGAGCCAGTCCGCCGCCAGCGCCGCGGACGCCGCGGTTCTGGTGGCGCTGATGATGGAGCTCTCCAGACAGGCCAGCGGGTAGCCGGTGTCGGGGTCGTTGAGGATCAGGACCGCGGAGGCCCTCGGCAGCCCGGCGGACACATTGCCCGGGAAGCTGGAGATCCACTTCAGGCCGTCGACCCGTACGGACCCGCCGATGGAGGCCGGCAGCGCGATGATCCGGTCCGTCGGACGGTCGGGGAAGCGCAGGAAGTACGAGGGCGGGTTCACCGAGTCCCCTGCACCGTGCAGCCGGTAAGTGGTCTCGACCAGTTCCACGATCTGTCTCTCGCGCCCCGCGAGTGCTTGCTGCACCTGCGCACCGGAGATCACCGCGAAGGTCGGCATGGAGCCCGGGGGCGGCGGGGCGGACTGGGTGGCGGGGGACGGCAGAGTCGTCATCGCGGACTCACCTCCGAGGTCGGGCGGCTGTCGGAGAGGCGCTGCGGTTCGGCCATGGCGACCAGCACCTGACGCTCTCCGGCGAAGGGCTCGCGACTGTGCGCGGTGCGGATGTTGTCGACGAGCATCACGTCTCCGGGCTGCCAGGGCTCGCGTCGGGTGTGGTCCTCGTAGGTGGTGTTGATCAGCTGGACGACGTCCTCGCCGATGGGGCTGCCGTCGCCGAAACAGGTGTTGAACGGCAGTCCGTCCGCGCCGTATTCGTCGACCAGGTACTCGCGCACCTCCGGGGCCAGCGTCCACTCGTTGAGGAAGGCGATCTGGTTGAACCAGCAGCGTCGGCCGGTCACCGGGTGCCGCACCACGGCGGCACGGCGCTGACGGGTCCGCAGCGAGCCGTCGGCCTGCCAGGCGAAGTCGATGGCGTGGTCACGGCAGTAGCGCTCGACAGCGGCGCGGTCATCGGTGCCGAACGACTCCTCCAGGGACGCCCCGATCTCGTCGTTGTAGCTACGGGTGAGCAGCCAGCCCTCGCGTTCGAAGCGTTCGCTCAGCGTGGTGGGCAGTGCCTGGAGCACGCGCTCCGCGTCCGCGACGGCGGTCGCGCCGCCCTGGCCGGGCGCGCGCAGACACGCGAACAGCATCAGGCCGGGGACGTCCAGCGTGTAGCTCAGCTCATGGTGCATGCACATCGGCTGGTTGTCCGGCCAGGCCGAGGAGGAGTACAGCCCCGGGCCGAGGCTCTGCCGCGGGGCGAAGGCCTCCCGCTCCGTCATCAGGCCGTCGGCGAGGCCCGCGAAGACGGCCCCCACCTGGTCCGTCTCCCGTACGCCCAGACCGCGGACGAGGAGCGCCCCGTGCTCGGTGACCTGCGCTCGCAGCGCATCGCGGTGATCGGCCGCCCAGCCTGCCGCGTCGCCGGGTGCCTCGACATGCAGGACCGGGGGCTTGTCCGGGACCAGCTCCACCTCGAGCAGTGATGCCGGGGATGAGGACGACATCTCGGTTTCCTTTCCTTGCGACTCGGGAGACTCGGGGGAGGCTCAGGAGGAGGTCAGCAATTCGGCTGCGCCCAGGACGGCCCGTGCTGCTTCGGCCGGCCGGGTGCGGGGGAAGTAGTGGCCGCCGTCGGCGAGTTCGTGCAGGTCCACGTGCTCGGCCAGCAGCCGCCAGTCGCGGTGCCGGTCGGGGGCACCGCGTGTGTGCGGGTCGTCGGCGGCGAGGACGACGGTGACCGGCGCGGCCAGCTTGACCGTCGGCGGGCTGTCCAGGGCGTCGGCGAAGTAGCGGTGCGCGCAGACGCAGTCGTGCCGGTAGGCGGCACCGACGTGCTCGGCGTGCGGCGCGTCGAGCTCGCCCAGTTCGGTGTAGCCGCTGTCGGCAGTCAGCTGCGCGGCGATCTCGGCGTTGCTCCGCCGGGTCAGCTCGGCGATGGCGGAGCGACGGTCGGCTGCGGTGCCCAGCAGTTGGGCGCCGACGAACACCCGCGGGACGTCCACCCCGGCCTCGCGCAGCCTCCTCGCCGTCTCCAGGGCCGGGGCGGCGCCCGAGGAGTGCCCCCAGAGCATGACCCTGGCCAGGCCGCGTGCGGCGATCTCGGCGGTGACCTGTTCCACCACCCGCGTGATCGGCGCGAACGGCTCGCTCTTGGCGGCGAGGTCATGGCCTGGCAGGTCGACGGCGTAGACCGCGGTCCCGCTGCCCGCCAGGGCTCCGGCCATCGGCTGGAAGTTGACCGCGTTGCCGCCCGCGTAGGGGAAGCACACCAGGGCGCAGTCCCGCGCGCTCTCGGGCGCGGTCAGCGGCTGGAGCAGTTCGGGGCGCCGCTGGGTCGCGCCGTCGAGGAGCGCGGCGAGATCGGCGAGCACCGGGTGACGGGTGATGTCCTTGAGGGAGACCGCCCGGCCCAGGGCGATGGTGAGTTTCACCGCCGACAGCGAGGTGGCGCCGGAGTCGAAGAAGTGGTCCTGTCGGCCGATGTGGTCCTGGGGGACGCCCAGCAGTTCGGCCCAGGCGGCCGCCAGCTTCCGCTCGGAGGAGGTGCGCGGCGGCTGGAATTGCTTCCCGTCGGCGCCGGTTTCCCCGGCCGAGGCGGTCTGCTGGGCCAGCGCGCTCAGGGCCTTCCTGTCGATCTTGCCGTTGGGGGTCAGCGGCAGGCTCTGCTGCCAGTGGAAGGCCGAGGGGACCATATAGGCGGGCAGCACGACGTTCAGCGCCTGGCGCAGCGCGTCCGCGGGCTGGCACCGGCCGGTGTAGAAGGCGATCAGGTGGGCGCTGCGGCCCGCCAGTTCGGCGACGACGACCGCCCCGTCGCGTACTCCGGGCACTCTGAGCAGGTTGTTCTCGATCTCGCCGATCTCGATGCGGAAGCCACGGATCTTGACCTGGTTGTCGCGGCGTCCGAGGAACTCCAGTTTGCCGCCGGGGTGCCAGCGTCCCCAGTCGCCTCCCAGATAGAGCCGCTCCCCCGGCCGGTACGGATCGTCGAGGTACGCCTCACGGGTCCGTTCGGGGTCGTTGACGTACCCGCGGCCCACGCACACCCCGGAGAACGCGATCAGGCCCGGGGCGCCCAGCGGCACCAGGGACAGGTGCTCGTCGACGACATGGACCCGCACGTTGTTGACGGCGCGCCCCAGCAGGACCCGGTCCGGTACCCGGTCCATGACCTCGTGGTTGGTGTCGTCGGAGGTCTCGGTGAGCCCGTAGGCGTTGACCAGCTTGATCCTGGGCTGGATGGTGAACCAGCGCTGGACCAGCTCGCGCTTGAGCGCCTCACCGGTCACGGAGACACACGTCAGGTCCGGCAGTTCGCGGGGGTGCTGCTCCAGATAGGAGACCACCACCTCCAGGTAGGAGGGCACGACCTGGACGACGCCGACCCGGCCGCGGGCCAGCGTGTCGACGAACTGCTCGACGTCCACGATCACGTCCTGCCGGACCAGCAGGGTGCGCCCGCCGACCAGCAGGGCGGCGAGCAGCTGCCACAGCGAGATGTCGAAGCACTGCGGGGCCGTCTGCGCCACCACAGTTCCCTCGTGGACACCCAGATCGTCGATCTTGGCGAAGATGTGGTTCAGCATGCCCGCGTGCTCGCACATGGCGCCCTTCGGCTCGCCGGTGGAGCCGGAGGTGAAGTAGATGTAGGCGAGCTGGTCGGGGGTGACCTTGACCGAGACATCGGTGTCGCCCTGCTGTTCCTCGTACGCCATCCCGACGGTCAGCCGCTCGATGTCGGGCAGCATGGCCAGGGCCTTGTCGAGGGTGTAGGTGCTGCCGGACTCGGTCAGCACCAGCCGGCAGCCCGCGCGCGACAGCGTCGCCTCGATGCGGCCGGCCGGGAAGTGCGGCTCGATGGGCAGATACACACCCCCGGCCTTGAACACCGCCAGCACGGCAGCCAGCCAGTCGAGGTTGCGCTCGGTGACCACGCCGACGACGTCCTCGCGGGCGAGCCCCCGGGCCAGCAGCGCCCGGGCCAGCCGGTTCGCTCGGGCGTTGAGCTCCCCGTAGGTCCAGGTGCGGTCGCCGTGCACGGCGGCCACGGTCTCGGGGTGGGCCCGCACCTGCTGTTCGAACAGCTCGTGCACCCGGTGCTCCGGCAGCGTCCGCGGGGGCCCGGCCAGCCCTTCGAGCTGCTCCTGCACCTCCTTGGCCGACAGCAGACTCTCTCGTGCGTGCTCGGCATCCGGATCGGCGGTCAGCTGCCTCAGTGCCGCGAGGTGATAGCCCCCGATCCGGGCCGCGGACTCGGCATCCAGTGCCTCGGTGCGATGGCGTAGCCGCAGCCGCGTCCGCTCACCCCGGTCGTCCCAGTCCACCGCCAGCACCGTGTCGTCGGCGAGTGCGCTCCCGGTCCCCTCGGGGTCGAGGACGATCTCGTACGACGGCCCGGCCATCCCGAGCTCCCGGCGCAGTTCCCGCACCGGGAACGCCCGGTGCGCGAGCAGCTTCGTCGCCTCGCGATGCGTGCCAGCGACCAGATCACGCCAGGTGCGGGGCGCGACGGTCAGCCGGCAGGGCAACGGGGTCTCGCCCGGACCGGCGACATATCCCGTGACCACGTCCTGTTCGCCCGACAGGGCGGCCAGCACCTTGGCGTGCGCGGCGAGCAGCACCGCGCTGGGCGGAACCCCCAGCTCGCCCGCCAGCGCGCGCACCGCCTCGACCGTCTCGTCCGGTACCACCGCCTCGTGCGCGGCGACACCCACGACCGGCTCCGGCGCCCACCGGGGGATCGCGGTGCTCCCGCCGGCGGTCAGTACGCGGCTCCAGAACTCCCGGTCCGCGTTCAGGTGCGCTTCCATCACAGGCCTTCCTCAACTCACCGTCGGCGCGGCACCGGGTGCCGTGGACGTGGTTGTCGTTGCGGCCGGACCGACTCCGAAGGGCCGGCCGGGAGCGTCCGGGTTCTCCGCCGCCGGATTGCCGCCCCACCGTGCGTACGGAGGGACTTCCTCGCCCTTCATGAGGAAGGAGTCCGGTGCCAGCTCTGCGTTGTCGCCCACGATCACGCCGTAGTGGACATGTGCGGCGACGCCGAGGGTGCAGCCGGCACCGAGCGTGGTGCGGTCGGACTTGAAGGTGCCGTCCTCCTGGGAGTGGCACTGGATCTTGCTGCCGATGTTGAGGGTGCAGTCGTCCCCGATGGTGGTGAGGGTCCGCTCCGTCACATAGAGGCCGTCGTCGAAGACCCTGCGGCCGATCTGCACGCCCATCATCCGCCAGATCAGGTTCTTGAACGGGGTGCCGTTGAAGACCATCACGTGGCGGTCCGGCACCTTCCACAGACGCTCGTGCCACCAGAAGTACGGGTCGTAGATGGAGCACAGCTGAGGGCTCAGCGGACGGAACCGTGCGATGCAGCGCTCCACCAGGGCGAAGTACACGGCGGTGAATCCGAGGCTGAACGTCAGATAGCAGGCGATGACGATGTACCCGAGCGCTCCGTACAGATTGAGGGTGGCGAGACCGATCGCTGTGAGAACGAATGCGTGCAGCCACCGGACACAGAGGAAGAAGACCATGGAGCGCAGGTTGTAACGGTTCTTCCGGGGGAGCTGCTGGCGCAGTTCGTCGCCCGTCCTGAGGTGGTCGAACCTCGAGTCGCGCTCGACCGTGCGGGGAATCTCGAAGCTCGGCGAGCCGAGCAGTCCGACGTCCTCGCGTACCTCTCCGTCGAGGGGAATCTTCACTTTGGTGGCCAGCAGGCAGTTCTCGCCCGTCCTGGCTCCTGCGGGATAGGCGATGTTGTTGCCGACGAAGTTGTGCGCTCCGATCGTCGCCCGGGACACCCGGAAGGACGTACTCGAGAAGTCCGCGTTGATGATGGACAGGCCGTCGGCCACCATCGTGCCCCTGCCGACGGAGACCAGATACGGGGTCTCGTGCACCACTTCGGTGCCGAAGTTGGAGCCGGTCTGCTCCACCTGCGTCAGGTCGTATCCGAGAGCCCTCAGGTAGTGAACGATGTACGAGCTGTCACCGAAGAGCCAGGTGAAGAACCTGATGTTCGTCATGAGGGCGATGCCCCGTTGCGCCGCGTACCGGAAGCCGCAGAGCGGATAGACCTTGTCGGGCTTGATGGCCAGGTTCAGCAGACGGGGAAGCGTGCACACCGCGACGAGGCCGCCGATGACGAGACCGAAGAACGCCACGCAGGAGATGAGCACCGAGTCGGTCAGGAGTTCCGGGAAGGAGTCGACGTCGTTCGGGTTCAGGCGGTCCTCGAGCGCGGGCACCCAGCTGAACACCATGTACATACCGCCGACGAACAGCGGGATGTACAGGAGGAACAGCTGCAGCAGGGTGGCGATCCCGAACCAGGCCCGGCGCAGCGTGCCGCACTTGGCCGGCTCGACCCGTACGAAGTCCATCTCCGTGGGTTGCGCCGGAGATCCGTACCGGCGCTCGCCGTCCGGGATGGACTGGCCCCGGTACAGGGCGGACGCATGGCCGAGCTGGGCCCCGTCACCCATCGAGGTGTCGATGTCCAGCACGGTCTTCTCCCCGACGAGCACATCGCGGCCGAGGGTGACCCGCCCGGTCTGGATACGCCCGGCATGCGCTCGGTAGCACATGAAGAACGCGTCCTTGCGGATGACGGTGCCCTCGCCGACCGTGAGCAGGTCGGTGCAGACCGGCACCGACCGGGAGAGGATCGTGACTCCCTTGCCGATTCGGGCGCCGAGAGCCCGCAGGTACAGCACATACAGCGGGTTGCCGGCAAGGAAAATCATCGGGTTGGCATGGAGCAGCGCCTTCACGATCCAGAACCGTAGATAGGTCAGGCCCCAGATGGGGAACTCACCCGGCTTCCAGCGGCCCACGAGAGTCCACTTGGCCAGGATCGGGAACAAGCACACGACGAGGAATCCGCTCCCGCCGAACATGAGGGACCGAAGATAGATGTCGCTGACACCCGTTCCGTCGGACACCCAGTCGTAGCCCCGTGCCGCGGCCAGTCCGGTGGCGAAGGAGTACGCCAGGAAGAACAGCAACTGGAGCGTTCCGCACAGGACATAGGCCGCCGTGCTCGCCCGTGTCACCGGAGCCTCCGCAGCCGTCACCGCCGGTTGCACCGGCCGTGTCGGCAGGGTGTGTCCGTCGACGTGAGCGGGGATGGCGTCCGCGACTGCCGCTGCCAGGTTGCGGATCGTGGGGTTGCGATAGATGTCCTTCATGGACACCGAGGGCAGATCCGCCCGCTTCCTGACGCGCGCGCAGAATTGCGCCATCACCATGGAGTTGGCACCGAGATCTTCGAAGAAGTGGCTGTCGGCCGAAACGCGTTCGACGCACACGACATCAGCCAGTACTTCGGCGAATTTCCTCTCGGTTTCCATGGTCGACGGGCCTGCGCTGCTTCGCCTGGCGTTCGGAGGTTCGTCCGGGCCGGGTATCAACACCTCGGCAGACTTCTCTCCCATGCTAACTCCTTGCGGATATATCGCTGACCATCGCCTTACGATGGTCAGGCCCATGTCCTGACGCCCGGCTCGAAACCGTGCGCTTCAGTGTCAGTCTGTCGCGATCAGGAGGCCACTCGGAATCGATCTCGACAACTCGACACTATCGCTCAACGAGCCGGTATTCCTGGGCTCGCCACACCCGGAAACACGGTGATATGCACTCGGATGGCGGCTCTCCCTCATGCCGAACAGCCATATCTCGGCAGGTCGCAGCCTCTGCGCACGCCAGGAAGGTCCTGACCCGAACGTGACAAGGAAATACGCCGAGCTCCCCACAGCATCGCTTCCGCGAGGCGTCCCGCGCGCCTTCGATAGGATGCTATTTCAATAAATGAACGTTCGACAAGCATGGGGGGCTCATCCAAACGGGTGAAATCCATCCGGACGGTTCGACAACTGACGGGCCTTGAGGGTCATAACACAGGATCCAGGGGTCGTGACCCTCGGTGTCGCCGGGCATCGCACAGTCCGCCGAGCACACCGTTGCAGCGCTCACACATGGTGTGAGCGGGCATCAAAAACCCGTCGCCGGAGCCCTTCTCGACCAAGTTGATGGAAAAGGCACCCGGCGCGCCGCCGGGCAACGGGGCCACCGCCGGCCGACGGCCCCGGCGGAGCGGCCCCGACGACGTCCCGGGCTTCGGGCGCCCCGAAAACCGCTTGCGTCTCCGTGCCGGGCCAACACAATCAGCACGTGCAGATCCTGTCGTTTCCCGAAGAAGCCACCCCGGTCGAATTGCGCACACAGGTGCGCGACCTCCAGGAGGAGGCGTGGCCCTCCGCGGAGGGCACGGTCGCCTCGGACGGTGCCCCGACCCACGATCCCCTGCTGCGTCCCTGGTCGATGCTGCTCGTGGACCAGGGGACGGTGCTCGCCGCTCTGGACATCCTGTCCAAGGAGATCTCCCACGCGGGCGCGCGCTACACCGCGGGCGGACTGAGCACGGTGGTGACCCGGAAGGACAGCCGCGGCCTCGGACACGGCCGGTGCCTGGTCGCCGCGGCGCGGGAGACGATGATCACCCGGCGGCTGGATCTCGGGCTGTTCACCTGCGACCGCCCGCTCCGGACGTTCTACGAACGCGCGGGCTGGCAGGTGCTGCCCGGCGCGGTGCTGATCGGCGGGACACCGCAGGACCCGTTTCCCAGTGACCGGCCCGGCTTCGACAAGGTCACTCTGGGCGACTTCTTCTCGGTGAGAGCCCGACAGGACCGGATATCGTTCCACGACAGCCGCATCGGGCTGTATCCGGGGGAGATCGACAAGCTCTGGTGATGATGAGCGGCGCGTACAAGTGGTGCGTTCCCCGGTCGCGGTCGTAGCGTCGGTACACAGGTGCCCGCGCCGACGGCCAGGAGCGAACATGCGGATCCACACGGTGAGGACGGCGGTCGCATTGGGTGCCGTCGCCCTGCTCGCAGCAGCCATGGGCACGGCCTCCGCCGCCCCGCCCGCCGGACACAGCCCCGAGCGACAGGCCGCCCGTCCGGTGATCGTCGACTGTGTCTGGCACGCACAGGTGCGACCCGCCGACTTCATGCTCGCCTGCGGTGACGGCAACAGCCGCCTGTCCTCGCTGCACTGGTCGCACTGGGACCCGGGCTCGGCCACGGCCAGCGGCGTCAACGTGGTCAACGACTGCAACCCGTACTGCGCGGCGGGCACGTTCCACTCGTACCCGGTCCTCGTGCGGCTCGGCCGGCCGGAGCCCTGGAAGAAGGATCCGCAGTTGCAGCACTACACACAGCTGAGCCTCGTCTACACCGGTGCGAGGCCCGACGGGTTCCAGCGCGTCGTCACCTATCCGCTGTGGGACTGACGTCGGTATCCGTTGTGAGAGTGATGTTGTGACACTGATGTCGGCCCGGCCGCACGCACGAACCGTGCACGGCTACGGCACGCGCGCGGTCCACTCCGGGGCGGAGAACTTCGTGGCGGCCAGCTCCTCGGCGTACTCCAGTTCCTGCGGGGTGATGTGGCCCGTGCTGAGGCCGTAGCGGGTGCGGAACGACTGGATCATGCGGTCGATGACGGCCTCCCGGGACAGCCCGGTCTGCCGCCGCAGCGGGTCGACGCGCTTCGTGGCACTCCTGGTCCCCTTGTCGGACAGCTTCTCCCGGCCGATGCGCAGCACCTGGACCATCTTGTCGGCGTCGATGTCGTAGGACATGGTCACGTGGTGCAGGACCGCGCCCGGGCCGGCTTCGGGGCCGACCATGCGCTTCTGCGCGGCTCCGGCGATCTTGCCGGCCTCGGTGGCGATGTCGTTGAGGGGCTGGTACCAGGCCTTGATGCCCATGTCGTCCAGAGCGCCCAGCACCCAGTCGTCGAGGTAGGCGTAGGAGTCGGCAAAGGACAGTCCGGACACGAGGGAAGCCGGCGCGGACAGGGAGTAGGTGATGGTGTTCCCGGGCTCGACGAACATGGCACCTCCCCCCGAGATGCGCCGTACGACGGTCATCCCGTGCCGTTGCGCGGCCTCGGCGTCCACCTCGTTGCCCAGCGACTGGAAGCTGCCGATGACGACGGCCGGGCCGCCCCACTCCCACACCCGCAGAGTCGGCGGCCGGTGCCCGGCGGCGACCTCAGCCGTGAGGACCTCGTCCAGGGCCATGTGCAGGGCGGGCGACTGGGGCTCCTCGTGGATGAGCTGCCAGTCGTAGTCGGTCCAGTCGGTGGCCTGGGCGAGCGCGCGCCGGACGGCGGTCGCGATGCCTTCAGGAGTCAGGCCGTACATGACGGTGTCCTCGGGCAGGCCCGCTCGGATGCGCTCGGCGAGTTCGGAGGCTTCCGTGGTCACCGGGGCGCCTTCGAGAGCCCGGTCGATGGCGAGCAGGGCCTCATCGGGTTCGAGGAAGAAGTCTCCCGCGACGCGGACATCGCGCAGGACGCCGTCGCGGTCGTCGAGATCGACCACCACCAGCTTGCCCCCGGGGACCTTGTACTCGCCGTGCATGCCCACCGCCTTGATCGTTCCTGGACTGCCGTAACGCTAACGCCGCTCGCTTGTCTCCTGTTCCACACGCCTGCCCGAGCGTGCGGCGTAGCAGTGGCCTGTTCACGGAGTCCAAAACGGTGTGTGCGCACCGCTCGGAAGCCGGTGAGAATATCGGCACCAGATACGGTCGCCGTCGGTCCCTGCGCGGGCAGGGAGGCACGGTCGGCCGCGGCGCGGAGGGGAGGAGGCCGGGGATGATGAACCTCAACGGCATCGACACCGTCGACGAGCCCTCTCGGCGAACCGGTCAGGAGTCTCTGAAACCGGCGCTCGACGCCCTCGGCACCGGCGCCTATGTCGTCGACGAGCAGGGGCACATCGTCGCCGTCAACTCCCGCGCCGAGCACCTGCTCATCCGGTCCGCCGGGGAACTCCTCGGGCAGGACGCCCACGACCTGTTGCACCGCGACGCTCATGGGGAGCCGGTGCCCAGGGCGCAGTGTGTGATGAGAAGGGCCTTCCTGGGCCGGCAGACGGCACAGGCCGGGGACGTCTGGTTCGTCCGCGGGGACGGCTTTCTGCTGCCGGTGTCCTGGCTGGTCACCCCGTACGACATCGGTGAGCCGCAGGGCGGCACGCTGGTGCTCTTCCACCCGTCCTCCGACATGGACACCCCCCGTGCCCGCACGGAGCCGACCACGGCGCCGCTCCTCGAGCTGGAACGGCTGGCCCTGCTCGCCGAGACGACCACCCAGTTGACCTCGACGCTCGATGTGGACGAGGCGCTGCGGCGGCTGCTGGGCCTGGTGGTGCCGCGGCTGGCGGACTGGGCCGTCATCGACCAGATCACCGAGCGCGACGAGGTGTGGCGCACGGCCGTGGTCCATGGGGAGAACGGTGTTCTGGTGCACCGGGACGACCTGCAGGGGCCGATGCCGCCCGTGCCGGAGGACTCCCCGATGCCGCTGTCACGCGCCCTGCGCGGCGTCGCGTCGACCCTGACGGGCCCCGGGACCTACCGACGCGCGCCGGACTCGGGGCTCGCGGTCGCGCAGCGCCGGCTGTTCGAGGCGACCGGTATGCACTCCGCGGCCATCGCGCCGATCCGCGGCCTGCGTGAGGTGCTCGGGGCCCTGACCCTGGGGCGGTCGGAGCGGCCCGAGACGTTCACCTCCGCCGACCTCGCACTGCTGGAGGACATCACCCGCCGGGCCGGGCTGGCCCTGGACAACGCGCGGCTCTACCAGCGGCAACGCAAGGTAGCCGAGACCATGCAGCGCCATCTGCTGCCCCAGCTGCCGCGGCTGCCCGGGCTCGAGATGACCGCGCGGTATCTGCCCGCTCCCGACGCCTCACAGGTCGGCGGCGACTGGTACGACGTCTTCGCGCTCGCCGACGGCGACACGGCGCTCGCCATCGGGGACGTCGCCGGACACGATCTGGACGCGGCGGCCGGTATGGCGCAGGTGCGCAACATGCTGCGTGGCCACGCCTGGTCCCAGAAGGAACCGCCGAGCCGCATAGTGGAGTGGCTCGACGAGGCGATGACCCGCCTCACCGATGTCTCCATGGCCACCACGGTCTTCGCCCGGACGGCGGTCGGCAGCGACGGACGATGGACCCTGATGTGGACCAACGCCGGTCACCCCCCGCCCCTGCTGGTGACGCGTGAGGGCCTGACGGAGTACCTCACCGAGGGGCACGGCCCGCTCCTCGGCATCAGGCCCCGGCGGCACCGCCGCGACGCGACCGTGGTGCTGCCGCCCGAGTCGACGTTGCTGCTGTACACCGACGGTCTCATCGAATCCCGGGGTCATTCCCTCGACGAGGGACTCGACCGGCTGCGCCGGCACGCCGCCGCGCTGGCCCGCCGCTCGCTGGAGTCGTTCGCCGACGAGTTGCTCGAACGCACGCGTCCGGCCGACAACGACGACGACGTCGCCGTTCTGGCCCTGCGCACGCCCGAGGTGCCGTGACGGCCGCCTCTCGCGCGCGCCGGGCACCCGGGCCCGGCGGGCCCCGGCGGTCAGTTCTCCGACGGGATGCGGGCCGCGATCTCCCGGGCCAGCCGTTCCGCCTCCGCGGACAGCGGGCCGCCCTGCTCGGCGACCGTCGCCAGCAGTCGTAGCAGATCGTCCGCCTCCTCGCGGCTCATCAGTGCCAGCCGCTCCATCGTCTGCTCGACGGGAGCGGACTCGAGGCCATCGAGGTCGAGGGGGTCGTTGTCGTCCATGTCCTGGGCAACGTACCCGGTGCGCGGCTGGTCACGCGGAACGGGGGCCGATGCGCGAAGGCGTGGCGCCGTCCCCTTGACGCGCCGTGGCGCACCGGTACGGCGCCACGCACGGGAGCGGCTGTCCGGTCTCAGCCGACCGGGTGGGAGCACAGGGCGCTGACGGTACGCCGTACGGTCTCCGCATGGCCGAACAGGCCGGGCAGCCCACCGGTGTGGAGCAGCACGGTGCGTTCCCCGCGGCGGATGTCGCCGTCCCGGACGGCGCTGATCAGACCGGCCAGGGCGCGACCGCTGTAGACCGGGTCCAGGACGATGCCCTCGGTGGTGGCGGCTGTTCGCATCGCCTCCAGAACGGGTTCGTGCAGTGTTCCGTATCCGGCGCCCACCTGGTCGGTACGGATGCGCAGGGAGCCGGGTGCGACATCGCGGCGGGTGAGGGCGGTCGTGAGGCCGGCGACCGTCTCGGCGGGCTCGGCCACCGCGCCGCAGTGCACGCCGAGGACACGTTCCTCGCGGAGCGCGCCGATCAGCCCGGCCATGGTGCCGCCGGAACCGAGCGCGACCACGACATGCCGTACGTCGGGCAGTTGGGCGAGCAGTTCCTCCCCGCCGTCCACGTATCCCCTTGCTCCCAGAGGGCTCGAACCACCGAAGGGGATGAGGCAGGGGTGCGCGCCGCTCTCGCGCAGTCGCGCGCACAGGTTCTCGGCGGCGTCACCCAGGGCGCTGGGAGCCCCGTCCCCGGCCCAGTGGATCCGCGCCCCGAAGAGGCTGTCCAGGACGAGGTTGCCGGATCCGTTCGCCGTGTCGGCCCCCGTACCGGGGAAGACCAGGACGACGTCGAGTCCCACCCGGGCACCGGCGGCCGCGGTGAGGCGGGCGTGGTTGCTCTGCGCGGCCCCGGTGGTGACCAGTGTGTCCGCGCCGTCCGCCAGGGCGGCTCCGACGGTCCACTCCAGTTTGCGGACCTTGTTGCCGCCGCCCCCGAGGCCGATGAGATCGTCCCTCTTGACCCACAGATCGTCCTCGCCGAGGCCGAGCGCCGTCGCGAGGCGGGGCATCGGCTCCAGCGGGGTGGGCCACGTCGACAGGGTGATCCTGTCACTCATGCGATCTCCAGCGGACGGACGAACGAGGGACCACACCAAGGGTCCAGGTGATCCGCATTATCCACCGCGATCGAGGGGGCCGGGCGGGAGCGGGGCGCCGGCCCAGCGGGCCCGCCGATTCGTTACGGCACAGCAGGTACCGCAGGCCGGTGTTCTTTGTGATCCTCAGATCCCGTGCGGGCCGGGCGAGTTGACCCCGCGTCGGCTCCGGCCGCCCGGCCGGAGGCTCTGTTCCCTTCCATGAAAGGACCGGCCGTGGCGAAGAAGGCACGGAGTCTCGGTGCGAGACGTGCGTTGGCGTTCAGTGCGGCAGTGATCAGCGGCGCCGCCGTTCTGGCGGGCCCGGGCGCCGCTGCGGCGAGCACCGCCCCCGTCGGCGCGCGGGGCGGTGACTATGTCGCCCTCGGCGACTCCTATGCGTCGGCACCGGCGGTCCCCGGCCAGGTGGACGCCAACTGCAAGCGGTCCGACCACAACTACCCCTCCCTGGTGGCCGCGTACGAGCCGGCGCGGCTGACGGACGTGACCTGTTCCGGGGCCACGACCGTCGAGATGACGGCCCCTCAGGGCACGGCCCCGGCGCAGTTCGCCGCGCTCAGCCGCACGACGGACCTGGTGACCGTCAGCATCGGCGGCAACGACGTCGGCTTCACCACCGTGCTCGGCACCTGTGCCCGCCTCACCCCGTCCGATCCGGCCGGTGCCCCGTGCCGTGCCTACTTCACCAGTGGCGGCGGTGACCGGCTCAAGGAGACGGTCGAGCGGACGGCGCCGAAGATAGCCCGTGTGCTTCACGGCATCCGGCAGCGCTCTCCGCACGCCCGGATCCTGGTGGTGGGCTACCCGGACCTGTTCCCGGACAACGGTGTGGGCTGCACGAGCACCGCGGTCCCGTTCGCCGCCGGGGACTTCCCCTATCTGCGGGACAAGGAGAAGGAGCTCAACGCGATGCTGGCCAGGGAGGCGCACCGGCATGGCGCGCGGTACGTCGACACGTACACGCCGACCATCGGGCACGACCTGTGCCGGCCGACCGGGCAGCGCTGGATCGAGACCCTCGCCCCGGCCACGCCCGCCGCGCCCCTGCATCCCAACGCCCAGGGGGAGCAAGCGATGGCGGCGGCCGTCGAGCACGCCCTCGGGTGTCACGGGTGGCGGCGCGGGTGACCGTCCCCGGCGGGCCGCGGGCCTGGTGACGCGGCCCGCCTCGCCTCCGCCCGCCCGTGCGCCGCGCACGGGCGGGCTCCCGCGCGAGACCCGTGTACGTCAGGTCGTGGTCGCGGGGCGAGCGCCGCCGGAGTCACTGTGCGGAGCACCCGTGAGCCCCACCGGATTGCCCGAGGGAATGACTCCGGCCGCCGCCACCGCCCGGGCCCATGGAGCCAGCAGGTCCGCCAGCCGCAGCGTGGCGTCGTGGCCCAGGGCGCGCCACGGCGCCTCGGCGGCCGCGTCGGTCGCGTCCTCGACCGCGCGGCGCTCGGCCACCCCCCGGGCGGTCAGCCGCCCACTGTCGTCGATCCACCCCCGCTCCCGCAGCGCAGCCTCGGCGGCGTGCCAGGCCTCGTCGTCCCACTTCCGGCCCTCGCGCAGCAACGCACCGTCCGACTCGCCCGCGGCGGCCTTGAGCACCAGCGCCTCGACCGGGCTGATGCCGCGGCTCACCAGCACGGCCACATGCCCGTCACCACGGTGCTCACGGAGAGTGGTCACGGCCTGCCACAGCCGCGCATGCGGCTCGGCCGGACGGTCGAGGGCCTGGTTGGCCGCGCCGAGCACCCGCCCCGCGGTGTCGGCCGCCTCGGCCGCGGCCCAGGCCAGATCAGCCGCCTCGGCCGTCCGGGCACTGCGCAGGGCGTCCTCCCCGTACAGGCGCCGCATGGCGAGACCGACCCCCCGCTGTCGCGCGGCGAGGACGTCCGCCACCGTCGCGTACCGCCATGCGTCCGGCAGCGCCCGCGTCACCCGGCTGGGGTGGAACACGTAGAAGGCGCTGGTCACCACCGCCGGCGGGACCGGTCCGAGGGGCGCGGCGCGCAGGGCGACGTACCCCATCCAGAATCCGCGCATACCGACCTCGTCGGCCGCTTGCCGTGCCTCCGGCGTGAAGTACACGAGGTCGTGCACCGGCTCCGCCAGCTCCCACATCATCCGGGACAGGCCCTCGGTCACTGTGCTCCTCCTGTCCGCGTAGGCCGGGCACCACCCTGGTCATGACGGCTGTCATAGCACATCTCCCTGACGTTGTCATGGGAACACCAGGGGCCGGATGTCCAGGTTTGAACACCGGCCCCGGGGCCACTCGGTGTAATGCCCCCGTAGTCGATATGACGTGGAGTGAGCAAAGGTGGCTGGAGAGCAGAAGGCCAAAGGAAAGATGGAACAGGCCAAGGGCAAGGCCAAGGAGACCGTCGGCCGCGCGGTCGGGAACGAGAAACTGACGGCCGAGGGCCGGGCCGAGAAGGCCAAGGGCGACGCTCGCCAGGCGAAGGAGAAGACCAAGGACGTCTTCAAGCGCTGACACATGAGACGCCCGCGGAAGGGTCCCCGTGCATCGGACGGGGACCCTTCCGCTTGCCGGAGAGCCCCCGTCCGGCGTCCGGTCGGCCCGGACGGCGGACGGCGCGCCCGGCGCCGTCGAAGGGCGTTGTCGGTGGTCCGTCAGGGCTATGGTGCTTGTGTGTGGAACGGCACGAGGGCGGAGAGAGGTGGAGCGTGGACGTCTCACTCGGGGAACTCCCGACCGCCCCGCCCCGCGAGGTGGACCAGCTGGAGGCCCACCCCCTGCCGGGACGTCCCGGTGTGAGGGTCGTCGGGGAAGTCACCCTCGACACACGACGCGTCTGGCGGGAGGCGCTCGGCCTGCTGATGCGGCAGGAGGGCACACCGCTCCATATGGAGTTGTCGGAGCTGGCGTTCATCGACGTGGCCGGGGTCACGGACCTGGTGACGGCCGCACGGTCGCGGCCCGAGGCACACATCGTGGTCCACCGGCCGCCGCCGCAGTTGACGCGCGTACTCGACATCTTCTGGCCCGGAACGGACGGGATCGAGGTGGCACCGTGACCGACATGCTCGCCACTCGGGAGGCGTTCGTCCACCCGGCCCTCTTCTATCGCGGCCCGCAGCAGTACGTGGCCGGGACGGTCCCCTTCGTTCTCGCCGGACTCGCCGCGGGTGAGCCGGTCGCCGTGGCAGCTCCGCCGGACCGGCTCGCACTGATCCAGGACGGCCTGGGCACGCGTGCCGACGAGGTGTGCTTCGTGGACATGACCCAGGCTGGACGCAACCCGGGACGGATCATCCCGGGGGTGCTGCGCAGGTTCGCCGACGCCCACGGCGACGGGCGGGTGCGGATCATCGGTGAACCCGTCTGGCCCGGCCGTAGCGCGGTGGAGTATCCGGCGTGCGCGCAGCACGAGGCGCTCATCAACGCGGCGTTCACCGGGCGCGAGGTGACCATCCTGTGTCCGTACGATGCCGCCGGGCTCGACAGCGGTGTGCTCGACGACGCATGGGCGACCCATCCGGTGGTGATCGACGAGTACGGGGAGACACCGTCCGCCGTCTACAGCCCCGAGGCGGTCGTCGCCCGCTACAACGAGCCCCTGGCGGTACCGCCGGATGCCGTGGAGTTCGCCTTCGACAGCGGCGGGCAGCTGTCCCGGGCGCGGGAGTTCGCCGTCCGGCACGGGGCGCGCATGGGCCTGTCCGTTCCGCGGTTGGAGGATCTGGCGCTCGCGGTGGCGGAGTTGACCACCAACAGCGTCCTGCACGGTGCCGGCGGCGGAACTCTGCGGATCTGGGCGGAGGACGGCCAGGTCGTGTGCGAGGTGCACGACACGGGCCGGCTGATCGATCCGCTGGCCGGGCGCCGCCCCCAGGCGCCCAGCAGGCCGGGCGGCCGCGGGCTGCTGCTGGTCAATCATGTCGCCGATCTCGTCCGTGTCCACACCGGCGATCCGGGCACCACCATCCGCTTCTACCTCGCCCTCTGACCTTCGCCGGACGGATGTCCTCGGGGCCGCCTCGCGGGCTGTGCGACCAGGCGGGACGGCCGGTTCCCGCACCGTACCCAGGTCGGTCCGGCTCGGCGGCGGCCGCAGTCCCGCCCGGGTGAGGCGAACGTTCCGGGGCCGGCCGCCGGGCCGTGACACAACGTGACGCAACCATTCACCCGTTCGATTCGTATAAGTGGGTGGAGCCACAGCGACCCGGCAGCCGGCGGCCCTATCGGAGCGTCACCATCCGCCTGCCGAGGAAGCACGGAACAAGGAGAGACGATGCGACCGTTCGCGCTGCACTACGCTCGCCCGGCCGAGGAGTCGGAGGTCAGCACTCCGTACAGCTACGACTCCGCCCTGCAGTTGAACGTCCTCCCCGACGGACGGATAGCCGCCCGTGACTACGCGGTGTTGCGGGAGTGGGGAGCCACGACCTCCACGGCGGGCTCGAAGACACACTTCGACGACTGAACGCGGAGCGTCGACGATGACCGTGCTGATCCTCACTTCTGAACAGGATGTGACGGCGGACATGGTGGTGGCCGAGTTGCACGGGGCGGGTGTACCCGTGGTCCGGCTCGACCCGGCGGACCTTCCGGGCGCCGTCGCTCTCTCGGGGGAGTATGTGCACGGCACCTTCCAGGGCCATCTCTCCGCCGCCGGCCGTCTGGTGAGCACGAGCGGGCTGCGGTCCGTCTGGGTGCGCCGGCCCGGAGTCCCGGCCACACGGGCCCCCGAGCCGTCCGCCTGGCTGACCGAGGAGGCCTCGCAGGCGCTGTACGGAATGCTGTACGGCACCGGCGCACGCTGGATGAACCGCCCCGACGCGGCCCGCCGGGCCCGTCAGAAGCCCTGGCAGCTCCATCTCGCCCAGCGCAGCGGACTGCCCGTACCGGCCACTCTGATCACTACGTTTCCGCAGGCCGCCCGGGACTTCGCCGAGCGCTTTCCCGATCTGGTGGTCAAGCCCGTCTCCGGAACGCACCCGCAGGACCCGCCCCGGGCGGTGCCCACCACCCGTATCGCACCGGACGCCGACTTCGCCGCCGTGGCCTTCGGCCCCACGCTGCTGCAGCGGCGGATCGCCAAGCGCGCCGACATCCGTCTCACCGCCGTCGGTGACCAACTGCTGGCGGCGCGCAAACCGGCCGTCCCGGACGCCGACGACGTGGACGTCCGGTTCGCCCCCTCCACCGGCCCCTGGGAGCCCGTCGACGTCCCGCCCCGCATCGCACCGGCCGTGCACGCCTATCTGCGCCAGGCCGAACTGGCCTACGGCGCCTTCGACTTCGCGGAGGACGCCGACGGGATCTGGTGGTTCCTGGAGTGCAATCAGTCGGGTCAGTTCGGGTTCGTGGAGCTGGAGACCGGCCAGCCCATCGCCCGTACCCTCGCCCACTGGCTGGCGCGGGAGGAACCGGACAAGGAGCCGCCGCCCTCCCCCGGCCGGGCGCACTGACCGGCCACGGCGCCTGAGGTAGGCGGATCCCCGTCTTGTGGGCGCGAGTTCACGATGGAACGCTTCCCCACCGCCGGTGCAACGCCGGCCGCCGGACCGACCGGGCCAGGAGGAGGGAGGAGCGGGCGGATGGAGTTGGAGCTTCGGCATCTGCGTGTGCTGTGCGCGATCGCCGACGCGGGCAGCGTGGGCCGGGCCGCGTCGGACCTGGGGTACTCCCAGCCGGCCCTGAGCACCCAGCTCCAGCGCATCGAGCGCTTCTTCGGCAGCCCTCTGTTCGAGCGCGGAGTGTCGGGTGCGACGCTGACCGCGTACGGCCTGGAGGTCGTGGCCGAGGCACGGGACGTCCTGGCCCGCGCGGAGGCGATCGGGCACCGGCGGGCGGCGAACGCCGCAGGCGCGCGCCCGGTGGTGCGTCTGGCCGTGACCAACTCACCCGTTCTGCCCGGCATGGTCACCCGGGTCCGGGACCGACTGCCGGGCGTGTCGCTCACGGTGAGCAGCGTGTACGCCTCCTCGGCGATCGTCGAACTCCTGGAGAGGGGCGAGGTGGACGCCGCGGTCGCCGCGGACTACCCCGGCAGCGAACTGCGCCACTCCCCCGCGCTGGCACACCGCGGGATCGTCACCGAGCCGACGTTCGTGGCCCTGTCGGCTCGCCATCGACTGAGACACCGTCCTCAGATCCCGCTCGCCGACCTGGCCGATGACGCGTGGTTCGTGACACCGGACGACGGGGCCGGCTGGCCGGGCGTCTTCTACGCGGCATGCGAGGCGGCCGGTTTCTCGCCGGTGACGGTCCATCAATTCCTCGGTGACCGGCAGCAGTTGCTGAGCATGATCGCCGACGGACTCGGGGTGTCCCTGGTGCAGGCGACGCTCCGGACCGTCCCCGATGTGCTGGTGAGGCCTCTGAGCGGCACACCGTTGTGGTGCCGCTATGTGCTGGTCTGGCGGCGTGACGCGGTGCCCGGCGAGGTGGTGGAGACGCTGTTCTCGTCCGCCACGGCCGCCTACCGCGAACTCGTCGCGCAGTCACCGCATCTGAGGGCCTGGGCCGCGAGGACCTGGAGCGTGGCCGGGCGGTAGAGGCGGGCCGGGTAGGCAGCCGCCGTGTGCGCCGCGTGTGTTATGGCCTGACAGTGCAATGTGCTATGTCACACCCCATTGTCGGCGCATGAGGGCACTGCGATGGTGCCTCTCACGCCTCATCACCCCTTCCGAGGCGCATCGATCCAGGAAGGAGTCCGGATGCGCTACTTCGCCCTGCCCGGACGCGTGGCCGGCGCGCTCGCCGCCGGGGTCACGCTCGTCGGTCTGCTGGCGCCACCCGCCCTCGCCGCGCCCGGGTCACCGGCCCGCACCGACGCCCCCGCCACGGTCCACGGCTCCGCGACGCCCGCCGCCGTGGGCGCCCCCACCGCCGTAGCTGACTCCGCCCCGCCCGCCCCGACCGGCTCCACCCTGGTGACTCCCGGGCACGCCGTGCAGAGCCGGCGGATGGCTCCCGCCCAGCTGCCGCCGCTGCGGCCCGCCGCGTCCCCGCACATGCCCGCCGCGTCGAAGGCCGCCTGTTCCCCCGCCGACTTCGGCAGCAGGACCGGCTCCGCGCTCGTCGCGTTCATCAGAGCGTCGACCGTGGAGTGCGTCGACACCCTGTTCGCTGTCACCGGTGCCCACGCGGGCCCGGTCTTCAGAGAGTCCCAGATGGTCACCGTCGCCAAGGCCTTCACGAGCACAGCGCAGAGATACGACGGCGACAACTCGGCCGGCATCTGGCAGTTGGTGCTGTTCCTGCGGGCCGGCTACTACGTGCAGTTCAACGACCCGTCGGACACCGGCCCCTACAGCGAGCGGCTCACCGACGCCACGGCCCGCGGACTGGACGCCTTCTTCGCCCGCCGGCACGCGCGGGACGTCACCTCCGCCAACGGCGATGTCCTGGGCGACATCGTCATCCTCACCGACAGCGCCGATCTGCAGGGCCGCTATCTCACCGCCTACCGGCGCCTGCTCGGCGGATACGACGGGTCCTATGACGCCGTCGCGAGCATGATGGCCGCCGTGAACGACGTCTACACCCCGCTGTGGCGCGGAAACTGGAATCCCGCCTACGTGGACGCCGTCGCGGCCGACCCGCGCATCATCGGCACCCTGCACACCTTCGCGCTGCACCATCTGGACCTGCTGGGGACCGACCGCGCCTATCTGGACTCCAACGCCGGGATGAGCCTCGCCCGCCATGTCGAGCACCCCGCACTCACGGCCCTGGTCCGGCCACCCGCCAAGAACCTGTTGGACTCCTCGCGGATCACCGGCCCGACGGCGCAGTTGTGGGTGGCGGTCGCGACCCAGCTGGACGCATACGACAAGGCCGACTGCTCGTACTACGACGTCTGCGACCTCGCGAGCCGGTTGAGCGGTGCGGCGCTGCCGGTGACCCACGCCTGCGACGCCACGCACACCATACGGGCCCAGTCGCTGACGGCCGCCGACCTCGACGCGGCGTGTGCGAGCGTGCTGGGCCAGGACCCGTATGTGCACGACCTCGTCAAGGACGAGGGACCGATACCCGGCCAGTACGAGTCGACCCTCCAGCTCGTGGTGTTCGCAGGCCCGACCGACTACCGGACCTACGCCGGGGCCATCTTCGGCGTCAGCACCGACAACGGCGGCATCACCCTCGTCGGGAACCCGGCCGACCCGCACAACCAGCCGATGTCGATCATGTACCAGAAAGCCAGCGACGACGGCTTCACGGCCCGGATCTGGAACCTCAACCACGAGTACACGCACTATCTCGACGCACGCGACGACATGAAGGGCGACTTCACGCAACAGACGGCGGTCCCGGACATCTGGTGGATCGAGGGGCTGGCCGAGTACGTCTCCTACGGCTACCGGGGCGTCACCGACGCCGAGGCGGTCGCCGATGCCGGCAAACACACCTACACTCTGAGCACGCTGTTCCAGAGCACCTACGCCAACAGTGATGTGACGCGCACCTATCCCTGGGGCTACCTCGCGGTCCGCTACATGGTCGAGAGGCACCCGGCGGACATCCAGCGCATGCTCGCCCGCTTCCGGGTCGGCGACTACCCGGGCGGCTACGCCGTCTACGCCACCGACATCGGTACCCGCTACGACGCCGACTTCGACGCCTGGCTCACCGCCTGTGCCGCGGGCGCCTGCGCCGAACCGGGAGCGGGCGTTCCCCGGCCCGGCACTCACGGCCCGACGCACCAGTGAGACCGGCACCGCCGACCTGATCCGAGCCGCCGGCGATGGCACCGGAGCGTCGGCCACCGACGACAACGCGGCTGGGGGTCCCCCGCTCGAAGAGCCGCGGGGACCCCTGCTCGAAGCAGCTTGGGAAAGTTGCGTGCCAGGCCTAGTGCCGTGGCCGGTCTGAGCCGGCGGAGACCGCCTAGCGGTTCACGGTCCTCATGCCTGCCTCGTCGTAGCGCTCCCCCGCCGCCTTCGGAAGCTCCGCGTCGATGCGCGCGAGGTCGTCCTTCGTCAGCTCGACGTCCGCCGCGCCCGCGTTCTGCTCCAGGTAGGTGCGGCGCTTGGTGCCCGGGATCGGGACCAGGTCCTCGCCCTGGGCCAGCACCCAGGCGATCGCGAGCTGCGCCGGGGTGACGCCCTTCTCCTGCGCGATCTCCTTCACCTTCTCGGCGAGCCCGAGGTTCGCCTTGAGGTTCTCTCCCGTGAAGCGCGGGCCGGTGCGCCGGAAGTCGCCCTCGTCGAGGTCTTCGGGAGAGGCGAACCGGCCGGCCAGGAAGCCGCGGCCCAGCGGGGAGTAGGGCACGAACCCGATCCCCAGCTCACGGCAGGTGGGCAGCACCTCGGCCTCGGGGTCGCGCGTCCACAGCGAGTACTCGGTCTGCACGGCCGTGATCGGGTGGACGGCGTGCGCCCGGCGGATCGTCTCCGCGGCCGCCTCGCTCAGGCCGATGTGGCGCACCTTGCCCTCGGCGACCAACTCCGCGAGCGCGCCCACGGTCTCCTCGATCTCCACCTTGGGGTCGACCCGGTGCTGATAGTAGAGGTCGATGTAGTCGGTCCCGAGCCGCTTCAGCGAACCGTGGACCGAGCTGCGTACGTGCTCCGCGGAACCGTCCTGGGGCCCGACCGTGCTCATGTCGCCCGGGACGGCGTTGTCCATGCGGTAGTTGAACTTCGTAGCGATCACATAGGCGTCGCGGCGCCCCTTGATCGCACGGCCGACCAGCGACTCATTGGTGAGCGGGCCGTACATCTGCGCGGTGTCGAGGAAGTCGATGCCCAGCTCAAGGGCGCGATGGATGGTCTTGATGCCCTCTTCCTCGTCGGCGGAGCCGTAGAAGGCGGACATCCCCATGCAGCCGAGACCGATGGCGGACACCTCGAGGTCCCGGAGCCTGCGCTGCTTCATGATCGTCTCCAGACTTTCCCTGCGATCGTCGTCTTTCCGGCCTCACCGCCCTCCCCCGCCTCGCCGGAACCGCGGATGTCGCGCACCGGCATCCCGGCGGCACGGAGCTCGGTGGGGCCATGCCGTGGACGCTATGACGTGGAGTGCGCTCGAAGTCAAGGATGCGCTTCCCGACCTGCCGACGCATGCCCGGCCGGCGCATGCCCGGCCGGCTCGGAGCTCCGAAGAAGACGGGTGTCCGGCGCGTGTCAGGGACGCTTGCGGCCGACGCCCGCGTACACCCAGTACTCCGAGGGGTTGTCCGGGATCATGTCACTCGGGCCGGGGCGCCACAGGGGCACATGGACCAGGCCGGGCTCGACCAGGTCGAAGCCGTCGAACAGGGTGAGGATCTCGTCGCGGGAACGCGCGGTGACCGGTGATGTGGCCCTGGACCGGTACAGCTGCCCCACGGCGGCGGCGGTGTCCGGGCGGTCCTCGTTGGTGGCGTGTGTCAGCGCCAGCCAGCCGTCGTCGGGAAGGGCGTCCCTGAAGGCCGCGACGATACCGGCCGGATCCTCCTCGGCCGTGATGAAGTGCAGGATGGTGACCATCAGTACGGCGACGGGCTGGTCGAAGTCGATGAGCTTGCGCACCTGCGGGGAGGACAGGATGTCGGCCGGCCGGCGGATGTCGGCGTCGACGATGACCGCGTCCGGGTTGCCGGCGAGCAGGGAGGTGCTGTGCGCCACGGCGACCGGGTCGTTGTCCACGTACACCACGCGCGCCCCCGGAGCGGCCGACTGCGCCACCTCATGGACATTGCCCTGGGTGGGGATGCCGGAGCCGAGGTCTATGAACTGCCGCACTCCGGCGTCTATCAGAAAGCGCACCGCTCTCTGGAGGAAGGTGCGATTGGCCCGCGCCAGGGTGCGCACCTGCGGGTCGATGGCGGTGAAGGCCGCGAGAGCCTCCCGGTCGATGGCGAAGTTGTGCTCCCCGCCCAGCATGGCGTCGTACATCCGGGCGACGCTGGCCTTACCGGGATCGACACCCTTGGGGAAGAACTCATCACCCGGCACAGCAACTCTCCCCTCGCACAATGATCTTGATGTTCCATCATATAGTTGCGCTCTGGACCGCGGCGAGGCAATGCCGCTGCCGAGCGGTCTCAACCGGCCCCACCCGGAAAGGCACGACCCTGCGGAACCAAGCGCGCAGCCATCTCGACGCACCACCGGCCGCCGCCCGCTCGGGCCGTCGGCCGGCCTTCTCACCCGGGGCCGATGTCATCGGTTCGGAACTCGACCTTCATCTGACAGGTCGTCATATCGTGCAGGCGCTGACACCCGGCTTCTGCGACGCGGCGTCGGTCTATCTGCTGGAGCGCTGGCTCGTCGAGGAGAACGCGTACCCGGCCGGGGATCGGCCCCATATCGAGGCCCGTCGGCTGGCACTGCGCGTGGGAGCGGAGGCCTCCGCGACGTGGGAGGGCATACTGCCGGTCGGCGAGGTGATCGTCTTCCCGCGTGAGACGCCGTACGCGCGTTCCCTGGCCACCATGCGTCCGCAACTGCTGGACGCGGTCGACGCCCATACCTCCGAACGGCTGCGCGCGTCGAGCGGCGACGACGCCCGTGTCGGCCGGCTGCTCCGGACGGCTTCGTTCCTGGTCGTGCCCCTGCATCTGCGGGGCGCCGCCGTCGGTTTCGTCATCTGCGGTCGCGGCCCCGACCGGGCCCGCTTCCTGCCGGGCGACACCGCGGCCGTCGAGGCGCTCGCCGCGCGGGCCTGTGTGGCCCTGGACAACGCGCGCCGGTACGAGCGCGAGCGCCGGACCGCGCTGGCCATCCGGCAGAGTCTGCTTCCCGCCACAGCCCACACGTTCGACGGCTGCCATATCAGCCATGCCTACGCGCCCGCCGGCCACGACACCGTCATCGGCGGCGACTGGTTCGACGTACTGCCGCGGCCGGGCGGCCGTATCGGTCTGGTCGTCGGCGACGCCATGGGGCACGGCCCGGAGTCCGCCGTGGCGATGATTCAGCTGCGCACGGCCGCCCGCACGCTGGCCGGGATCGACATCTCCCCCGCCGAGTTGGTGCACCGGCTCGACACACTTGCCTGTGACATCCCCGGTGCCTCCTTCGCGACATGCATGTACGCCGAGTGGGACGCGCAACACCACACCTGCACCCTCGTCGGCGCCGGTCACCCTCCCCCGCTGATCCGAGGCCCGGACGGACAGGCCGCACCCGTCACCCTCACCAGTCCGGGCCTGCCGCTGGGACTCGGCACCGGCACCTGCGAACCCACGGTGCTCAAGGTGCCGGAACCGTCGCTGCTCCTGCTCTACAGCGACGGCATGGTCGAGTCACGTCAATCCGACATCGACCAGGGCATCACCCGCCTCGCAGGCCTCTTCGCCCAAGCCGTTGACGCGTCCGCCGACATCACGGCCCCCGACACCCTGCACGCGTGGTGCGAACGGATTCTTCATCACACGTCGGTCGCCGGCGGCACGGACGACCGAACCGTGCTGCTCGCCGCGCTGATGCCCTCGTCGGAGTGAGGGCCGGCGTTCACGCAGGGGGAGGGCGGACACACGTCCCGGCTCTCCCCTCGCTCGCACACATGTACCCGCAAGGCGACACACAGCCGTAACCCTCAAGCTCAGCTCGAGGAAAAGACATGACTCCAGTAGAGCAAGAGGCTCCACTCATCCGTACCATCACTACGCCGGGGTGTTCGCGTAGTTATCGCCGCCGTCACACGGACGCCAGCCCCAGAACATGTGCTTGTGGCTTTCCGTGCCGCACCACAAGAACCCGAGAAAGGTCGACCTCATGTCCGAGACCACCACCGCCGCCACCAATCTGACATCGCAGTACGCCGCCCAGGTGACCGACGACCTCGAACGCAATGTGAAGGAGCAGGACCGCATCAGCGCGGAGATCACCGCGCTGCAGCAGCAACTGGCCGGGCTGCAGCAGGACCATGTGGTGCTGGTGAACATGCAGCAGGCCCTCGGTCTGACGCCGCCTCAGGTCGCGCCTGCCACCACGGAGGACCGTGCCACCGTGCCCGCCGCCCGCCGGAAGCCGGCCGCCAAGTCCGGTACGGACAAGCAGGCGAAGCCCAAGAAGAGCGCCCCTGCGCGCGGCCGTGGCGCGGCCGGGAAGACCGCCGCCGGGAAGACCGCCGCCGAGAAGCCGGCCAAGAAGACCGCGGCCCAGCCGGCCGAGGCGAAGCCCGCCGAGCCCACGCTGGTCGAACTGGTCCGCCGTCACCTCTCCGAGCAGAGCGAACCCCGTTCCGCCGCGGAGATCACCACGGGCCTCGGCCAGGTCCATCCCGAGCGCGGCATCAAGACCACGGTGATCCGCACGACGCTCGAAGGACTCGTGGCCAAGAACCAGGCGCAGCGCAGCAAGCAGGGCGCCTCGGTCTTCTACAGCACCCCGGACACAACCGCGGAGAAGGCCGCGGACAAGGCCGCGTCGGCCGAGGGCAGCGCGGCGGCGGAGCGGACCGAGTAGGCCCCCGCGGCACCGGCGACCTGCTCAGGAGGTGTTGTTCCGGGTCGGCAGCCGAGCGGGTCCTCCGGCCAGGGTCACATCGAGACCGGATTCGGTGATGTCGAACGCCGTGGCCTTGAGACCCAGGGGATAGTCGGCGCCGGTGCGGTCGGACAGCGTGCCGCGGATGCGGTCGACGAGCGCGACGGGGGCGGGGCCGCCCAGGACCTCCGCGCTGTCGACTGCGAGCGTCAGCCGTCCGTCCTTCAGCCGGGGCCGCAGGGTCACCTGGGCCAGACCGCCCTGCCCGAGATCGAGGGCGATGGTGCCGGCCCCGGGGTCGGGGCGGACTCCGGTGACCGGGAGCCTGCTGCCGGACGCGGCGGCCAGGGCCTGAAGAGAGGCCGCGGGCACCGCGACCTCGGCGTGGGTGCGGGCGACGGTGCCGGCGTGCCGACCCGTCAGACGGATGTCGTCGAGGCGGGCCCGTACGGCCACATCGGGGATGCGTCCGAGCCGGGCGTGATCGCTGCGGACGGTCACGGCGTCCAGGTGCCGCTCCCAGAGGTCGAACAGGGCCGGTCCGCCCTCGATACGGATGTCACTGCCCTTGCCCAGGACTCTTCCGGCCACGGTGGCCAGGCGGTCGTGGAGCACGATACGGGCGGTGAGTTCGGCGCCCGCGACGGTGAGCAGCAGCGCGAGGGCGAGCGCGGTGACGGTGCGGTGGCGCCGTAGGAGCGAGCGCGTCGCCGTCGCCGGAGTCGGTGAGCGGCTCATCGTCACCGGTCCTTCGAGGGGGCGGTGACGGCTGCGTCCCGGGAGTCCCCCACCGGGTCCGGGAGGGGGGCGGGCGACGGGCCCTCGGGGTCGAAGCGGGGCAGGATCCGGTCGAGCCACCGGGGAAGCCACCAGTTGGCCCGGCCGAGCAGATACATGGTGGACGGCACCAGGACGAGCCGGACGAGCGTGGCGTCGATGACGACGCTGACGCCGAGGCCCAGGGCCAGCATCTTGATCACGACGTTGGTGGAGAGCAGGAAGGCGAGGAAGACGCTGGTCATGATGAGGGCGGCACAGGTGATGACCCGGGCGGTGCCGGCCAGTCCGGTGGCGACGCTGCGACGGTTGTCGCCGGTGTGCAGCCAGGCCTCCCGGATGCGGGACAGCAGGAAGACCTCGTAGTCCATGGACAGTCCGAAGACGATCGCGAACATCATCATCGGGACGTAGGACTCGACCGGCACCGGCTCCGGGACGCCGAGGAGCGAGGCGCCCCAGCCCCACTGGAAGACCGCCACGACCACTCCGTAGGCGGCGCCGATGGACAGCAGGTTGAGCACGGCCGCCTTGAGCGCGACGACCGGGCTGCGGAAGACGGTGAGCAGCAGCAGGAAGGCCGCCGCGACCACGACCGCGATGATGACCGGCAGCCGGTCCACCACCACGTCCCGGAAGGTGAGTTGGGCCGCGGTCGTGCCGGTGACATGGCCCACCGCGCCGGAGTCGGCGAGAGTGCCGGGGAGAACGTCGTCCTGCAGCCGGTGCAGCAGATCGGAGGTGGCCCGGTCCTGGGGGCCGGTGGTGGGGGTGACGGTGGTGACCAGCAGGGCCCGGTCACCGGTGGCGACGGGGGTGGACGCCTGGGCGACGCCGGGGGTCCGGGCGAGGGCGTCGTGCAGCGTGCCGGACAGGGCCCGGATCGTGTCGGGGCTGTCGGTGCGATGGCGGTCCAGGGCGGCGACGACGGTGAACTGGCCGTTGGTGCCGGAGCCGAAGCCATCGGAGATCAGGTCGTAGGCGCGGCGGTCGGTGTAGCCGGCCGGGTCGGCGCCGTCGTCGATGTGGCCCAGGCGCATGGATGCGGCGGGGACGGCGAGCACCGCCAGGACCAGGACGCCGACGAGGAGGAACGGCCAGGGGCGGCGGCCCACGAGGCCGGCCCAGCGGTGCCAGGTGTCGGCGGTCCCGTTGGGCTCGTCGACCGGCGGGCGCACCCGCCAGCGGTCGATACGGCGGCCCGCGATGCCCAGCAGGGCCGGGGTGAGGCTGAGCGCGGCGACGGCGGCCACGACGACGGTCAGACCGGCGGCGACACCGAGGGTGCCGATGAAGCCCACGCCCGACGCGTAGAGGCCGCCGAGCGCCAGTGCCACGGTCGTGGCGGCGACGATCACCGCACGGCCGCTGGTCGCCACGGCCCGCCCCGCGGCCTCGGCCGGGTCGTCGACGTCGTGCAGCAGCCGACGGTGGCGGGTGACGAGAAACAGGGCGTAGTCGATGCCCACGCCCAGGCCCATCATCGTGGCTAGCGTCGGCGCGGCGGTACCGAACGTCCAGGCCGCGGCCAGCAGACCGAGGAGGCAGACGCCGGTCAGCAGCCCGATCACGGCGGTGAGCAGCGGGAGTCCGGCCGCGGCCAGACTGCCGAAGCCCGTCAGCAGAACGACCACGGCGGTGGCGAGACCGATCGCCTCCGACAACCGGTCCGCGGCCTTGGGCCGTGCGAGCCGGCCCAGGGGGCCGCCGTACTCGACCTCGACGCCGGCCGCGCGCAGCGGGTGCACGGCGTCGTCGACGCCGTCCAGGAACGACGTCTCGAAGCGCACGGGGTTGCGGGCGAAGTGGACGGTGACGAGAGCCGTGGAGCCGTCGGCGGAGACCGCGCCGGGCGTCCCCAGCGGATCGGCCACGGCTGTCACCTCGGGCAGCTTCCGCAGGGCGGCGACGGCCTGTTCGACGGCCGCCCGGTGAGCGGCGAGCGACCCGTGGTCGGGGTGCAGCACGATGGGTGAGGCGGTGCCGCGCACGGCGGCCGAACCGTGCGCGTCCAGCAGGTCGGCGCCGGTCTGCACGGAGGTGCCGGGCAGCGAGAAGTCGTCGTCGTACGAGCCGCCCCAGGTCCGGTCGGCGCCGAGCGCGGCCAGGGTGATCAGCAGCCAGGTGCCCAGAACCCACCACGGCCGGCGCGCACACCATCGGCCGAGCCGGTGCAGACGTCCGATGGACGGGCGGGGGCGCGGGGTGTCGGCGGGGGGGCGGGTAGCACGGGTGCGGAGAAGGAACAGTGTCACGGCCAGGAGCAGTGCGACGGCCGTGACGATGCCCAGTACGAGGAGCGCGCGCGTTCCGGAGCCGGTGCCGGACGCGGCCGCGTCGGCGAGTCGCGCGGTCGGAGCGGGGGCGGTCGGGCCCGGTCCGGCCCACAGGTGCGGGAACGCCATGCTCAGCTCGCCCTCCCCGGTACGGCGCCGAGTACGGGCGCCGGTCGCGCCGGTGCGCCGGTCCCGTCGGGTATGCGGTCGTCCCCCGCCGGGCGCGGCGTCCGGCGGTGCGGGGAGGCGGCGGTGCCGCTGCTGTTCACGTGGTCCTCCGGTCGTTCGATCTCGGCCCCAGCGTGGCGGAGGCGTACGAGCGGGAGGTTCGGTGATTGTTCGGGCGGTGTAAGGATCGGCTCCCACCGAGGTCCGGGCCGGTGGCGCTGGTTAGCATCGAGCGTCCCGCCGCCCCGGGTCGGCCCTCGGGTCCGGGTGCGGGGAGAGAGCGGCCCCCGGGACCGGGGTGGGCGGAGAGAGGAACATGCCGGAGAACAAGGGCCTCGTCCTGGTCGTCGAGGACGAGCCGCACATCGCCGAGCTGCAACGGCGCTATCTGGCCCGGGAGGGCTTCGGTGTGCACGTCGAAGCCGACGGCGACGGGGCGCTCACCGCCGTCCGCCGGATGCGTCCGGTGGCGATCGTGCTGGACATCGCCCTGCCCGGCCTGGACGGCATGGAGGTCTGCAGACGGCTGCGCGAGGACGGCGACTGGACTCCCGTGCTGTTCGTGACCGCCCGGGACGAGGTCACCGACCGCATCCTCGGGCTGGAGCTGGGCGCCGACGACTACCTCACCAAGCCGTTCTCCCCGCACGAACTCGTCGCCCGGGTCAAGAGCCTGCTGCGGCGTGCCGCGGGCCCGGAGCGCGACACCGTGCGCCGGGTGGGCCGTCTCGCGCTGGACACCGGGCGCCGCACCCTGCGGGTGGACGACCGCCCGGTGGAGCTGACGACCACCGAGTTCAATCTGCTCGCCGAACTGATGCGCCACCCTGGGCAGGTGTTCTCCCGCGACCAGCTTCTCGCGCGGGTGTGGGGGTACGCCGGCTACCGGGACACCCGCATGATCGACGTCTACGTCTCCCAGCTGCGCGCCAAGCTCGGCGACGCGAGCCCGATCCGCACCGTGCGCGGAGTGGGGTACGGCGTCGCGGACACCGGCCGGTGACTCCGGCACGCCGCCGCGCCGCGCTGGCCGGGAGCGTCGTTCTGCTGACCACGGCCGTGGCAGCGGTCGCCGTACTGGTCACCGCTCTCTTCGCCTGGCGGACGATCCGTACCACTGCCGAGTCCCAGGAGCGCGACCAGCTCTCCCGCCAGGCGGAGGTCATGGCCCGCACCCCCGCACTGGCCTCCCTGATGCTGGACCGGCAGCAGCGCATCGCGGGCCCGAACGGCACCGAACTCGCCCTTGTCGCAACCTCCGGCGCGGTGCAGGGTCCGGCGGCGCCCGTCGTCGGCACCGCCCGGCGCACGGCACTGCTCGCGGGGCGGTACGTGTCCGGCACCGGGTTCCTGGGCGGGCGGGAGGTGCTGGTGGAGGGGGTGCCCACGCGCACGGGCGGCGGACTGGTGCTGACCCGGCCCATGAGTTCCGTGGACGAGGCCGCCGACCGGATGCGCGGTGCGCTGGTGCTGCCCCTGGGCCTCGGACTGTCCGGTGCCGCCCTGGCGGGGGCGCTGCTGGCCCGGCGTCTGGCCCGCCCGCTCGTCTCGGCCGCCCGTACCGCCCATCGGCTGTCCGAGGGCGAGCGCGGACTCCGGGTGCCGGCGGAAGGCCCCGCCGAGGTCGCCGAGCTGGCCACCGCCCTGAACTCGCTGGACGCGGCGCTGGCCCGCAGCGAGCAGCGGCAGCGGGACTTCCTGATGTCGGTCTCGCATGAGATCCGCACCCCGCTGACCACCGTGCGGGGCTATGCCGAGGCGCTGGCCGACAAGGTGATCACCGGTGACGAGGTGCCCGAGGCGGGCCGGATCCTGGGGGGCGAGATCGAACGGCTGGAGCGGTTCGTGGGCGATCTGCTCGCCCTGGCCCGGCTGGAGGCGGACGACTTCCGGCTGGACATCGACGAAGTCGATCTGGACGCCCTCGTGGCACAGGCGGCGACCGTCTGGTCGGCCCGCTGCACCGGGCACGACGTCGCCTTCCGTGCCGAACGTCCCGGACACCCGGTGCGGGTCACCACGGACCGTTTCCGGGTACGGCAGCTCGTCGACGGCCTCCTGGGGAACGCGCTGCGGGTCACCCCGGCCGGCCGGCCCCTGGTGCTGGCCCTGTGCCAGGACGGCGCCGGGGCACGGCTGGAGGTCCGCGACGGCGGTCCCGGACTCACCGAGGAGGATGTGGCGGTCGCCTTCGAACGCGGCGCGCTCACGGCGCGCTACCGGGACGTCCGCCCGGTCGGCAGCGGTCTGGGCCTGGCTCTCGCGCACCGTCTGGCCACGCTCCTCGGCGGCACCGTCACCGCCCAGGGCCACGGCCCGGAAGGCGGCGCCTGCTTCACCGTACGGCTGCCGGCCGAGCCGGGCTCGTCCCCGCGCTCCTGACACGCCCCGGGCAACGCTCGGACCGATCTTCATATGTGCGCCCGACCACGGCCCTCACCCGTCCCGGTGGCTCGCCCGCGCGTCGTTCCTCCCCCGTGCCGTCGGTGCGCGACCGTGGGCGGATGCGCCGCACGTTCCTCTCCGTCGCCGTCGCGCTGCTCGCCGCCGGGTGCGTGACCGTTCGGCACGATTCCGGTGACCGGCAGGCCGCGGCCGCCGACGCCCATGCGCCCGCGCCGATCGTTCCGCGTCCCTCGGCACCACGGCCCCCGCGAGGGACGGCGGCGCTCGTACGCACGGGTTCCGTGTCTCGTCCGTGGCTGGCGCCTTCCTCGCCCGCCGGGCTCCGCTCCTCCTCCCAGGAGCGCCGGCCCGTCCCCGCACAGCGCTCGGTCGTTCCGGACGCCCGCCGTCTCGGGGCGCCACGGGAGCAGCCGACGTCGCAGGTGCGGGCCGGGCGGCGGCCCGCCGCCGCGCCGACGCCGCACCAAGTGCCGTACGCACCCGGTCACGCCACGTCCGCCAGGCCCGCCGCCGCACATGGGCTCGCCATCCCGTCGCGCCAGGGAACCGACCCGTTCGCGGTCTGCGGCCTGGTCGAGGACATGGGGCTGACCCAGGCCGCGGCCGTCGTCTGCTGAGACCAGTCCGGCTCAGACCAGTCCGGCTCTGACCAGTCCGGCTCTGACCTGTTTCGGCTCAGACCTGGCCGGCCCTGACCGGTCGGCCGCCGACCCGTGACCGCTGGGGCGTTCGCCCGCCGTCACGCTCCGTACGGCGCCGGACACCCACCGCGTTCCGGGCTGGGCACGGCCGCACGGCCGGGGGCAGCATGGAGGTACGGGGAGCCAGACCTGGGTGTGGAGCGACACCGACGAGTGGCCCCGCGGCACGCCGGCAGACGGAGGGAGATCTGGGATGACAACCGAACCCTTCCAGGCCGACGGCGACCGAACCGACCCGGGCCGACCCCGGGCCGGCAGCCTGCTGGATCTCCTCAGCATCGCCGCGGTGGTGCTGGACACCAACGGTCGGATCGTGTTCTGGAGTCCCCAGGCCGAGGATCTCTTCGGCTACTCGGCGCAGGAGGCTCTCGGCGAGTACGCGGGGCGGCTGCTGGTCCGCCCGGAGCACCTGCAGACCATTCTCGGTCTGTTCGGCGAGGTGATGGAGACGGGCCGCAGCTGGTCCGGCGCCTTCCCCATCCTGCACAGGGACGGCAGCACTCGCCTGATGGAGTTCCGTAACATGCGGCTCCTCAACGATGTCGGCGACGTCTACGCACTGGGCATCGCCGCCGACCACGGCATGATGCAGCGCGTCGAGACCGATCTGGCCCTGTGCCAGCGGCTGATCGACCAGTCCCCCATCGGACTGGCCCTGATGGACCCCGACCTGCGCTTTCTCCTCGTCAATCAGGCGCTGGAGCGCATCGACGGCATACCCGCCGCGGAGCACATCGGCCGCCATCTGAGGGAGACCGCCCCGCCGTTCCCCGACATCGAGACCATCGAGTCCGCCCTGCACCAGGTGCTGGCCACCGGCGACCCGCTCCTGGACCAGTACGCCGTCGGCCGCACGCCGACCGATCCCGACAACGACCACGCCTGGTCCCTGTCGTTCTACCGGCTCGAAGACCCCGGCGGCCGGGTCCTCGGCGCGGCCGCCTCGGTCGTCGACGTCACCGAGCGGCATCGCGCGGCCATCGAGGCCGACCGTGCCCGGCGGCGCCTGGCCCTGATCGCGGACGCCTCCGCCCGCGTCGGCACCACCTTGGAGGTGGAGCAGACCGCCCGCGAACTGGCCGAGGTCGCGACCCCCGATCTCGCCGACGTCGTCGCCGTGGACGTCCTGGACTCCGCCCTGGCCTGCCGCCGCACGGGGCGGCCGGGAGGCGGCCCCGAACTCTTCCGCGCGCTGGCCCTCAAGGCGTCCCATCCCACCGTGGCCCTGCGCGCCGCCGACCCGCCCGGAGACCTCGCCGCCTACGACGGGGACCGGCTGGTCACCCTGTGCGTGCACTCCGGCCGGCCGGTCCTGGTACGTCAGGTCGCCCCCCAGGATCTGCGGCGCATCGCCCGCGATCCCGAGGCCGCCTCCCTCCTCGCCAGCGCCGGCGTCCACTCCTATCTGGCGGTGCCCTTGATCGCGCGCGGCGAAGTGCTCGGCGCCCTCGACCTCAAACGCACCCGCAATCCGCACCCCTTCGACCAGGACGACGTCGTCCTCGCCACCGAGCTGGCCGGTCGCGCCGCCGTGGCCATGGACAACGCCCGCTGGTACCAGAGTGTGCGCAACACCGCCCTCACCCTCCAGCGCAGCCTGCTGCCCGAGCACCCGCCCCACCACCCCGGGCTGGAAATCGCCTACCGCTACCAGCCCGCCCAGGCCACCAGCGAGGTCGGCGGGGACTGGTACGACGTCATCCCCCTCGACGACGACAAGACCGCGCTCGTCGTGGGCGACGTCATGGGAAACGGCATCGACGCCGCCGCCACGATGGGCCGGCTGCGCACCGCCACCTGCGCCTACGCGGACCTCGATCTGCCCCCCGGCACCGTGCTCCAGCATCTCGACAAGATCACCTGCGATCTGGAGCACTACATCGTCACCTGCGTCTACGCGGTGTACGACCCCCACAGCAGGCGGTGCCACCTGGCCAACGCGGGCCATATGCCGCCCGCGCTGGCCCGTCCGGGCAGGGAACCCGCGCTGCTGGACCTGCCCACCGCCGCACCGCTCGGCGTGGGCGGTGTGCCGTTCTGCACCACGACCGTCGAGCTGCTCCCGGGCGACGTGCTGATCTTCTACACGGACGGTCTCGTGGAGACCCGTCACCACGCCATCGACGACCGGCTCAACTCGCTCCTGGCCCTCCTCGACAAGCCGGAGGGGCCCCTGGAGGAGACCTGCGACCTGCTGCTGCACGGGCTGCGCCACCCCGACGACCACGACGACGTGGCCCTGCTCGCGGTCCGGACCGGCTAGGCCCGGTTCTCGTACGAGTGGACATATGTGACTCGCTCCGTGTGCGCCGAGGCCCGCCGAGGCTCCCGTCAGCGGCGTAGGGCGGCGAGGTCGGTACCGGGCAGATGGATCCAGCCCTCCCGCCGGGCCGCCTCGCGTTCCTCCGGGGAGCGCGGCCACTGGGTGTCACCGAGGCCGACGGAGCGCGCGACCAGGGCGCAGACGAAGGCGTCGAGGTGGTCGTGGCTGCCGGCACAGATCGTGCGCAGCGGTTCGGGCAGGGGCGCTCCCAGGCCCGCTTCGAGCGAGCGGACGATGTCCTCCCGGACGGAACGCGCCTCGGGTGTACCACTTTTGTAGCTCCGGGCCGGGCGGATCCCCCACCGCCGCAGCGCCGCGGCGGGATAGACCTCGGCGACCGGCCCGGATCCGTCCCGGGGTACGGCGGCGCCGTCGGCGGCGAGGCGGTCCAGCAGACGGGCCGCCCGTAGCGCCACGACGCCGAGCAGGTCGGTGGACACCGACAGCGGCGGTCGCATCGCGGTCGCTTTCCATGTGAGGTCGTCCGTCAGCCGGAACCGCAGCGCGTCCAGGCCCGCTCTGCCGTCCGTCCGCTCCGTGAACCGGACCGGCTCGGGCAGCCGCTCGCCCCGGTGATGGGCCTCGACGGTGGCCACGAAGTGCGACGGCCAGCCCAGCGGGCAGTCCAGGCCCGTCTTGTCCGCCGTCCGGACCAGCTCCAGCAGGTCCTCGTCGTCCCGTGGCACCACGAACTCCGCCGACGGGCCGCCCTCGTCCGTCCAGCGCACCCGGCACACCGCCGTACGCCGTGCGCTCGCGGCCAGGTCGATGCCGACCGTCACCGCCTGCCCTCGTGTCATGCGCCCATTCTCGACCGTTCATATCGGCTGCATCTCAGGCGTGAGCGGGAGTTCGGCCCAGATGGTCTTGCCGGAGCGGTGGTGGCGGCTGCCCCAGCGCTGAGAGAGCTGGGCGACGATGAGGAGGCCGCGGCCGCCCTCGTCGGAGAGGCGGGCGCGCCGCAGATGCGGCGCGGTGCTGCTGGCGTCGCCTACCTCGCAGATCAGGGCCGTGTCCCGGATGAGCCGGAGATACACCGGCGGGGAGCCGTAGCGGATCGCGTTGGTGACCAGCTCGCTGACCACGAGTTCGGCGACGAAGGCGGTGTGCCCGAGCTGCCAGGTGGCCAGCCGCTCGCAGGCGAGTTCGCGGGCCAGGGCGACGACGGAAGGCTCGCACGGCAGTTCCCAGGTGGCCACGCGGTCGGCGCTCAGGGCCCGGGTCCGGGTCAGCAGGAGCACGACGTCGTCGGTGCGGGCCTCGGGCAGCAGACTGCCGAGCGCTCGGTCGCATGTCTCCTCCAGCGGGCGGCCGGGGTCGGCGAGGGCGGCGCGCAACAGATCGCAGGCCTCGTCCACGTCGCGTGCCGGGGACTCGATCAGCCCGTCGGTGTAGAGGGCGAGGACGCTGCCCTCCGGGACGGCGAACTCCGCGGACTCGAAGGGCAGGCCGCCGAGGCCCAGCAGCGGCCCGGCCGGCAGGTCAAGGAAGCGGACATCGCCGTCCGGGGTGGCCAGGGCGGGCAGCGGGTGGCCGGCTCTGGCCATGGAGCAGCGCCGGGAGACGGGGTCGTAGACCGCGTACAGACAGGAGGCGCCGACCTCGCCCGAACTAGGGGCGGAGCGGCCGGCGGGGTCGGCGGCCTCGTTGCGGTCCATGAGCAGCACGAGGTCGTCGAGGTGGGTGAGCAGTTCGTCGGGAGCCAGGTCCACATCGGCCAGGGTGCGCACCGCCGTACACAGCCGGCCCATGGTCGCCGAGGCCGTGATGCCGTGGCCGACCACGTCCCCCACCACGAGGGCCACCCTGGCCCCGGACAGGGGGATGACGTCGAACCAGTCGCCGCCGATGCCGGCACCGGCGTGGGCGGGCAGATACCGGGAGGCGGTCTCGACGGCGGGGTGGTGCAGCGCGGGGTGCGGGAGGATGGTCTGCTGCAGGGCGAGCGCGGTGGCGCGTTCCTGGCCGTAGCGGCGGGCGTTGTCGACGTGGACCGCCGCACGGGCGCTCAATTCTTCGGCGAGCCGCAGATCGTCCGCCTCGAAGGGCGCGGGGTTGCGGTGGCGGAAGAACAGCGCCAGCCCGAGCGTGATCCCCCGGGCCCGCAGCGGTACGGCCATGAAGGAGTGGATCCCGAACTCGCGGATCTTGCGGGCGCGCGCGGGCGAGCTCTCCGCCCACCAGTGCGTGATGTCCTCGGCGCGGTGCAGGGCGCCCCGGCCCGCGGCGAGGGCGCGTCCGGGCGGGGAGTCCTCCGGATAGGTGTAGGTGCCCCCGATGGGGACCACCGACTCGGGACACCGCGGGAGGACCGAGCGCTGGGCGGTTCTGCGGAAGACGAGGAGGCTGTGCGGTCCGCTGACCGTCTCCTCGCCCTTGAGGACGCTGTCGAGCAGGTCCACCAGCACGAAGTCGGCGAAGTGGTCCGTGCCGACCGCCGCCAGCTCGTCGGCGGTGCGGCTGAGGTCGAGGGTGGTGCCGATCCGCAGCGCCGCCTCGTTGAGGACGACCAGACGTCTGCGGGCGCGGTACTGCTCGGTGGTGTCCACGGCCGCCGCGGACATGCCGCAGACCTGGCCGCCGGGGCCGCGTACGGGATACAACGACAGCAGCCACACCCGCGAACCGGCGGTGTCGGAGCCGGGCGAGTGCGCCTCGCACATCACCGTTCTCCCGGTGCGCAGGACCTCCGTCATGGCTTCGCCGATGCCCTGCAGCCCCAGCAGTGTGTTCCCGCACCGGGACTCCCCGATGGGCCAGCCGAGGAGTTCGTGGTCCTGCCGGCCCGACTCGCGCCGCATGGCGGTGTTGACCTCCAGCCGCACTCCCCTGCGGTCGTAGATGGCCATGGGCAGCGGCAGCTGGTCCAGCGCCCACTGTTTGAGGAGCGCGGTGTCCGGTTCGCCGACGTTCCCCGGTGGGAGTCCGGACGGCTCGACGCCCTCGGCGGTGAGGAGCCAGTACGTCTTCCCGGTCGCGTCCCGCAACGGTTCGGCCCGCAGCGTCCAGGCCAGCGGGTGGCCGTCCCGGTGCCGGAGGGCGATGCGGGCGCTCCAGATCTCCCGCCGGGCGTGGCTGCGCAGGACGGCCGACGGCGGGGGCTCAGCCAGCAGCTCCGTCGCGGGCCGGCCGACCAGGTCCTCCGGCTCGTAGCCGAGGAGCCGGCAGATGCCCGGGCTCAGCGCGGTCACGATGCCCCGCGGATCCACGATGACCCCAGCGTCCGGCGCGGGCTCCCGCCTCGTGAAACGGTGTCTGTCCGGTATCGCGGAGCCCTGCGCCATGTCGTCGCCCTCGTTCTGTCGTCCGGGCCCCGCCGGGAGTCCTCGACGGGCCGATCCGCAGCACTGCGTCCAGGCTGCTCCCGCGCTGGGCCTTTCTCAACCGCTGATCACTCCGGGGCGCGGCGCCGGGTCGTGCGGTCCGGCCGTGCGGTGGGCCGTCAGGGCGTGGTCGCCGTCCGCCGGGCCCGTGGCGCGGCCGCTCACCTCGGCGAGCAGTGCCCGGGGTGCGGGGCCGACCTGGAGGCCGGGCAGAAGCAGCAGCCAGAGATCGGTCAGGCGGTCCTCGATCAGTACGCGGTCGTCGAGGGCGTCGGAGAGGGTGTGCAGTCCGAAGAACGCGGCGACCAGGGTGGGGGCGTCGCGGCTGGGTTCCGCGTGGGGGGCGAGATCGCCTTCCGCCCGGGCTCGGGCCAGCATGCGCTCGACCGTGGCGATCCAGTCGACGAAGGGCGGGGGCATCTCCACGGCGATGGACCGGCGCTCGGCCCAGAGCCGGGCGCCCGCACGGACGAGGACGTCGTCCCGGAAGGCGCGGGCGACCGCGAAGCTCAGGCGTACCAGCTTCCGGAGGGTGGGTTCGAGGGCGGCCTCGTGGTGCGCCACCAGGGCCGGCCAGGCGGCGAAATGTGCTTCGACCACGGCCAGCGCGAGCTGTTCCTTGTTGGTGTAGTGGAAATAGATCGCCCCGCTGGTGCGGCCGGACCGTTCGCTGATGTCATTGATGCTGGTCGCCGCGTATCCCCGTTCGAAGAACAGGTGAGCCGCCGCCTGCAAGACGGCTCGGCGGGTTTCTTCTGCCCGATCCTGCACGTGTGTTCCTTTGTCTGTCGGTGGAGCGCGAGAGGAATGTAGCCCTCCTGCCGCGCGGGCACGAGGCCGCGCATGCGGAACCAACAATTGTCTTATTAGCTGTATTACATGGACTCTCGGCAGCCGATACGGGGCGCGCAGAATTCGCTCGACGGGTGCACCCGGGGCGCCTCCGGGGCCTGTTGTCCCGCGCTGAGTTGGTCCCGGACCGTGGCACGTGAATGCGTGCACCGGGTCTCGGTGGCCGAGGTCCTGCTCACGGATGTCCGCCGCTGTGGTCCGCTCAGCTTCTGCGCGGCGGCGGCCTGGACGCGCTCGCATCCCACGTTCCCCCGTGGACGCGACGACCGCCACAGCCCGTGGATGGTCGTGGAGACGCTGCGCCAACTCGGCATCTGCATTCCGCTGCGCCACTTCGACGTGCCGCCCACGGCCCGCTTCCTGATCCACGACGTGGCGTACGAACTCGACCCGGCGGCCGAACCCCGGGCGCCCCACGGCGCGAGCGAGATCACCTGCCTGGCATCCGTCGGGGACGTGCGCACCGACCGGAGCGGGACCACGGTGACGGGTCTGCGGATGCGGGTCGCGTTCCTCGCCGGGGACCGGGCGTTCGCGCACGCGGCGGGCGGGGCGCGGTTCCTCGACGCCGGGCGGTACGCCGCCCTGAGATCCGGCGCCGCCCCGGCCGGGCACACGGACCGGCAGCCTCGGCCCGAACCGGCCCTGCTGGGGCTGGACTCGGCGTCGGACGTCATCGTCTCCCTGGCGGGCGACGACGTCCTCCTGGATCCCGTCGACCCCCGGCACCCCTTCCTCTTCGACCACGGCACGGACCATGTGCCCGGGATGGCCCTGCTGGAGGCGGCGCGCCAGGCCGTCGCCCTGCGCAGCGGCGGGCGGCTGCTGCGGCCGGTCTCCTGCCGGATGACCGCACTGCGGTTCACCGAACACCGGCCGCCCGCCGTCATTCACTGTTCCGAATACGGCCGTTCGGCCCTCTTTCATTGCCGTCAGGGAGGCGCCCAGACCGTCACGGGAATGCTGCGCTATCGCTGAGATGTCACCCACACGTGGGTATTGCGTCGGCAATTCTCCCCAACGTGTCAAACAGAGCGTAGCGTTCATTATGTTTCTGGTTCCGGATGCGCCCGGGACCACGGCAGTGTGCGGTGTACGACCACCGCACGAGTGAACGGGCCACCGTCGCACTGCGCTTCACTCTTCTCCGCAGTGAATCGACCCCCACAGGCGCACCGGAACCCTCCACCGGCGGATCGCGCCGCCCTTCGGCAGTTCCGTCCTGCACCAGAACGGCAAGCAAGCACATGACCCCCCATCGCATCCTCGACTGGACACCCCAGGCCGTCGTCTTCGACTGCGACGGCACCCTGGTGGACTCCGAACGCCACTGGCAACAGGCCCGCGACATCGTTCTGCGCGAGAACGGCGCCGCCCCCGACCCGGAGTTCACGCACAGCAGCAAGGGCCTGCACTACACCGAGTGCGGCGCCCTCATGGCACGCCTCATCGGCAAACCGGACAGCAGCGAGGAGATGGCCGGGCAACTCCTGGCCGCCTTCCGCGCACTGGTGGCGCAGTGCCCCATGGCCATGCCCGGAGCGCCGGGTCTGGTGAGGGGCCTGGGCCGGTTCGCTCCCCTGGCCGTCGCCAGCAACTGCCCCGCCGACGTCGTGGAGTTCAGCCTCCAGTCCGTGGGCCTGAGACAGCACTTCCGGCATATCGTCGTGCCGGAGCCGGGAGTTGCGCCGAAGCCGTCTCCCGACACCTATGCCGAGGCCGTACGGCGCCTGGGCGTGGACTGCGGCGGCGCCCTGGCGGTCGAGGACTCGCTCAGCGGCCTGAAGGCGGCCGTCGGTGCGGGACTGCGGGTGATCGGGGTCGGCCGGAATCCCGGCCCCGAAGCCCTGGACCTCGCGGATCTGTGGGTGGACACACTGGCGGACCCGGAGCTGGTGGCCTGGGCGGAGAGCCGGTCCACGCCCCGTGGGGAGGAGACCGGCACACCGCGGACCACCCCACCACGGCCGAAGGTTCCCCACCAGGGCGGCCGGGCCCAGTCCGAGACCAGGACCACTCTCTGACATCACCGGGCGCGCCACGGGCGCTCCGGGGGACGTACGGCTCCAAAAGGGCGGGCGGTCCGGCTCAGTCCGGTGCCGTGCCGGACACGTCGGCGGTCAGCGGCTCGCGCGCATGCAGGTGGTACACGCGGAAGGCCCGTCCGATGACCGGCTGGGCCACGTTCCGCACCTTGACGCCGCCGCTGGTCATGCCGTGTTCCGTACCGGCGTGGGCGTGCCCGTGCACCGCGAGGTCCGCACCGGCCGTGTCGATCGCCTCGGCCAGCAGATAGCTGCCGAGGAAGGGGTAGATCTCCGGCGGCTCCCCGGCCAGCGTCTCCGGCACGGGGGAATAGTGGGTGAGGGCGATGCGTACATCACAGCCCTGCTCGTCCAGTTCCTCCAGGGCCGCCCGCAGGGCGTCGGCGCACCGCCGTGAGCACCGTACGAACTCCTTCATCAGCGGCTCGCCGAACTCGCCCGCGCTACGGCCGACGAAACCGCCCCCGAATCCCTTGGTCCCGGCCACGCCGACCCTGGTGTCCCCGACGCTCATGACGGTTCCGCCCCCTTCGAGGACTCGGGCGCCCGAGTCCTCCAGGACGGCCGCGACCTCGTCCGGCCGCTCGTCGTGGTGATCGTGGTTGCCCAGCACCGCCACGACCGGCACCGGCAGCTCCCTGACCTCCCCTGCCACCACCCGTGCCTCCTCCAGGGCGCCGTGGCGGGTGAGGTCGCCGGCCAGCAACAGCACGTCGGCGCACTCGGCAAGGGACTCGAAGGCCGGGCGGAGCGCGCCCTGGGTCTCCGGCCCCATATGGATGTCTCCGACCGCCGCCACCCGGATCATGCGAGTTCCTCCGCCTGGCCGGGCGCGGAAGCCTCCGCCACCACGATGTCGCTGTGGACCGGCACTCCCGCCAGTTCCTCCCGCACGATGCCCAGGATCTCCTCGCGGCACTGCGCGGAGGCGACCGTGCCGGTCAGCTGCACGGCCTGACCGCGTACCTCGACCCGTACGCCCAGCTCACCGGGGTGACCGGCGGCGAGACGATCGAGAAGGTGGGCGACGCGGTACTCCGTGTTGCCGGCCGCCGGAGCACCGGAGTGCGCCCGCCCTGCGTCGCGGTTGCTCATGGCGCCTCCTTCCGCGGGCCGATGACGTTCAGGCGTTCGAGGAGAAAGAAGAACGCGGCAGGCATGGGGTCCTCGCCGCAGTGCCGCCGCACCTGATCCCAGTCGACCTTCTCGCGCAGCGCGCGGGCGACGGGAAGGACCGCGCCGAAGTCGCAGTGGTGCTCGGAGAAGGCGGCGATCAGGCTCCACAGCAGATCTGTGGGCGACAGCACGGGCATCCGCACCGAGGCGACGGGGAGTTCCTGCGCCCGACCGAGCATGTCCGTGGAGACGGGGCGGTGCGCCAGTTCGAAGATGACGTCGATGTCCTGGTCGAAGCACTTGGCCTTCAGCAGCCAGTCCTCCGGGGGGCTGTACACCGTGAGTCCCGCGCCGTGCAGCGTGGCCGCGACCGCCTCGGCGTCCTCGGGCCGCACACAGAAATCCGCGTCGTGCTGAAGGTGCTCGCTTCCCCCGTGCGCGTAGACCGCGACGCTCCCGGCCAGGGCGAACATATGCCCCTCCCGCTTCAGGAGGGCGCCCACGCGCTTGGTCGCCTCCAGGATCGCCTGGCTGTGATCGGGAGGCAGGCCCTGCTCGGGCGGCTGAGGGTGACGCCCCGGTCGCCGCTCGGACGGTGTCGCCGCCAGACGGAGTTCGGGCGTCCCGGACGGCCGGGCCGGCGTCACGTCGTCCCCGTTCTGCGTCATGACCACTCCATGTGCCGCACCGGGCAGCCCCTGACCTGTGCTGTCCGGTTCCGGACGACTTCGGTGCTCCCCTGAGTACCCGATGCGCCCTCTTCGACACAGCACATCCCGACCGGGGCGCACGGCGGCGGCCGGCGCGCGACGGATGGCGTGGGGCGGGAGCCGCTACGTGGGCTCGATCCGGTGGAGCAGCTGGTCCCGGCGGCCGGCAGGCCGGTCGCGGTCCTCGGTCGGGGCCCGGAGAACGCCGCTACGGCGGCGGGGCGGCGACGAGGAGCGGGGCCGGGTGGCCGCCGCGGTGGGGACGGAGCGGGGGCCCGAAGGGCGCCCGACGGTCACCCGGAGGTCAGCGAAGGGAAGCGTGCCCGGCGAACTGGTTCACCTGGCCCATGATCCAGGCGTCGGACGTCACCGACCGGTGCGCGACCGAGTGGTCGAACATCGCCACCTGGCCCGCGATCCAGGTGTCGGACGTCACCGTGCGGTGCGCCGCCGTGGGGGCGAACATCGCCAGCTGGTCCGCGATCCAGGGGTCCATGCGGCCGTTCACCGTGGTGTGCTCGGCGGCACCGGCGTGGCCACCCTGGACGACGGCGACCTGGGCGGCTATGTGCCCGGTCGTCTGGGGGGCGGCCGCCGCGGCGGGGCCTCCGGCGGCGAAGACAGCGCCGCCGACGAACGCGGCGGAAACCGCCGCAGTGGCCATACGCCGCACGAGCTTGTTCATGGTCATTCCTCCTTGCACCACCGGTGTTTCACGATTGCGAACACCGCGGTCACCGCCGTTGTTCCGGCATCCCTCACGCTACGCCGCAGCATGTAGTTGAACAATGAACTACATGGGTGAGCCGCATCACGCGCCGGGCCGCACCGAGCGTCGATCACGCGCCGCCGAGCGAGCGGCGCGGGCGCCTGCCAATCTGAGAGACGTACCGGTCGTCCGGCAATGCGTCGGGCGACGCGAGCCACGGGCGGACGGCACGGACCACCGGGCGAGTGGAGGGTTGCGATGACCACTCCAGACAAGGTGCCGGGCAGCGGTGACGTACCGGCGACACCGCCGGCGAGGATCCTCCTGGACACCGCCGGTGTGATCACCGAGTGGAGCGAGGAGGCCGAGGCCCTGCTGGGCTACGGCCCCGCGGAGATGGTGGGCCGACCGCTGTGGCCGCTCCTCGTCCCTCCCGATCCGGACTCGCCGGCCGACGACGACCGCCTGGTGCGCCTGCGCGACCGGTCCGGCCGCACGGTCGAAACCGAGTGGCGGATGTGCCCGCGTCTCACCGCCGAGGGGGCGGCGGCCTGGACGGTCCTGCTCTCCCGGGCGGACGGGACACAGGGCGGCGACTTCGACCGGGCCGTGCTCGACGCACTGATGACCGAGTCACCGATCGGACTGCACCTTCTCGACACCGACTTGAAGGTGGTGCGGTTCAACATCGCGTCACCCGGCATGCGCGGCGTCCACGCCGAGGACATCATCGGACAGCCTGGCACCGCCGTCGCACCCAGCGTGGTGACCGACACCGTCGTGGACGCGCTGAGGCGGGTGCTGCACACCGGACGGCCGGTCATCGACTTCGCCCAGCCGGGATATCCGCCGGCCGACCACTCCCACGAGCACATGTTCTCCCTGTCGGCATTCCGGCTGTGCGACCGCACCGGAAGGGTCCTCGGAGTGGCCACCCTGCTCCTCGACGTCACGGAACGCCACAAGTACCGACTACGCCTCGAACTGCTCAAGGACGCCAGCATGCGGATCGGCACCACCCTGGACATCGTCCGTACCGCGGACGAGCTGGCCGAGGTCGCGGTCGGCCGGGTGGCCGACGCCGTCTCCGTGGACGTGCTCGACTGCGTCTGCCGGGGCGAGGCACCCGCACCGGGCCCGATCGCAGGGGAGATCACGTTCCGGCGCGTGGCGTTCCGGTCGACCGACGCGGCTGCCCTCCAGCCCGCCTACGCGATCGGCGAGACGGCCTCGTACGGCTTCCCGACACCGCTCACCCAGACCCTGACCGATCTCCGCCCCCGGCTGATACCGCGGATCGACGAGGACGGCGAGTGGCTCGCACACGATCCGCTCAGGAGGGACCGCATCCGCGCCGGCGGGGTGCGGTCGCTGATCGTGGTACCGCTCGCCGCGCGCGGGATCGTGCTGGGCGTGGCGACCCTCTACCGGTCCGTGACACACGATCCCTTCGACCGGGACGATCTGACCGTCGCCACCGAACTCGCCGCGCAGACGGCCCTGTGCGTGGACAACGCCCGTCGCTACACGCGCGAGCGCAACACGGCGCTCACCCTCCAGAACAGCCTGCTCCCCCGGCAGCTGCCCACCCAGAGCGCCGTCGACGTGGCGTTCAGCTTTCTGCCGGGACACGCCGGCGGAACCTGGTACGACGTCATCCCGCTCTCCGGTGCGCGGGTGGCGCTGATGGTCGGGGCCGTGGCGGGCGAGGGCCTGCCCGCCGTCGCCACCATGGGCCGGCTGCGCGCCGCGAGCCGCAGCCTGGCGGCCCTGGACCTGGCGTCCGATGAAGTACTGGCCCACCTGGACGATCTGATGCTCCGTCTGGGCGAGGAGCGCCGTCCCGAGGCCGCCGACGATCCCGTGGAGATGCAGTCGGCCACCGCCTGCTGCACCTGCGTGATCTACGACCCCGCGAACCACCGGGCCGAGGTGGCCTGCGCCGGACATCTGCCCCCGGTCCTCGTCCATCCCGACGGACATGTGCAACCGGTCGACGCGCCCGCGGGGCCTCCGCTCGGCAGCGGCAGCGCTTCGTACGCCCCTTGGGAGACGCAACTGCCCGAGGGAACTCTGATCGCGCTCTACAGCGAGGCACTCGTCGGCAGTCCGGCGGCCGAGGGCATCGCGCGGTTGCAGTGCATCCTCGGCCAGCCGCACGCGAGCGTGCAGGAGGCCTGTGACGCGGTGATCTACTCCGAGTTGTCCGGCCGGCCCACCCTGGACGTCGTGCTGGTACTCGCGCGCACCCGCGTTCTGAGCGAGGACCGGATCGCGTCCTGGACCTTTCCCAGCGATCCCGCGATCGTGGCGACCGCCCGTACCCTGGTCGACCGCCAGCTCGCCGCGTGGGGACTGGGCGCCCTGTCCTTCACGACCGAACTGGTCATCAGCGAGCTGGTCACCAACGCCATCCGGTACGCGCGGGGCACCATCCAGGTACGGCTGATCCGGGACCGCACGCTGATCTGCGAGGTCACCGACGGCAGCAGCGCCGCCCCGCACCTGCGGCACTCGCGCGCCACCGACGAGGGCGGTCGTGGACTCCTGCTCGTCGCCCAGCTCGCGCACCGCTGGGGCACCCGCCGCAACGACCGGGGCAAGACCATCTGGGCCGAACAGACGCTGGACTCCGGACCGGACGACGGGCCACGACCGGACGACGGGCCACCCGCCGCCTCCGCCCCCTGACCCCGGCTGCGCCTACGCCTCGCCGTTGTCGCTGTGCGGCTCGTCCCCGGCGCCCCGCGCCTCCGGCAAGTCCTCGTCGCCGAAGTCCTCGTCGCCGAACGCAAGGAGGGCCTCGGCCGACAGTGCGCCGTCCCCGTCGGGGGACGGCAGTGCCTGCTCGGCCCAGATCACCTTGCCCTGCGGCGTGTACCGGGTGCCCCAGCGCTCGGTCATCTGCGAGACGAGGAACAGGCCCCGGCCCCCCTCGTCGGTCGTCGCGGCGTAGCGCAGATGCGGTGAGGTGCTGCTGCCGTCGGCCACCTCGCAGATCAGCGTGCGGTCATAGATCAGTCGTACATGGATCGGCTCGGAGCCGTGGCGGATCGCATTCGTGATCAGCTCGCTCAGGACGAGCTCCATGATGAAGGCGAGCTCGGACAGGCCCCACTCGTCGAGCTTCTCGGACACGGCCCCGCGCATCCGCGCGACGGCGGCCGGGTCGACCGGCACGTCCCAGTCGGCGATCCGCGCGGGCGGCAGCGGCCGGGTGCGGGCGATGAGCAGCGCCACATCGTCCTTGGGCCGGTCGGGCAGCAGCTCGTCCAGGACGGCCTGGCAGCTGTCCTCCGGCGGCCGGTCGGGGTGGCCCGCCAGCGCCTCGCGCAGCAGTTCCATGCCCACGTCCAGGTCGCGGGTGCGGTCCTCGATGAGGCCGTCGGTGTACAGGACGAGCTGGGTGCCGGCCGCCAGGTCCAGCTCGGCGGTCTGGAACGGCATGCCGCCGAGGCCGAGCGGCGGCCCGGCCGGCAGATCGGCGAAGGTGACGCTGCCGTCGGGGTGGACCAGCGCGGGCGCCAGATGACCCGCGCGCGCCATGGCGCAACGGCGCGCCACGGGATCGTAGATCGCGTACAGGCAGGTGGCGCCCACCACGCCCGCGGCGCTGTCGGTGCCCGCCTCGTCCTGGTCGATGCGTCCGACCAGATCGTCCAGATGGCTGAGCAGTTCGTCGGGCGGCAGGTCGAGGGTGGAGAAGTTGTGCACCGCGGTGCGCAGCCGGCCCATCGTGGCGGCGGCGTGCAGACCGTGGCCGACCACGTCCCCCACGGCCAGTGCCACCCGGCTACCCGACAGGGGGATCACGTCGAACCAGTCGCCGGACACCCCCGACTGGGCGGGCAGGTAGCGGTAGCCGACGTCGAGGGCGCTCTGCTCGGGCAGGGCCCGCGGCAGCAGACTGCGCTGCAGTGTGACCGCGAGGGCGTGCTCACGGGTGTACCGACGGGCGTTGTCGATGCTGACCGCGGCACGGGCCACCAGCTCCTCCGCCAGCGACAGCTCCTCGTCGTCGAACGCGTCGTGCTGCTTGGAGCGCCAGAAGTTGGCCATGCCGAGCACGACACCCCGGGCCGCGATCGGGGCGGCGATGAGGGAGTGGATGCCGTAGTCCAGGATGTTCTTGGTCCGCTGGGGGTCCTGTGCGTGCCAGCCCGTGGCGGTGGACAGATCCGTCACGAGCACCGAGCGGCCCGTGCCATAGCCCCGCGCCTGGGGCGTGGAGGGCAGGAAGTCGATCAGCCGGCCCTTCTCGTACAGCGGATGGTCGTCGCGTACGCCGGCCACGGCGACGCGCCGCATGTCCGTCGCCGTGCCGGCCGGCTCCTCCCCGTGCAGTACGGCGTCGGCGAGATCCACGGTGACGAAGTCGGCGAAACGGGGGACGGCGACCCGGGCCAGCTCGTCGGCGGTGCGGACGACGTCGAGGGTGGTGCCGACGCTCAGCCCGGCGTCGTACAGCAGTTTCAGCCGCTCGCGTGCGACCTGCGCCCTGCCGGACAGTGCCTGCAGCTCGGTCGTGTCGCGCAGCGTGACCACGGTGCCCTTGGGGCCTCCGCCACGGTCCGTGGGCCGCTGGTTGACCGCCAGCAGCCGTTCCCCGGCGAAGTGGACCTCGTCGGTGGCCTCCCGGCCGGAGGCGAGCAGCGCCACCGTCTCCGGGTCGAGGCCCGACAGCCCCGACAGCTCCGACACATGGTGTCCCTCGACGTCCGGGGGCAGCTCCAGCAGCCTGCGGGCCTCGTCGTTCGCCAGCAGCAGCCGCCCGTCGTCGCCGATGATGAGGACCCCTTCGCGTACGGAGTGCAGCACCGCGTCATGGTGCTCGTACATCCGGGTCATCTCGTCCGGGGCGAGGCTGTGGGTCTGCCGCTGCAGCCGTCTGCTCATCAGCGCCGTCCCGCCGGTCGCCAGCGCGAGCGCCCCCGCTCCGGCGCCGAAGATGATCGGCAGCTGGCGGTCCACCTCGCTGACCACGTTCTTCACCTTGAGGCCCGCGGAGACCAGGCCCACCACCTTTCCGGCCGGGTTCTCCACGGGGACGATGGCCTGGACCTCGTGCCCGAGCGGGCCGTGCACGCTCTCGGTGTAGACCTTGCCCGCCAGCGAGGGCCCGATCGTGCCCACGAACCGCTTGCCGATCTTGCTCGGCAGGGGGTGGGTGTAGCGGATGCCCTGGGTGTTCATGACCACGATGAAGTCGACGCCGGAGGCCTTGCGCGCGACCTCCGTCAACGGCTGGAGCACTTTGGACGGATCGGGTGTCTGCAGCGCCGCCAACAGGCCCGGGGAATGGGCGAAGGTCTGGGCCACGGCCACGGAACGGCGTTTGGCCTCGGCGCTGGTGTCCCGCTCCGACTGCAGCACAAGGGCGAACACGGCACAGGCCACGAGCAGCACGACCAGCGCCACCTGCAGAACGAAGACCTGCCCGGCGACGCTTCGCGGGCTCTTGCCTATCAGTGACCGCGACGACACGCGTCGAAACCGGGCGAAACGGTCCGCCATGGACCCTTTGTAGCACTGGTGATCCCGGGTGGCCATGGCCGCGACAGCCGGAGAAGGCCCCGCGGGCGCGGAGGTCTCCCGGGCGGGTCCCGGTCCGTGGGCGGTCAGGGCGCCGCCTCCTCCAGAAGGCGGGGGCCGTCGTTGTGCACGTCGTTGACGGCCGTGGAGACCGGGCGGGCGTCGAGGTGACCGTCCGCGGGCCGGGTGAGCAGGGCGCGCAGTCCGTCCGGGTCCTGATGGTGGGGGTCGAGCCAGGCGCCGTAGTGGTCCGGGGCGATGGCGAGCGGCATACGGGGGTGGATCCGGCCGGCCGCGTCGGTGGCCTCGGTGGTGATGATGGTGCAGGTCGTCAGCCATGCCGCGGGATCGTCGTCGTGCTCGACGGCCGGGTCGCGCCAGTAGGCGTAGAGCCCGGCGAGCGCCATGACCCGGCCGTCCTCGGGGTGGACGAAGTACGGCTGTTTGCGGGTCCTGCCGGTGTCCCGGGCACGCGCCTCCTGCCACTCGTAGAAGCCGTCGGCCGGGAGCAGGCAGCGGTGCTTGACGAAGGCGCGGCGGAAGGCGGGCTTCTCGTGCACGGTCTCCATCCGGGCGTTGATCATCCGCGCGCCGATCTTCACGTCCTCGGCCCAGGACGGCACCAGGCCCCAGCGCAGCGGCCGCAGCTGCCGCCGTACCGGTGCCGCCTCGTCCGCGGTGCGCGGGGCACGTTCCAGAACGGCCCAGACGTCGTCGGTCGGGGCCACGTTCCAGCTCGGTGTCACGGCCTCCTCGGGGCGCCAGTCGGTCACGCGGAAGAGTCGCGCCAGGTCCTCGGGGCCGCGGCTGGAGACATAACGGCCGCACATACCGCCACTGTCTCACGACGCCGCCGGGCCGGCTGGTCGCCGCCTTGCGGACACGCCTGCGCGCAGGTGGCAGGTGCCCCGCCGGGGCGGCCGTCGGGCGGTGGTGAGATCGCGCGCGGGCCGCCGTGCCGATCAGTACGGTGGCGTCCTGATGTGCGCGCGTCCGGCTCGTACCCAGACCGGGCGGGGAGGGACGCACATCCTCGACCTCGGGAGGCGCCATGGCCGGCGACCGTACGGCGACGCTGCCGCGCAGGGCCTACGAACAGGAGCTGCTGCGGCTGCAGACGGAGCTGGTGAAACTCCAGGGATGGGTACGGGCCGCGGGCGCCCGTCTGGTCGTGATCTTCGAGGGACGTGACGCGGCGGGCAAGGGCGGCACCATCAAGCGGGTCACGGAACACCTCAACCCCCGGGTGGCGCGCATCGCGGCGCTGCCCACGCCGACCGAACGCGAACGCACCCAGTGGTACTTCCAGCGCTATGTCGAGCATCTGCCGGCGGCCGGGGAGATCGTGCTGTTCGACCGCAGCTGGTACAACCGGGCCGGTGTCGAGCACGTCATGGGTTTCTGTACGCAGGAGGAGCACCGGCTCTTCCTGCGCCAGTGCCCGATCTTCGAGCGGATGCTCGTGGAGGACGGGATCCTGCTGCGCAAGTACTGGTTCTCGGTGAGCGACGATGTCCAGCAGGAGCGCTTCCGCCGCCGTCTGGAGGATCCCGTACGACGTTGGAAGCTCTCGCCGATGGACCTGGAGTCGATCACGCACTGGGAGGCGTACTCCCGGGCCAAGGACGAGATGATGGTGCACACGGACATCTCGGAGGCCCCCTGGTACGTCGTCGAGAGCGACGACAAGCGCCGGGCGCGGCTCAACATGATGGCCCATCTGCTGGCCTCCGTGCCCTACCACGAGGTGCCGCCGCCGGTGCTGAAGCTGCCGGAGCGGCCGCCGTCGACCGGCTACCAGCGCCCGCCGCGCGATCTGCAGACCTACGTGCCCGACCACGCGGCGAGTCTGTGACGGGGCGGACCGCGGCAGCCCACAGGCCGGGTCCGGCGCGCCGGGGCATGCTGGAGAGGTGATCATCCTCGCAGCGCTGTTCGCCGTCACCGGGGCAGCCAGCAACGCGATGGGCACCGCCTTCCAGCGCAAGGCCGCGTCCACGGTCACCCGCGGCGGCGGCCTGCGGCTGGTGATCGCGCTCGCCCACCGGCCCGTCTGGCTGATCGGTGTCGCCGGAGTCGTCGGTGCCGCGCTGTTCCAGGCGCTCGCCCTGGTGAACGGCCCGATCGCCCTGGTGCAGCCCCTGTTCGTGCTGGAACTGCCGTTCGCCCTGCTGATCGTCAGTCGCCTGATGCACCGGCCCCTGCCGAACACGGGCTGGTGGGCGATCGCCTGCGTGGTGACCGGTCTCGCGCTGGTCCTCGCCGCCGCCGCCCCTTCCGGCGACCGGGACCAGGCGCCCATGGTCCGCTGGTTCCCGGCCCTGGTGGTCTGCCTGGGGTGCATGGCGGTGGCGGTGGCTCTGGCCCGCCCCGGGCGGCCGCCGCTGTTCCGGGCCGCCGTGCTGGCCACGGCCTCGGCCATCGGCAACGCCCTGACCGCCGCGTTGCTCAAGTCCGCGACCGGGACGTTCGCGGCGGCCGGGCTGCCCGGGTTCCTCACCGCCTGGCAGACCTACGGCTTCGCGGTGACCGGTGTCTGCGCCATCCTGCTGCTGGAGAACGCGCTCCAGGCGGGCTGGCTCGCGGCCTCCCAGCCGGCCCTCACCATCGGGGACGCCACGGTGAGCCTGCTGCTCGGCATCACGCTGTTCGACGAGCGGATCCGCACCGGCTGGTGGGTCCTGCCGGAGGCCGTCGGAGTCGCGCTCATCGTGTGGGGCGTGGTCCGGTTGAGCCATGTGGTGCAGAGCGTCCACGGAGGGTCGCAGGACGTCGGCGACCGGCTGAGCCGTACGCCGCCCGTGACGTCCTGAGGGCGCCCGGGCGCCGCCGTTCCCCCTGTCCCGCGCGCCGGGACGGGACGGTGCGGCTGGACCCGGGCGCTGGGCCTCGCCCCGTGCGCATCACCCGAATGCCGTATACCACCGAGCCTCCGGCGCCCCGGCGACAGACGCTGATCGGGTACCTGACGGCCTTCCGCGCGACCGGCGGAAGGCCGTACCGGGCCGTCCGTCTCGTGACGGGGAGAGTGGCCCGAGGTGCTCGCCGGCATGGCCACGCCCCGGTCCGGGGCGGGTCCGGAACGGGACGAGGAGCGACGGTATGAACATCCTGCTGTGGCGTGTGCACAGCTCCTGGACGACGGCGTTCGTCCAGGGCCCCCACACCTACCTCGTCCCCGTGGCACCGGGCCGCGATCCGTACGGACCCGAGCGGGCCCGTACGCTCGCCTGGCCCGCCTCGGTGCGGCAGGTGACACCGGAGGAACTGGGGGCCACGGAGGTGGATCTCGTCCTGTTGCAACGGCCGCACGAGCCGGAGCTGGCCGAGCGGCTCCTCGGCGGCCGCCGGCCCGGCCGTGACCTGCCCGCCGTCTACCTGGAGCACGACGTGCCGGACGGAGACGTCCCCCGCACCCGGCACCCCTTCGCCGACCGGCCGGACCTGACCCTGGTGCACATCACCCACTTCAACCGGCTGTTCTGGGACTCCGGCCGCACCCGCACCGAGGTCATCGAACACGGCGTCGTCGACCCCGGGCACCAGTACACCGGCCGCCTGGCCCGCGCGGCCGTCGTCGTCGACGAACCCGTGCGGCGCGGCCGTGCCCTGGGCACGGACCTGCTGCCCGCCCTCGCCGAGGCCGTGCCGCTGGACGTCTTCGGCAGCGGCACCGACGGCCTGGCCACCCACCTCGGCCTGCCCGGGGAGCGGTGCCGAAGCGCCGATCTGCCCCAGGCGGAGCTGCACCGGGCCATGGCGGAGCGCCGGTTCTATCTGCACCCGATGCGGTGGACGTCCCTCGGACTGCCGCTCGTGGAGGCCATGCACCTCGGCATGCCGGTGGTGGGGCTCGCCACCACGGAAGCCGCCGAGGCGGTCCCGCGCGGCGCCGGCACGCTGTCCACCCGCCCCGACGTCCTGGCCCGCACCGCCCGGCACTATCTGCACGAACCGGAAGCCGCGGCGGCCGACGGCGCCCGCGCCCGGCAGGCGGCCCTCGGCCGGTACGGGCTCAAGCGCTTCCTCGCCGACTGGGAGCGGGTGATGACGGAGGCCTGCTCATGACCACGTCCCTGTATGCCCTCGGCGCCTTCGCCCCGGAGGGTCCCGGCTCGCTCGCCATCGCGCTCGTCTCGGCACACCCCGGCCCGCTCGGCGGGGCCGGCACCGGCGGGCGGAGCACACAGATCGCCGATCTCGCCGGTGCGCTCGCCGAGCGGGGCCACCGGGTGACCCTGTACACCCGCCGCGACGACGCCGATCTGCCGGACCGGGCGGCGCTGCGCGTCGGGGTCGAGCTGCGCCGTGTCCCGGCGGGGCCGCCCGAGCCCCTGTCCATGGACGAACTCCTCCCCCATCTTTGGGAGTTCGGACGGCATCTGGCCAGAACCTGGCGAGTGCGGCCCCCCGACCTGGTCCACTCGCACGGCTGGGTGTCCGGGCTCGCCTCCCTGCGGGTGGTGCGGGAGCTGGGGCTGCCCCTGCTGCACACGTACCACACGCTGGGCACCGTGGCGCGACGACAGCAGCAGCCGACGGGCCCCGGCGATACGAGACGCATCGCCCACGAGAGGGAGGTGGGCCAGGGCTGCGACCACATCATCGCCACCTGCCGGGACGAGGTCGCGGAACTGGGCCGCATGGGCATTCCCAGGGACAGGATCAGCGTCGTGCCGTACGGAGTCGACACCGCCGTGTTCACCCCGCACGGACCGGCCGCCGCACCCGGGACCGCGTGCCATCGGCTGCTCCAGCTGGGCAGCCTCGGCCCGCACCGGGGCACGGCTCTCTCCATCGCCGCGCTGGCTCTGCTGCCCACCGCCGAACTCGTCGTCGTCGGCGGGCCCCCCGCCGACCGGCTCGACGGCGATCCGGAGGTGCGCCGACTGCGTCGTGCCGCCGCGGACGCCGGGGTCGCCGACCGGGTCCGCTTCACCGGCGGGGTACCCGGCCACGAGGTGCCCGCACTGCTGCGGGGCGCTGACGTAGTGGTGTGCCCCACGGACCACGAACCGTTCGGCATCGTGGCGCTGGAGGCGATGGCCTGTGGCAGACCGGTCGTCGCCACCGCCGTGGGCGGCCGACTGGACACGGTCGCGGACCCGAGCACCGGGAGGCTGATACCGCCCGGGGACCCGGACGCCCTCGCCCGGGCCGTCGGCGAGCTGCTCGCCGGCCCAGAGGCCCGGGAGGCGTGCGGCGCGGCGGGCCGGCGCCGCGCGCTGCGCAGATACGGCTGGGAGCGGGTCGCCGCGGCCACCGAGGAGGCGTACTGCGTCGTCCTGGACGCCCAGTGCGCCGTCATGAGGTGGTCCGGGACGGCCGCCGCCGCCCGCCGCGGCCGGGCGCCCGGCGGGCCCGTCGGTCAGGTCCGGGTGTCGCCCGCCGTAGGACCGGCGTCCTCCTCGGTGTCGTAGTCCTCGCCCTCGGCCTGCGAGGGAGTGGTGCGCGGCGGCTGGTCCGGGGCATCCGTCTCGTCCGGGAACCGCTCGCCTTCCGCCTGCGAAGGTGTGGTCTCGCTCATCCCTGCCTCCTCCGGTACGCGTCAGCCGGCCGGCAACGCTTGCTGTGCCTGCCGCAGCCGCAGGTCCTCCAGCACCTGCACCTGCCGCTGTGCCCGTTCGATCAGCTGGTCCAGTCGCTCCGGATCAAGACGCCGGTCACTCTCCGCGATCCGGCGCAGCGACCGCCATGCCGCGGCCTTCCCCTCGACGCCGAGGCGCAGCAGCTCCAGTTCGAGCAGCGTGGTGAGCGGTGAGCGGCCGATGAGACGTCCGTTGCTCTTCAGGCGCCCGACCAGCTCCAGCGCGCCCCCCGCCAGGACCTTGTAGCGGCGCGCCGGAACCCCGAGTTTCCTCATCAGCGCGAGCAGGGTCGCGCGGTCCTCCGTGATCTCCGTCGCGATCGTCCCGAGCGCCGCCTCGTACGGAGAGCCGCGCAGCGACCGGGCCAGGTGGGCCGCGCGGCGGGTCCCCACGGTCGAGCCCGCCAGATGGTCGTTGAGGTAGATGCCGAGCAGGTCCGACCGTCTGGGGCCGGCCCGGCGCGCGACAGCACTCCGAACGTCGTTCATCCCGCCTCACCCCTTTCCCAGCGCCGTGTCCACGGGCGGCCACGGCGCCCGACGAGTACCCGCGCGCCCTGTGCCCCACCCGCCGTGGGGCACGCTCGTCGGCCGTCCGCCGTGCCGGTGCGCCGGTCCCGGGAGCCTGCGGTGATGCTCCGTTCGCGGGAAAACCCACCGGGCACGCGCGGCGCACGCGCTTCGGACCACGAGAGCGGCAACCGTGTCAGAGACTGCCGTCGGTCGGTGGTGCCATGGGAGAGAGGAAGTGTCCGATGGAACCGGTCTTCGTGCTGCCGCGAGCACTCGCCGCCGCCGTCAGGCCGGCCGACCTGGACGCGGCCCGGGCCCAGATGGGCTTCTCCCTCGCCTGGCACATCGTGCTGGCCTGCCTCGGCGTCGGACTGCCCCTGCTGACCCTGCTCGTGGAGTGGTGGGGCTGGCGCACCCAGGACCCCTCGTGCCGGCTGCTGGCACGCCGGTGGGCCCGGGCCATGGGGGTGCTCTTCGCGGTCGGCGCGGTCTCCGGCACGATCCTCAGCTTCGAACTGGGCCTGCTGTGGCCGGGGCTCATGGGGACCTACGGGCAGGTCATCGGGCTGCCGTTCGCCATGGAAGGCGTCGCCTTCTTCATCGAGGCGATCTTCCTCGGCATCTATCTGTACGCGTGGGACAAGCTGTCGCCCCGCCTCCATATGCTCACCGGCGTACCCATCGTCGTCGCCGGAGTGGCATCGGCGTTCTTCGTCGTGTGCGCCAACGCCTGGATGAACCAGCCCCGTGGCTTCACCCTCCGCGATGGCAAGGTCGTCCACGTCGACCCGTGGGCGGCCATGTTCAACCCGGCGACACCGCCGCAGACCACGCACATGATCCTCGCGGCCCTGATGGTGGCGTCCTTCCTCACCGCGAGCGTGTACGCGGTCGCGCTGCTGCGCGGCCGCCAGGACCGCTACCACCGCCTGGGCTTCACCGTTCCGCTGGCCCTGGGCGCGATCGTCGCTCCGGCCCAGCTGGTCGTCGGAGACTGGGCCGCCCGCTTCGTCGCCCACTACCAGCCGGTGAAGCTCGCCGCGATGGAAGGGGTCTACCACACCGGGAGCCATGTCCCGCTGACCCTGGGCGGCATCGCCGGCCGGGGCGGTCTGCAGTACGGGCTGGAGATCCCCAACGGGCTGTCCCTGCTGGTCGGCTTCAGCCCGAGCACCGTGATCAAGGGGCTCGAAGAGGTCCCGCCCGGCGACCGGCCCCCGGTCACCGGGGTCCACATCGCCTTCGACCTCATGGTCGGCTGCGGCATGTTCCTGATCGCGGTCGGAGTCTGGCTGCTCGTGCTCGCGCTGCGCTACCGCCGCCGACCCGGCCCCTGGCTGGAGGGAACCGGCCGACTGCTGCGGATCTTCCTCGCGCTGGGGGCCCTCACCGGTCTCGCGGCGGTCGTGGCCCTGGAGTGCGGCTGGACCGTGACGGAGGAGGGCCGCCAGCCGTGGGTGGTGGTGGGCCTGATGCGCGTGCACGACGCGGTGAACGTCGCTCCGGGACTGAGAATCGGGCTGTGGCTGGTGCTCGCCGTGTATGCGCTGATGACCGTCGCCACGGTGTACGTCCTGCGCCTGCTGACCCACGAGCGGCCCGTCCCCGTCGCGCCCCAGGAGAGCGACGTGGAGGAGTACCCCATTGTCTGACCGCTCACCCGCCGGGTCTCTCGGCCGTGGCGGATCCTCCCGCACGGCGGGGACAGGAGAACGCTGATGCTCGCCAACACGGCACTGGCCGTCATGTGGATCGGCCTGACCTGCTACGCCCTTTTCGGCGGCGCCGACTTCGGCGCGGGCCTGTGGGATCTCCTCGCCGGCGGCAGCGCGCACGGCAGAGCGCCCCGTCGGCTCATCGAGCACAGCATCGGCCCGGTGTGGGAGGCCAACCATGTGTGGCTGATCTTCGTCGTGGTCCTGCTGTGGACGGGGTTCTCCCCGGTGTTCGCCGCCGTGATGTCCACGCTGTACATCCCGCTGACCCTGACCGCCCTCGGGATCATCGCGCGCGGCGCCGCGTTCGCCTTCCGCAAGGCCAGCGCGCAGGTGTGGCAGCAGCGGCTGTTCGGCGGCTGCTTCGCGCTCTCCTCGGTCGTCACGCCCTACTTCCTCGGCTCGGTCGCCGGGGCCGTGGCCTCCGGCCGGGTTCCGCCGGGCCTGGCGAAGGGCGATGTGATCACCAGCTGGCTCAATCCGACGTCGGCGCTCGGCGGTGTGCTGGCCGTCCTCGCCTGCGCCTATCTGGCGGCGGTCTTTCTGAGCGGGGACGCCGCCCGGGCCGGCGAAGCGGACCTGGCGGTCTACTTCCGGCACCGGGCCCTGGCCACGGGGGTGGTGACCGGGGTCGTGGCCCTGGCCGGTATCGCGATCCTGCACGCGGACGCCCCGCAACTGTTCCACGGTCTCACCCACCGGGCGCTGCCCCTGGTCCTGGTGTCCGCCGTGCTGGGCGTGGCGAGTCTGGTGCTGTTGTGGCGCTCCGAGCTGACCTTCGTGCGGGTCACGGCGGCCGCCGCCGTCGCAGCCGTCCTGTGGAGCTGGGGGCTCGCCCAGTACCCGGTCATGCTGCCCCCGTCGGTCACGGTCAGCGCCAGCGCGTCCCAGGCCTCCGTGCTCGGCACGAGTCTGGCCGCCCTGGCGGTCGGCGCGGTGCTGCTCCTGCCGTCGCTGTGGTGGCTGTACGCCCTATTCCAGCGGCGCCCGGCGGCCGCGCACACGCAGGACCGGCGAGGCTCCTGAGTCGGCAGACGGCACCGCGCGCCCTCGGGCCCCTGGGATCGGGCGGTCGGGGGCCCTGATCGGCCGTACGGGCGCCTTGCCGCAGTGGACGCGTTAGGCGGACGCCGGCCTGGGCACCCGGCGTGCGGTGCCGGCCCGGTCGCAGGGCCGCCGTCGTATATGCGCATATCGCAGTGGAGGTGCGGAACATGGGACACGGAGGAAACGTCATCGAGGAGCTCGTGACGGATCACCGGGAGGTCGAGGAGCTGTTCGGCCGCATCGAGGGGCTGACGCCCGGGGACAGGGACCGCAAGATCTACGCGGACCAGGTCACCATGGAACTCGTGCGCCATTCGGTGGCCGAGGAGGCCTATCTCTACCCCGCCGTACGCGAGTACCTGTCCGGCGGGGACGCCATCGCCGACAAGGAGATCGAGGACCACTCCAGGGCCGAGCGGATCATGAAGGACCTGGAGGGCCACGAGGCCGACGATCCGGAATTCGACCGTCTCATCGGGATGCTCATGGCCGAGGTGCGCTCGCACATCGCCGACGAGGAGGAGAACCTCTTCCCCCGGCTGCGGGAAGCCGCCTCCCCGGAGGCGCTGGACGAGCTGGGCGAGAAGGTACGACGGACCAAGAAGACGGCTCCGACCCGCCCGCACCCGGCCGCACCCGACACCCCGCCGGCCAACAAGCTGCTCGCGCCCGGGACCGGTCTCGTCGACCGGATCCGCGACGCGCTCACGGGCCGCGGGCGAAAGGACTGAGCCCTTCCGCATCGTTCCGCCGGGGCACGGGTACTCGTGCTCCGGCGCTTTTGCCGGCGTCGATCCAACCGGAAATCAACCATCTCAGTGCCTGGGAGGAACCATGGCTGCTGTCAGCCCCACCGACCTGCAGAAGGCACTGTCGGGCGCGGATTACCCGGCCGACACCCAGCAGCTCACGAAGGTCGCCCAGAACAACCATGCGCCCAAGGAGATCACCGAGCGCATCTCCCACCTCGGCAAGAAGAAGTTCCAGAATCCGGCCGAGGTGAGCAAGGCCATCTTCCAGAGCGAGTGACCGTCACGCGCCACAGACGCGTGACGCGGCGGCCGGGGATCGATCCCGGCCGCCGCGCCGTCGGTCCCGAACCACCCGGTCGGCAGAACTCCCCCGCGCGCAAGGCATGATGAGTTGCCCGGCCGCCCCGCGGGACGCGCCCGGAAGGACCCGGAAGGAGACGAGGCGTGCCGACCACGGAGGGAGCCGCCGCGGCCCGCTTCACCGGATTGCCGGTGGCCGGTGAACGCCCGGTGTCCGGATCGCTCACCGAAGTCACCCTGGACGGGGGGCGGGTCGTGATGGTCAAGCGCGGCGCCAACCCCGGCGCGCTGCGGGCCGAGGCGGCGGGGCTGCGCTGGCTCGCCGACGCCGGCACGGTCCGTGTCCCCGCCGTGCACGGCCTCGACCGGCACCTGCTGGTGACCGACCGTGTACCGCCCGGCCGGCCGAGCGCCCGCGCGGCGGTCCGCTTCGGCCGCGATCTCGCCGTGCTGCACGGCGCCGGGGCGTCCGCGTTCGGCGCGCCGCCGCCCGGCGGTCCCGAGAACGCGACCATCGGTCTGGCGCCGATGCGCAATGTTCCGGGCGCCGACTGGCCGACCTGGTACGCGGAGCACCGGGTGCTGCCCTACCTACGTGCTGCCGTCGACGGCGGCACGCTGCGGCCCGGCGAGGCGGCGGCGGTCGAGGACGTGTGCGAGCGGCTGCCCGAACTGGCGGGCCCCGCCGAGCCGCCGGCACGACTCCACGGCGATCTGTGGAACGGCAATGTGCTGTGGGGCGTCGACGGACAGGTTTGGCTGATCGACCCGGCGGCGCACGGCGGTCACCGGGAGACCGACCTGGCGATGCTGCACCTCTTCGGATGCCCTCGTCTCGGCGAGATCCTGGAGGGCTACCAGCAGACGGCACCCCTGGCCGACGGCTGGGCGGACCGTATCGCGCTGCACCAGCTGTTCCCGCTGCTGGTCCACACCGTCCTGTTCGGCCGCGGCTACGGCGAGCAGGCACTCGCGGCGGCTCGGGGTGTCTGACTTGGCGCCGGCCCGGCGTGTGTACGGTCGGCTGATCACCGCGCCCAAGGAGCCGCCGTGTCCCGTGCCGCCGTACCATTCGAGCTGCTGCCCGGTGCCGACGACTCACCCGTGATCCTTCATGTGCCGCACTCCGCACGCCGGATACCGCCCGCGGTACGCGCCGGCATCCTGCTCGACGACACGGCCCTCGCCCGCGAACTGGACCACATCACGGACGCGCACACCGCGGAACTCGCCGCTCTCGCCGGCGATGCCTGCGCGGCCACGCCCTGGCGGTTCGTCAACCGGCTGTCGCGACTGGTGGTCGACCCGGAACGGTTCCCGGACGAGCGCGAGGAGATGCTGGCCGTGGGGATGGGCGCCGTCTACACGCGGACCACGCACCATCGGCCCCTGCGCGCGGCCAGGACCGATCCCGAGCCGTTGCTCAGCGACTACTTCCACCCGTACGCCCGGGCGATGACGGCGGCGGTGGCGGACCGGCTGGCCGCCACGGGGCGTGCGGTCATCCTCGACGTGCACTCCTATCCCACCGCGCGCCTGCCCTACGAACTCCACGGCGAGGGCCCCCGGCCGCCCGTCTGCCTGGGCACCGACTCCTTCCACACGCCGCCCGAGCTTCTGGCCCTGGCGCGGGGGGCCTTCGCGGAGTGCACGGAGACCGGCGTCGACAGTCCGTTCGCGGGCGCGTATGTGCCGCTGGAGTTCTACGGCACGCGACCCGAGGTGTCCGCCCTCATGTTGGAGATCCGCCGCGACACCTATATGGCGGAGCCGGGAGGGGCCCCGGGAGCGGGGCTGACCCGGCTCGCGTCGGCGCTGGCCGCCCTGGTCGACGCCGTGTCGTGACGGCCGGGGGATCCGTGCCGGGGCCCGGCGCCCGCAACGCCCGGGACCTCGCGTACTGCTGATCGAGTGGATGCTGCCGCCGTGTGCGCGTCGGCGGTGCGGAGAAGGACACGCTCTTGCCTACGCTCCCGCTGACGGACCGTCATTGCTCCGTCAGCACCTCGGGCCGGGCGTCACCTGCGCGGCCGCACGGCTCTTCTGGGGAGAGATGTGTTCGGGCCCATTACTCGTTCTCCGCTGATCCGCTCGGTGCTCGGCCTGGCCCTCGCCTCGGCCTGGCTGGCCGGCTGCACGACCGGGTCCCCGACCGAACAGATCGATGGACCGCACGAGCCCGCGGGGCAGGACGGCCCCGCGGCGGCGGGACTCGGCCCACGGCTGCAGGATCCTCCGGAACTGGCCAGCCACGACGGTGTCCTGAAGGTCAGCCTCGTCGTGGAACGACGCAGGGTCCAGGTCGGCAACCGCCGGTTGTACGCCACCACCTACAACGGCGCCTACATGCCGCCCACCTTGCGCGTGCGGCCCGGCGACCGCATCGACCTCACCATGACCAACACCATCGACCAGGACACCAATCTGCACACGCACGGCCTGCATGTCTCGCCGCGCTCCCCCTCGGACGACATCTTCCTCGCCATCAAGTACAAGCAGTCGTACCACTACTCCTACCGGCTCCCGCTCAACCAGCCGATCGGCACCTACTGGTACCACTCCCACGCCGACATGCTCTCCGCCCCGCAGGTCGCCGGCGGCGAGTCGGGCATCCTCATCGTCGACAGCCTGCAGCAGTACCTGCCTGCGTCGCTGCGCGGCATCACCGAGCACACGATCGCGCTCAAGGACTTCCAGGTCCAGGGCGACTCGGTGAAGACCCGCCCCCTGAGCATCGGCGCGCCCACCCAGCGCACCGTCAACGGCCAGCAGAATCCGGTGATCACCATGCGGCCGGGTGAGACACAGCTGTGGCGGCTCGCCAACATCGGCGCCAACATCTACTACCGGCTCCGTCTGCCGGGCACCCGCTTCCATGTGATCGCCCAGGACGGCATTCCCGTGCGCAGGATCTACGCCCAGGACACCCTGCTCATCCCGGCGGGCGCCCGCTTCGACGTCCTCGTCCAGGGCGGCGGTGCCGGCACCGTCCGGCTGCAGACACTCCCCTACGACAGCGGCCCGGCGGGCAACAAGTTCCCCCGGGCCGACCTCGCGACGGTCGTCACCAGCGGCACGCCCATGCCGTTGGCCACCGTCCCGACCTCCTTCGCCCGGCACGAGGACCTGATCCGCGCGAAGATCGCGGCCCGCAAGACCGTCGTCTTCACGGAGAACAAGGCGGGCACGAAGTTCTTCATCAACGGCCGGTCGTACGACCCCCGCCGGACCGACTTCACCTCCACTCTGGGCACGGTCGAGGAGTGGACGGTCCGCAACGACTCGGACGAGGCCCACAGCTTCCATCTCCACACCGACGACTTCCAGCTGATGAGCATCAACGGGAAGGCCCGGCCGGCCTCCCGGGCCTGGTACGACACCGTGAACGTGCCCGCGCGGGGGTCTGCCGTGCTGCGCGTCCACTTCACCGACTTCATCGGCAGGACCGTGCTGCACTGCCACATCCTCAACCACGAGGACGCGGGCATGATGGCCGTGCTCGACATCGTCCGGCCCCGTCCAGCGAGCCCCAAGCCCCGTACCACCCGGTGACCGCCGCGGGGCGAGCGCCGGTGCGTCAGGGCAGCAGCGGAAGCTTTCCCACGATCTTGTTGACGCGGTTGCGCGGACCGACGATGCTCACGGCGCAGTAGCGGAGGTCGTCGGCCGCGGTCGTGCCCAGCGCGGCCCGGTAGTCGGCGTACACAAGCGTCTCCTGGGCAAGGACCGGCATATCGGCGACGAAGGTGTCGGCGTACGAGGCCGCCTTCGTGCGGATGGTACGCAGTGCTTCGGCGTCCGCGGCCAGCACCGAGCACCCCGCCCAGGGCAGCCCCGGGTGGACGGCACCGTCAGCGTCGGCCCCGTCTTCCCCGAGCAGGCCCCTGACCGCGGACTGCGTCGCCGCCGCCGTGCAGATCGCAGCGTTGACCGCGCGCCCCGGCGGCAGCTCCCGGTCCACGACGACGACCCACTTCAGCCGGGCGGCGCGGGTCGCGGCGGTCGGGTCGACCTCGTCGGGAGCGAAACCGACGGGTGCGCTGGTCGTGCTTTCGATGGCCATGTGACATCTCTCCTGAGCGTTTCTGCGGTGAGGCAGCGTGAGCCTAGGCAGATATGTGCCAAGAGAACAGGGTGACCGAATCTATGCCCGTGTGGGCGGCTCGACGGACAGCGGTGGCGCACTTCATTCGGCGATCCGCGGCACCGGGCACCGGATGTGAGGGAGCAGGGTCCGGCCTCCTCACCGGGTCCTTCCCCGGTCGCGTGGGCGGTCGGCCGCGGGCTCGACATGACGGGACCGGACATGCTCGTAGGCCAGGGTGGTCTGCACATCGGCGACCTCGCGGCGTTCGGTCAGCCGGTCGATCACGAAGGCGTAGACGCCGTTGACGTCCGGAACGGCGATGTGGATGAGGAAGTCGTGCGCGCCCGAGGTCACGAACAGGCCGATGACTTCGGGGAGCCGGGCGGCCCACTCGCGGAACCCCTCGATGACGGGGCGGGCCGGCGGCCGGATGCGGACGGAGATGAGGGCCTGGACCGGGCGGCCCACCGCCTCCAGGTCGACGGCCGCGTGGTAGCCCGTGATCACTCCGCGCTCGCGCAGCAGCCGTACCCGCTCCAGCGAGGTGGACGGGGACACGCCCGTCCTCGCGGCCAGGTCCCGGTTGGTCCGGCGGGCGTCGGTCTGCAACTCCCGCAGCAGCGCGCGGTCGAGGGCGTCGAGGTCCATGGGATCCACGGTACGCCGTACGACGTTCGGCCGGATCCCGCTCGGCCCGTACGGACGGCCCCGCGTGAGGGGTGTGACCTCTTCGTCGCCGTACGTACACACATCACAACTCCCCGTACCCGATGGCCGGGTGCGGGGATTCGGTCGCCGTCTGTCCTGGGTTCCTCGGGATGCGCTCGGCGTCATCTCGATGAAAGGTGAGGGAAGAGTGTGGTGTCCTGCCCTCGGACGACCGCGGGTGCCACCACTGCGGATCGACTCGCATAGGAGACACCATGTCGACGTCACAGCCTGATGCGTCACGTCGTCCGTCCGATGACCGTGCCACGCCGGACGAGCTGCTGCACGAGCTTCCGGCGAACACCACACCGGAGGACCTGGTCCTCGCCTCGGGCAGGGACATCACCCCCAGCACGCTCGCGTGGGCGGAGCGCAAGCTCGCGTCCGAGGGGCGGGCCGCGTTCGAGAAGCTGCTGCCCTAGTAATCCGGCCCGAAGTCTCCGCACCAAGGACGCGGGATCCCGGTGGGGTGACTCCGGACCGGCCCGAGCCGGGGCTCGGCCGCGGCACGCAGAGCGACGCGGGTCAGACGGCCACCGGCAGACCGCTCTCCCCGTCGGCCTCCCGCGAGGTGACCTGCCCGGTGCCCGCCGTGAGCAGCGCGTCCGCGGCCTCCACCGCCTCCTGCACCGTGCGGGTCCCCATCATGACGCACAGCGTGTAGCTGACGTCCTCCAGTTCTTGTGCCCCCTCGGGCGTGTCCCTCTCGGCGAGTGCGATCCGCAGGGACGCGTACCGGGTCAGCAGTCCTCTGACCACCTTCAGATCCGGAACGAGCACAGCCAGGCCCTCTCTCTCGATTTTCGAGCCGTGTGCCCTATCCTCCGTAAACCATGCGCAACTCCCCGCACGCGGGGACTTTTTTGGCACATTTTCTACGCCCGGATCCGGGCGAGGGCCCGGAAAGCACCGGGAGAAGGCGGCTACCCCACGTTCCAGAGGAAGCGGTGGGTGTGGATGCCGAAGTAGGGGAAGGCCTGCACGCGTTCGACGCCTTCCGCCACACGGACGACATCGCCCACGAAGTCGAGCAGCTCGCGTGGACCGGCGCAGACGACCTCCACGAACAGATCGAAGCCGCCCGACGTCAGGACCGAGTAGACCACCTCCGGGTGGGCGGCCAACTCGTCGGCGACGACCCGCGGATCGCCGTCCACCGTGACGCCGAGCAGGGCCATCGCCTGGCCGCCCATCCGCATCGGATCGGTGACGCCCACGACCTGGACGACCTTGGTGTCCAGCAGCCGTTGCAGACGCTGGCGGGCCGCCGAGGCGGAGAGCCCGACCCGGGGGCCGAGGTCGGCGTACGCGATACGGCCGTCGGTCTGCAGCTCACGCAGAATGGCCCGGTCGATCTCGTCCACGCTCTTCCTTCCCGGTGATCGCCGCTCAGCCTACCGACGCCGGCCCGCCGACCAGCTCGGCCAGGGCGGCGTCGAACAACCCGGTGTGGGTGTCGACGTCCTCCTCGGTGGTCGCGGGGCACATCAGCGCCATGTTGTGGAACGGGGTGAGCAACACGCCCCGGTTGGCCAGAAAGAGATGGAGGTAGTCCTCCAGCTCGGGGTCGGAGGCGGCCGCCGACTCGGTGCCGGTGCGCGGCGCGGGGTTCGCGAAGCGGTACTCGGTACGGGCGCCGAGCCGGCTGACCGACCAGGGCAGCTCCCACCGTTCGACGCAGGACCGCACGCCGTCCTCGAACCGCTCGGACAGCTTCGCCATCCGGGCGAACGCCTCGTCGGTGAGAACGTGTTCGAGGGTCGCCCGGGTCGCGGCCACGGAGAGCGCGTTGCCCGCGAGGGTGCCGCCCACCCCGCCCATGTCGACGAGGTCCAGGTCCTCCCGGCCCAGCAGCCGATGCGCCAGCTCGGCGGAGAGTCCGTAGGCGCCTGCCGGGATGCCGCCGCCGATCGCCTTGCCGATGGTGAGGAGGTCCGGCTCCAGGCCCCAGGCGGCGGTGCAGCCGCCGGGGCCCGCGGAGAAGGTGTGCGTCTCGTCGTTGATCAGCAGGGTGCCCGTGCGCCGGGTCAGCTCCCGCACGCCCGCGAGATATCCGGGCTCGGGCAGCACGATGCCGATGTTGGTGAGGGCGGGCTCCATGAGGACGGCGGCCACGTCGCCGTGCGTGAGTTCGCGTTCGAGCTGGTCCAGGTCGTTGAACTCGGCGACCCGGCTGGTCAGGGTGACGTCGCAGGGCGCGCCGACGTTGCCGGGGCGGGCCGTGCCGTGCCCGTCCGGCCCCACGACGATCAGCGACTCGTCGACGCTGCCGTGATAGCTGTAGCTGTTCACGAGGATCTTGGGGCGGCCCGTGACCGCCCGTGCGAGCCGGATCGCCCAGCGGTTGGCGTCGGTCGCGGTCAGCGAGAAGCTCCACCGGGTGAGTCCGAAGCGCCGGGTGAGTTCCGCGCCGACCCACTCGGCGTCCTCCGTGGGCAGCATCGCCGTGGCACCGCCGAGTTCGGTGAACCGCCGGTGCACGGCCGTCGCGACCGGGTCCGGGGAGTGGCCCGCCATCGCGCCGGTGTCGCCGAGGCAGAAGTCGATGTAGTCGTGGCCGTCGATGTCCGTGACCCGGGCGCCGCGGGCGGCGGCGAGATAGCGCGGGAAGGCTCCCGCGGTCTTGTTCATCCAGGTCATCGGGACCCGGCCGAAGAGATGGTCGGCGCCTGCATAGGCGGCCCGCGAGCGCGGGTTGCGCCGCTCGGCCTCGGCGCTCTCGCGGGCGAGGAGCTGACGCAGACGGGCTCGGTCCATGGCGTACCCCTATGTCAGGCAACACAAGATGCCAGGACTGTACGACTGAATCATGTGTTCCAGCAATGCTTGACCGCTGAATCGATCGTTTCAGCAATCGATTCGCGCGTTCCCGCGAGGTCGGCGGATTCGGTGCGGCGATGCGGTGCGGCTCCGTCCGCAGCGGGGGCATACGGTGGGAACAAGCGATCATGACCCCGACTCCACCTCCGTCCCCGACCCCGCGACGGGCGCGACCACACCGGGAAGCGCACCCGTCCCGATCCCTCGCAGAGTGACCTCATGGCAAAGTCCCCCACCGCCCCCGCCACGGCTCCCGACACCGTGTGGCCGGCGCGCGGGCGCCACCTCGGCCCGGACGCCGAGGACACCGTCCGGCACCGGCTGCGGGAACTGAAGAACAGTGCGGTCATCCAGGACCACCTCGAATTCGAGGGCTCGCGTGACGGCGTGCCCCATCGCGCCTTCGAAGCCCGTTGGCTCGTGGCCGACGACGTCGTCGTGCGGGCCCGTCTGGACCTCGAGGCACCCGACGAGAAGGACGGCTCGCAGGAGTGGGTCCTGGTCGCGGAGGCGGACCGGACCTGGGACCTCGACTGGCCCTCGCCCGCCACCGTGTTCTGGCCGGAGGACGCCGACGCGCCCTGGGACCACGACGTGGTCGGGGATCTGCGCTTCCGGGGGATCAACCCGCTGCCCGCGGAGGACCGGGCGCTGCGACGCCTGCTGAGGGACTGTGCGCGCCGCTCCTGGAGCATCCATGTGATCGTCCACGAGGCGATGACGCCCGACGCGCGCGGGCTGCGTCCCCTCGCCCCTCTGCTGCCGCCCGGCCTGCGGCACCGGATCGTGGAACACCGGGCCGCGCCCGAACAGTTCCAGGTGGTCAACTGGGCGCTCTACGACCTCGGGGCGCGGGTACCCCGCGGAGGCGCCGTGGTGCTGCCCTCGGCGCCGGCCGCCCCCGGCGTCGGGGACGACGACTTCGCCGTGCGCACCGTGTTCCTGGACGGTTCCCGACCGCAGGAGCTCCTCGAGACAGTGTGCCGCTACGCCCTGGAGCCCCGACCGCTGCCCGAGGGCGCGGAGGAGGCGCTGTCCGAGCTGCGCGTGCAGTGGCATCTGACGACCCTCGAAGAGGAACTGGCCGCGGCACGGCTCCAACTCGCCGCCTACGCCGAGGCCCTGGACGCCATGACCAAGTCGCGCGACCTGTACCGGGAGGCGGCCGACCTGGCCCATGAGGCGCTGGCTGCCTACCGGGACTCGTCCGGCGCGCTGCCCCCGCCGCGGCAGGAAGCACGCAAGCGGGAAGGTTTCTCCCTGCGCACCCTGACGAAGTCGCTGGAGCGCGTCCGGGACGGCGCCAAGCTGCTCCGCCCGCCGGGCACCGAGGAGCCCCGCGCCCTGGATCCGGCGGACGAGGAGACGGCCCCGGACGCCTCGCCCGGCGGCCGGGAACAGGACGAGGGGGCGCTGAGTCCGTCCGACGGCCGGGCACGGGAGTAACCGCAGCAACGGTGCCGGCGGCGGGGGCGCCCCGCGCGATGCCGTGCGTCGCCCCCCGATCCCGTACGCCCGTGCCCGCGATCCGCTGGTGTGGAGCGATGTCTGAGGGGTACGCGGTGCCGGACTCGCCGCCGGGGCACCGCTCCGGCGGCGAGAGGTTGATCACCTCCGGTGCGCGGTCCGCGGTGCATCCGCTGTCCGCCCCGGGGTAGGCGAGTTCCGCACGCCGTACGTATGGGAGGACATTGTGTCGGCTGAGCAGACCCCCCTGTCCATCGAGGTGACGATGCCCCGAGAGGATGTCGCGCTGGTCGTCGTGCAGGGATACCTGGACGTCGACACCGCGACGGAGTTGCATCACCACCTCGCCAACCAGGCCCACCACGGTCGCCGCCATCTGCTGCTCGACCTCTCGTCGGTGCCGTTCATGGACTCGTCCGGCATCAACATCATTCTCAAGGCCTACAAGGAGACCCGGCAGATCGGCGGCTCGGTCGGGCTCATCGATCCGGCCCCGGCCGTCCAGCGAATCCTCGATCTGACGGGGGTGACCCTGACGGTCCCCTCCTACGCGAACGCGGACGACGCGCTTGACGCGCTCGGCGACACCCTGAGCCGTCCCTAGAGGAGGGCGCGGAGGCGTCCCGGGCCGGGCCCGCACGGCTGGCTTCCTGGGTACAGCGAGCCCACGCACGGGCGAACGCCCCTGCGGGCGGCCCCGCCACCCCCAACACTTGCCGTTTGACAACTGTAGCCATCAGGCAACAAAGTTGGGTCAGCAAAAGCATGGAAGGAACTGGGATGTTGCGGTGGGCGGAGCCGGCTGCGCGCGCCGACCGACCGCGGCAGGCGTCCGGCACACCTGCGGGGCGCGCCTGCCCGCCCGCGGCTCAGGCCGTACGCGCGTCGGTTCCCTCGGCCTCGTGGAGCTGTGCCGCCGCGGCGGCGCAGAAGGCCTCCAGGCCCTGCAGGAGTGCGGTGCGCTTGGCCGCCGGCATCTGGGCCAGGACGGACTCCAGCGCACGCTCGCGGCGTTCGCGCAGCTCGGCCAGGAAGGACCTGCCCCGACGACTCAGGTACAGGCGCAGTTCGCGCCGGCTGGTCGAGCTGGCGGCGCGCTCGACGTACCCGACGGCCTGCAGGCGGTCGCACAGGCGGCTCGTCGACGGCGGGGTCGACCCGAGAGCGTCGGCGAGCGTACGCAGATTGATGCCCTCGTTGTGCTCGAGTATGAAGAGCACCCGCAGCTGGGAAGCCGAGACGGGGGCCGTCGAGGCGCGCCCCCACAGGACCTCCAGCAGCTCCGCCGCCTCTGAGGTCACACGCGCCACTTCGCTGGGCTCGGGACGCGGGCTGGAGGAAGTCACCGTCTCATTCTCCCAGGCTTCTCGAATCCTGTCGGCCTGCCGGGGCGACAGCTCACGCATAACGATAGATACGAGCACGGACGCGGTGTCCCTCAGGGCATGGGTCCGGAATCGTACTAGTGGAAGAATGGCGTATCCGACATCGTGAACAGATTCGTCACAGCCGAGAGGGCGCTCCGGAACGCGGCTCCCCACCGGTTGGTGGAGGCGCTCCGGGACGTGTTGCGCAGCCAGTACGCGGCCGAGTCCGTCGAACTCCTGATGGCGGACTACGGGCTCACCGTACTGCAGCCCGTCTCCGCGCAGTTCCCCGTCACCGACTCCGTGGCGATGTACGGCACCACGGCCGGCCGGGCCTTCGGTGCGCAGGACCCCGTCGTGGAGGAGACCGGCGAGCTGACCCTCGCCCATCTGCCGGTGACGGTACGCGGTGACCGGCTCGGCGTACTGGCGGTCGCGCTGCCGTCCGGGACGGCCGCCGAGGCCCTTCCCGAACTCGTGGACATCGCCGAGGTTCTCGGCCACGAGATGCTCGTGGCCGAGCGGGACACGGATGTCTATGTCCAGGCCAGGCGCCGGGACCGGCTGACGCTCGCGGCCGAGATGCAGTGGCAGCTGCTGCCGGGCCGCTCGTGCCGCCGGCCGGAGTACGCGCTCGGGGCCCAGCTGGAGCCGGCGTACGCGATCTTCGGCGACAACTTCGACTGGTCCGCCGGGCCGGACCGGCTGATGGTGTACATCACCAACGGCATGGGCCAGGGCATCGAGGCGTCGCTGCTGACCAACCTCGGCATCAACGCGCTGCGCAACGCCCGGCGTGCCGGGATCCCCATCGAGGACCAGGCCGCCCTCGCCGACCAGGCCGTCTACGCCCACTACCGGGGCGCCTGCTATCTGTCCGTGCTGCTGCTCGACTTCGAGCTGTCCACCGGCCGGGTGAAGGTCGTGGACGCCGGCTCCCCGCAGATGATGCGGATGCGCGGCCGGACCGTGGAAGCGGTCGACTTCGACGCGCAACTGCCACTCGGCATGTTCGAGGAGACCGACTACGTCACACAGCAATTCGACGTGGCACCGGGTGACCGGCTCGTCTTCGTCAGCGACGGCGTCTACGGCGTCGCCGCACCGGGAGGCGAGACCTACGGCGAGAAGGCACTGGCCAAGGCGATCGCGGCCACGCGGCTGCTCCCGGCCGCCGACGTGCCGCGCGCGGTCCTGAGGGAGCTGTCGGACCATCGTGGCGGGCCCACGGCGGATGACGACGCGCTCGTGGTGTGCCTGGACTGGTTCGGACGGCAGCAGGGCTCCTGAGGCGGTGTCCTCCCAGGGGAGTCGCGCGCTCCGCGGGAAGGGGCACAGCTCCGCCTTCGCCGGCGCCACCCGCCCGGGCTCCGACGCCCCGGATACGGACGGCAGTCGGCGGGGTCCCCCGTTCGTTGGACGATCGCCCGGGAGGCCACGGGTGCCCGGTGAGATCTCCCATGATTACAGTTGTCGCGCGACATGAACCGCGCTCTCCGAGGAGGCTCCCTGGCAGCCGGGGGAGCATACACACAAAGGAGACAGGGACGTGACGGACCAGGAGTCGGCAACCGACCGAGGAGCATCGGCACGAGTCGTCGGGGACTTCCTGCAACGCCGCCGGGAGCAGATCTCCCAGCGCTGGGCCGACGAGACTCTGTTCCGGACGGTCTTCACGGTCTCCCGCGACGAGGCGGTGGAGGCCGCCGGTGCCCTGGTGGAGGCGCTCGCCGTGGTGGCCGCCGCCGGGCGGATCGAGGACTTCCGGGCTCCGGGCTTCTTCGGGGTGCGCGAACAGCTCGCCCGCATGGCCGCCTCGCGCGCACGGGCCGGCACCAGCCCCGGCCACATCGCCGAGGAGGTGGCGGCGCTGCGCCCCTCGGTCAGCGAACTGCTGGCCGCCGATCTGGCCGAAGCGGACGGGGAGGCGCCCGGGCCGCATCTGGTGACGCTCACCGTCCTGCTCGGCACGCTGCGCCTGGTCGTCATGGAGACGGCCCTCAGCGCCGGCGAGGACATCATCGAGCGACAGCGCCTGCAACTGCTCGAAGTGGCCACCCCCGTCATCAAGTTGTGGGACGGCATCGTCGGCGTCCCGCTGATCGGCACCCTGGACAGCGCCCGCAGCCAGGTCGTGATGGAGAGCCTGCTGGAGGCCATCGTCAGCCAGCAGGCGCGGTTCGCGATCCTGGACATCACCGGAGTGCCGACCGTCGACTCCCTGGTGGCCCAGCACCTGATGAAGACGGTCGCCGCGGCCCGCCTGATGGGGGCGGAGTGCATCGTCTCCGGCATCCGGCCGGCGATCGCCCAGACCATCGTCCATCTGGGCATCGACCTCGGTCCGGTCGTCACCCGCGCCACCCTCGCCGACGCCCTCGCCCACGCCCTCCACCGGCTGGATGCCGTGATGGTCGACCGGACGTCCACCGGCGGGGGCACGCCGTGACCGGGGATCTCCGGGCCCCGGACGGCGCGCAGATCCCCGTACTGAAGCTCGGTGACGTCCTGCTCGTCACGCTCCAGGGCGAACTGCACGACAAGGCGGCCGAGCAGCTCCAGCAGCACATCGCGGCGGCCATCACCCGCAGCCCCGTGAACGGGGTCGTCATCGACGTCTCCGGAGTCGAGATCGTGGACTCCTTCCTGGGCCGTGTGTTCGCCGAGATCGCCGCGAGCGCCGGACTGCTCGCCGCGGAGACCGTCGTCGCGGGCATGCGCCCCGCGGTCGCCATCACCCTGGTGGAACTCGGCCTCACCCTGCCGGGCCTGCGGACCGCGCTCGACGCCGACGAGGCCCTGCGGATGCTGACCCGGGCCTCCGCCCCCCTGTCCCACGTCCCAGAGCGCCAGGAGAACGCGTGACGGAGACATCGGGCCGCCTCGCCACATGCCTGCCCATCCGCTCGGACATGGATCTGGCGTGGGTACGACAGCATGTGCGGCAGGCAGCTGCCGAGATCGGTTTCGGTCTGGTGGAACAGACCAAACTGATCACCGCGGCGAGCGAGCTCGCACGCAACACACTCGTCCACGGCGGCGGCGGACAGGTCGAGTCCGTCGTCCTGGACCACGGCAGGGCCCGTGGCCTCCGGCTGACCTTCACCGACGAGGGACCCGGCATCGCCGACGTCGAGCAGGCGCTCACCGACGGCTACACCTCGGGCGGCGGGCTCGGCCTGGGGCTCGGCGGGGCCCGGCGGCTGGTCCACGAGTTCTCGATCGACACGCGGCCCGGCGGGGGCACCTCCGTCACCGTGGTCTGCTGGACGGCCGGACCCCCACGCCCGCGCGAGGAGGCGCGATGACCCGTGTCTGGGACGTGCCCGTGCACGACACGACCCGGCTCCGGGACGTCCGGGTGGCGGCCGAGGAGGCCTGCGGTCACGCCGGGTTCGGCGCGGACCGGGAGGCGGCCGCCGTGCTCGTCGCCACGGAACTCGCCACCAACCTGCTCAAGCACGCGGGCGGCGGCCAGATACTGCTGGAGACACCGGCCGCGCCGGACGGTGCCGCTGCGGACGGCGAGCGGGCCGCTGTGCAGATCGTCGCGATCGACCACGGCCCCGGCATCCCGGACCTGTCGGCCGCGCTGCACGACGGCTTCTCGACCACGGCCTCGCTCGGGGCCGGGCTCGGCACCTGCCGGCGCCTGGCGGACGACTTCGACCTGCACAGCTCGCCCGGGCGCGGCACCGTGGCCCTGGTCCGCATAGGTGCCTCCGCCGGGCGCAGGAACGGTCAGCGGGCCCGGCGCGCACCGGCGCCGGTGCGCGCCGGAGGCGTCAACATCCCCCTCGTCGAGGGTCATTCGGGCGACGCCTGGGCCTGTGTACGCTCTGGTGAGCGCCTCACGCTGCTCCTCGCCGACGGCCTGGGACACGGCCCGCGCGCGGCCGAGGCGTCCGACGCCGCCGTACGACAACTGCGGCAGAGCCCCCGGCTGACGGCACCGGAGCTGCTCGCCGCGCTGCACACCGCGCTGCGCGACACCCGGGGCGCCGCCGTCGCGGTCGCCCAACTCGATCTCGCCGCAGGACATCTGGAGTTCTCCGGCATCGGCAACATCGGCGCGCGGCTCCGCACCGGCGACGGCTGGCAGCCGCTCGTGTCGCATCCCGGCATAGTCGGCGCCCACCGCCCCGCGCACATCCCCCGCCATCGGCTGCCCTGGAGCCCCGACTGCCTTCTCGTCCTGCACAGCGACGGCCTGCCCAGCCGGTGGTCGCTCCGCCCGGAGGTGCCCGTCGCGACCCTGGACCCGGGGGTGACGGCCGCACTGATCGTGCGCGACTCCAGCAGTTCGGCCCGGCCCGTCCGGGACGACACCACGGTGGCCGTGCTGTCCCCCACACCGCCGAATCGTGAACCATGACCCACACCTGGCAGATCACGACCGCCGTCGACGCCGCCCGGGCCCGGATCGCCACCGCCCGGCTAGCGGCCGGGCACGGCGTCCCCGTCCTTGACCGCACCCGGCTGGTCACCGCGCTCACCGCACAGTTGCGGCAGTGCCTCACCAAGGGAGGCGCCTGGCGGCTGACCCTCAGTACCACTCCCCCGTCCCCGTCCGGGGACCAGCCGCGGCTGTGGCTCACTCTCTGCCCCCACCCGGACGACAGTTCCGACGCCGATCTCACGTGGCAGGCCTCGGCTCCCGCCTCGGAGCGGGCGGGCAGTGCCGGCCCGGCCGTGGTCCCCGCCCGAACGGCGGCCCTCGCCGAGGGCCTGTGGGGCGCCGACGACGACACGGCACGCGTGCTGGACGCGCTGACCGAGCAGGAGGCGCTGGTCGCCTTCCACCGTGAGGAGCTGCACCAGACGAACCAGGGCGTCCTCGCCCTGCACGCAGAACTGGACGCCGCGGGACGGGCGCAGCAGGAACTGTTCGCCGCCGAGCGGGCCGCCCGTACCGAGGCAGAGGAGGCACGCCGACGGCTGACGTTCCTCGCCGACGCCAGTGCTGCTCTCACGGCGTCCCTCAATCACGGGGACATCGTCCGGCTGCTCCCCGAACTGCTGATCCCGACGTACGCGCGCAGCGTCGACGTATGGCTGCTCGGCGACGAGGAGGAGCCGGCGCAGGCACACGCGCCCCGTCCCGCCGCCGCCGTCGTCGCCGCCCGCACCGGACGTCCGCAGTACGCGGCCGCCCACCCCGGCGGCCTGCCCGGCGTGGACGACCGGCCGCCCTCCGCCCTGCACCCCACCCGGCCCCTGCTGTGCGTTCCCCTGTCGGCCCGGCGGACGGCCCTGGGCGTGCTGATCCTCACGCCGCCGGGCGACCGGTGGAACCCGGACGACGCCGTGATGCTGATCGAGCTGGCCCGCCGGGCCGGCATCGCGATCGACAACGCCCAGCGCTTCGAACACAACCGGGACATCGCCGAGACGCTGCAACGGGCGCTGCTCACCGATCTGCCCACCACCCCGGGGCTGCGACTGGCCGCCCGCTACCTTCCGGCGACCCACGGCCTCAACGTCGGCGGAGACTGGTACGACGCCTTTCGCCAGCCCGACGGGAGTCTGATCGCGGTCATCGGCGACGTCACCGGCCATGGGCTGCACGCGGCGGTGATGATGAGTCAACTGCGCACCGCCCTGCGCGCCTACGCCGTCGACGGGGGCACCCCGGGCCAACTGCTCACCCGGCTGCACCTGTTTCTGCACCATCTGCAGCCGGATCTGTACGCCACGGCGGTCATCGCCCGGTTCCGCCCCGGCGAACCCGTCCTCACCTGGGCGGCAGCCGGACATCCGCCCCCGGTGCTGCGCACACCCGACGGCCTGGTCCACACCCTCGACGACAAACCGGGGGCCATGCTGGGCATTCCGCTGCGGCAGGCCATCGGGGACCACACCGCCCCGCTGCCGGCCGGATCGACCCTCGCCCTGTACACGGACGGCCTGGTGGAGCGGCGGGCCCTGGGTATCGACCCGGGCATCCAGCGGCTCACCGAAGCGCTGTCCGCGCTCGACCCGCCGGATCTGGCCGACGATCTGGAGGGCGCCGCGGACCGGGTCCTGGACCCGATGCTGCAGGACTCCGAGGGCGACGACGACGTGTGCCTGCTGCTGTGCCACGTCGACAGCGAGCAGCGGACGGTAAAGGCCGCCACGCCGCCTCTACGGCGATGAAGGCGCCGCTCGGCGGCCACGGCGTACCCAGGACGCGGGGCTACGTCTCTTCGTCCGGCTGCGCCGCTCGGGCCGCGCGGAAGGCGTGCAGCCCGTGTTCCAGCGCGGCCCGCTGGGCGGGGGTCATCGCGGCCAGCACATGGGCCAGGCTCGCGGACCGCCGTTCGGCGATCTCGGCGAGCGCCGTGCGCCCATGGGCGGTGACCCGCAGCTGAAGCTCGCGCCGGTTGCGGGGATGGGTCACCCGCTCCAGCAGTCCCGCGGCCTCCAGCCGGTCGCAGAGTCTGCTGGCCGCGGGCAGGGCGATGCCGAGCGTCTCCGCGAGCGCCGTGAGATTGAGCTCCGAGCGCTGCCGGACGGCGGTCAGCGCCTTCAGCTGATGGCTGGACAGCCGTGGAGTGACCGCCTCGGCCGCCCCGGTCCACAGCGCCACCAGGCTCTCCACCGCGTCGGCGACCTGCCGGGCCAGCGCCCGGGGACGGCCCCCAGTCTCCTCTGCCTCCGTCACCTCACGGTCATCTCCCGCCGCGCTTCTCCTGCCCGCCGCGCCGTCCGCTCCCCCGCACCCGCCCACGACCGGTTCACCCTTCGTCTCGGCCGACATGGTCGGCCCGATCGGCGCCCGTACCCAGCACGCCCCCGGGTACGCCGCCGGGCCCTGTCATCTTCACGAGATCGCTGCACGACGCCCCCGACCGGATGGGTCACCGTGGCCCGGGCGAGGGACCTGTGATTCGGGATGCGTAGCTCTCGGCGTTCTGGCAACCGTGATAAGGGGGCCGGGCGACAGCACGATGGATGACGAGTACCGGCCGGTACGACGGCCGGGGGAAGGACGGCATGGCAACCGAGCCGCAGTGGGACAAGGCCTGGCCGTTCGAGGCGGTCGAGCACCTCGTTGCCGACTTCAAGGGCGAACTGCACGACGTGACCGACGCGCGGCTGGCCGCCGAGGGGTTTCTGCGTCGGCTGGCGCGGGCTTCGCCTCCGGCCAGTCCGGAGCACTGGAACGATGTACTGCTGGTGGTGGACGAGCTGGCCGCCAACGCCGTCCAGTACGCGCCGGGCCACTTCGCGCTGCGAATGCGTCCGACGTACGACGGGGTCCATGTGACGATGCACGACAGCAGCACGACCCCGCCCACTCCGCGCCCCTTCCGCCCCGGGCGCCCGGGCGGAATCGGCTGGCATCTCGTGCACACGCTCTGCGACCAGGTGAGTGTGGTCATCCAGCCGGAGGGCAAGGACGTGCACGTCTTTCTTCCCTGGTAGGGCACACAGGTGTGGCTTCCCTCGGCAGGGCACGTCCGCGGGACTCGCCGCGCCTGTCGGACGGCCCGGCGCGGCGTCCCGGAGCGGGCCGGTCCCGTCCGGGGGCCGGGGCCCGGCGCGTTCCGTGACCTCGGCACGGGCACGACAGGCAGACGGCGGCCGTCGGTCGCGGCTGGCGCCTCCTCGGCGTCCCCCGGGCCCGGCACGCGTTCCTCGTACCGTCCGAGGGCCGGCACCACGCGGACGAACCCGGACGGGGGCCCTCATCCAGCAGGTTCGGGTCCGGTGCCCAGGGGCACAACCACGCTCACGGCCTTGCCGCCGTCCGCACACGGCTCGATGACGATGTCGTACGCGAGCTTGATGATCAACGGCCACCCGTACCCCCCGCCGTCGTGCCCCGCGGGCAGCGCTCCGGGCCCGAAGGCGACGGTGGGGATGTCGGGACTGCGGTCGTGCACGGTGAGCCGGATCCCGTCCCGTGCCGGTGTCGCCTCGAAGGCCACGACACCGCCGCCGTGACGGATCGCGTTGGACACCAGCTCCGAGGTGACCAGCAGCAGATCGGTGACGGCCTGCTCGGCGGGCGGACGGCCCGAGGTGCCCCGGTGGCCCCGGACGACCGCCAGAACGTGTGCGCGGGCCGAGGCGGCGGTCGTCCTCTCCCCGAAGACCCGGTTCCCCCCGTCCTGGGCCGGCAGCTCGACCGGTCTCATCGCTCGCTCGGACAGTCGGACGGTGCGGGCCGGCCCCGGCGAACGGACGGGAACGGCGGGCCCGGCGCGCGCTGGGCGCGGAGGCGGGCATCGCCCTGTCCGCAGGGAATCCCGTCGGGACGACGGCAGGATTCCCTGCGGACACGGGGTGGCATGGCGTGATCTCGTACGTTCATCACCCCCTCCTCTACCCGGCCTCGCCGAGGCCATGGGTCCGAACGCGCGCCCGGGGTCGTCCCCGGGACGCGGCGGCCGTCCCGGGGTCCGGCGGCCGGCCACCGTGCGCCCGCAGAACCCTCTTCGAGGCCCTCTCGGACGCCTCGCCGTCAGCCCGCCCCGGGCCTGCTCCCCGGCGTGACCGTCATAGCGCCGTGTACCGCGCCGAGAGCTCCGTGCCGATTCCGGCCGGCACCGGGGCGATCAGGCCCGGCAGGGCGGCCTCCGTCCCGGTGCCGTTCCAGGGGCGGCGAGCACGACCCCGGAGGCGGCGTACTCGCCGCCCGCGCGGACGGCCTGCCACAGCCGGTCGCGGACCGCCTCCGGTCCGGCCGTCGTGGCGGAGCGGACGGGCGTCGTGCTCACACGGTGTACCTCCCCCCGCGTGCGGCCGTCGACCGCGCTCAGGTGGGCGTGGCGGGAAGACCCCCACCAGGGTGCCGTGTGTGTCCGCCTCCTCGACCCGGCCGTCGGTCCGGACGAGCAGGGAGCGGGGTGTCCCGCGCTGGTGACTCGGAGCCGTACCGTGCCGCCGCGGCGGATGACGGACGCCAGGGCGAGGGTGGCGAACCGTGTGTGATGCGAGTTGATCAGCGCGCCGTTGAGCAGGGCGAGGGCACTCAGGCGGCGAGTGCGGACGCCAGTTCGCTCGCGGCCTCGACGAGTTCGGCGTCCGGCTCCGAGAGCAGTTGCCGCAGGGTGCCGTGGTCGGCGCGGACCGCACTACGGGCCTGCCGCTCCCAACCCACGTAGTCATGACGGTGGTTGAGCAGCTTGGGATACACGGAGGCGGTGCTCTCCCACTGCCGGGCGGCGGCGATGCTCTTGAGCAGGTGGACTATCTGCACGCGACATGTCACCTGGGGAAGCCGGGCCAGCTCCCACAGGAAGGGAACCGTGGCGGCCGTCGCCTGGTCGACGACGAAGCCGTACTGGCAGATACGGGACCGGAGATCGCCCAGTGCCGTTCTCGCGGCGGACTCGTCGCCTCGCACGAGGGTGCGAAGCAGGAATGGGATGGCCTCCGCGGATCCGCTGGAGTCCTTGATCGCACCCCACGGCACGCGTTCCAGGCCTTTCAGTGCTGTCGCCATATCCGCTCCCCGCAAACAGTGTGGAGCCGGGCCCTCGTCGTCCCTGCTCCGCGCGCGGCCCCGACGAGTGGGCCTGGCATCCGGTACCCAGGCGATGACGTGGCATCTTCCTGATGCCACGTCATCAAGCGGCGTGTGTCGTGCGATTGACGCCGCCGCTATTATCCACGCAGTCAGCACCGTCGTGCAATTGCATGGGAAATTGCACGACGGGTAGGAGAGCCTCGGGAACCGGCCAGTGCACCCCACCCGGTGCACTCCGATGCCCCCGTGGCGGAACGTCAGCGAGGAGACTGCGGTGTCTTCAGAGCAGAACGGAGTGCGGGCCAGCGCCTTGGACGCCCGCTGGATCAAGAGCCGGCACAGCAGCGCCGAGGGCAACTGCGTCGAGCTGGCCGCCCTGGCCGACGGGAGGGTCGCGATGCGCAACTCCCGGGATCCGGACGGGCCCGCCCTCGTGTACACGCCCGCGGAGGTGGCGGCCTTCCTGGCCGGCGCGAAGGACGGCGAGTTCGACCACCTCGCCTGAGGACGGCCCGGAAAGTCGTCTCTCCGGCGCATGCGGCGGAACCCGTTCGAATGCGATACTGCGGGTCTGCTTTTCTGTCGGCCAGCAGGGAGCCACGATGTCCGCCGAGTCGCACCGCATCTCCCGCCTCGAACCGTATCTGACGCAGACACAGCCCGCTCCGACTCTGCTGAAGATGCTGGTCGGCGTGCAGTTGGCGGGCATCCGGGAGGATGCCGGCCTCTCTCAGGAACAGGCGGCACGTGCCCTCGGCTTCAGCCCCGCGAAGCTGTCCCGCATCGAGGCGGGCAAGGGTCGCAAGCCGCCCACGGAAGGCGACGTCCGTGCCCTGCTGGGGCTGTACGCGGCCGACGACTACGAGGCCACGGTCCTGGTCAAGCTGTTGCAACGGGCCGGTGAACCCGGCTGGTGGCAGCGCTACGACAAGCGTCTGATGCCCGAGTGGTTCGACCGCCTGGTCGGGTTGCAGGAAGCGGCCGCCGCCATCCGTACGTTCGAGATCCAGTACGTTCCCGGGCTGCTGCAGACCGCGGCCTACACCCGGGCCGTGGTGGAGCGCGGACTGCCGACGGCGTCGGCCGCCGAGGTGCAGCGCCGGGTGGAGCTGCGGATGCGCCGACGGGAGCTGCTGTCACGCCCCGACGCCCCGCAACTGTGGGCGATCCTCGACGAGTCGGTCCTGATGCGGGTGCTGGGCAGCCGCGAGGTGATGCGGGAACAGCTGGAGCATCTCGTCGAGACGGCCGTGCTCCCCCATGTGACCGTGCAGATCGTGCCGTTGGATGTCACCAACGCCTCGGCCCCGTCGATACCGGTCACCTATCTGCGCTTCGGCGGACTCGAACTGCCGGACATCGTCTACCTGGAGCACATCAGGAGCGCCAACTTCCTGGAGGACCGCGACGAGACCGAGGAGTACAGGGTAGTGCTGGACCGGCTCGCGGACGAGGCCCTCGACCCCCGTGCGTCACTCCAGCTGCTGCGCAGGACCTTGGAGGAGCGCTACTCGGCCCGCTGACCTTCAGGGTCAGCGGGCCCGGGGTCGGTCGGCCGCGGAAGGTGGCCGCGTCAGCGGATCCGGCCCGCTCCGCCGAACTCGATCCACTCCCGGGTGAGTTGACGCGGCGCCACCTCGTTGTCCGGCCGCCAGGTGGACACCTCCACCAGGCCCGGTTCGAGGATGTCCATCCCGTCGAACCAGGCCGCGACGTCCTTCTCCTGGCGAACGCGCCCCCAGTGCCCCTGGGTGGCCTGGTCCATGAAACCGGTGACGAAGTCCCGGACTTCGGCGTCCTCGCTGACCAACTGGCACATCACCAGACAGCTGCCGGGCACCAGACGCTCGACCACCCGGCGGACCAGGGCGGGCGGCCCGTCGGTCTCGCTGTCCGGGATGCAGTGCATCACGGAGTTGAAGAGCACGGCCACCGGCTGCGAGAAGTCGATCAGGCGCCGGGTGTCGGGGTGGGCGAAGATGGCATCGGTGTCCCGCATGTCGGCCTGGATGACCGCGGTGCGCTCGTCCTGCTCCAGCAGCGCCCGGCCGTGGACCAGAACCATCGGGTCGTTGTCCACGTACACCACATGGCTGGCGGGGTCGACCCGCTGTGCGACCTGGTGGACGTTGTTCTGGGTGGGCAGACCTGATCCGTGGTCGAGGAACTGCCGGATCCCGTGCTCCTTCGCGAGGGTCCCCACGACGCGCTGCAGGAACCTCCGGTTGTTCAGTGCGAGCGCCCGGGTGCTGGGCACGACCTTGTCCAGTTCCTCGCAGGCCGTCCGGTCGACCGCGTAGTTGTCCTTGCCGCCGAGATAGTGGTCGTACATTCGGGCGGCCGTCGGCACCGTGGCGTCGATGGATGTGGACAACTGCCTGCCTGGCTGCATCGCTCCCCCAGATCCATGCCGTGCCGACGGGACCGGCTCGACCGGCACCCCATCCTAGGGAAGGGACGTTTGCCGGTGCCAGCCCTTCGACAGAGGACAGGGGGGCGATCGCGCGGTTCGGAGGTCGCCGTCAACTCCTCTACGGACGGGTCCCATCGCGAGGGGGCATGCCCACCCGGAGCGGTACCGTCCAGTAATATGCGCCCGGCCAGGCCTTGAGGAGGAACGGTGTCACGGTCGGAACGCTCACCCCTGTTGCTCGCGGGCCTGCTGGCCACCGCGGGCGTCAGCCACTTCGTCGCGCCGCGGCAGTACGACGCGCTGGTCCCGCGCGCCCTGCCGGGCTCGGCCCGGGCCTGGACCTATGCCAGCGGCGCCGCGGAGCTGGCACTCGCGGCCGGAGTGGCGCTGCCCCGCACACGACGTAGGGCCGCGCGGGCGGCGGCGGCCTTCTTCGTCGGCGTGCTCCCGGCGAACGTACAGATGGCCGTGGACTGGCGCGACCGTCCCGCACCCCTGCGGGCCGCGGCGCTGGCCCGGCTCCCGCTCCAGGTGCCGCTGGTGCTGTGGGCGCGTGGCGTGGCGAAGAACGCGGAGGTGCGGTCATGACGGATCGTGTCGAGGTGGGCACCAGGGTCGAGGACTTCGCTCTGCCGGACGAGACCGGGACACAGCGACGGCTGTCCGAACTCCTCACCGAGGGGCCGGTCGTGCTGTTCTTCTACCCGGCCGCCCTCTCCGCGGGCTGCACCGCCGAGGCGTGCCACTTCCGGGACCTGGCCGCCGAGTTCGCGGCCGCCGGCGCGACCCTGGTCGGCGTCAGCGGTGACGCGGTGGACCGGCAGCAGGAGTTCGCCGCGCGTCACACCCTGGGCTATCCGCTGCTCTCGGACGAGGACGGGACGGTGCGCGAGCGCTTCGGCGTCAAGCGTGGCTTCTCCCTCGCCCCCACCAAGCGGGTCACCTTCGTCATGGGCGAGGACCGCACGGTCCTGGAGGTGGTGCGCAGCGAACTGCGGATGAGCGCGCACGCCGACCGGGCACTGGCCGCACTGCGGGCCCACCGCGCCTGACGGCCGGCCGCACGTCCGGAACCCACGGGCCCGGACCGCTCACCATCGAGCGGTCCGGGCCCGTTCGTGTCCCCGTGTGCGCGAGGCCGCCCTCACGCCGCCGAGCGGGTGAGGCGGAGGGTGGCGTTGACGATGGTCAGGCCGCGCATCATCCCCAGCTGGTTCCAGCCCATGCCGAACTGCTCGCGGTCCACGGTGAACTCCGCCTCCAGCGTGACGGCTTCCGCGTCGGCCCGCACGATGCGCGCGGTGAGGTCCTGGGGCCTGCTGACACCGCGCACGGTGAGCTGACCGGTGATCGGGGCCGTGCCGTCCGAGCCCGCCTCGGCGCCGCGCACCACGAAGGTGATCTCCGGGTGGCGGTCGGTGTCGAAGAAGTCGGCCGAGCGCAGATGCCGGTCGCGCTTGGTGTGCTTGGTGTCCAGGGAGGCGGCGTCCAGGGTGATGACGCCCTCGGCGGTGCCGTCGGGCTTGACCTCGCCCTGGCCGCTCAGGGTGGTGAAGGTCCCCTTGACGGTGACCAGGCCCCACATGGTCCGGTGACGCAGGGCGACGGTGGAGGCGGTGGGGTCGAGCTGCCACAGTCCGGTTTCGACGGCGACGGTCATGAGTGAGCTCCTGGCTGATACGTGGAGAAGCGGATGCCATGGGACGACAACGGAGTCATCCAATATTGGATGACCTCACGCTACCCTCTTCTCCAATTTTGAACAACGCACTGGTTCAAAATTGGATGACACCCGCGAGCCCGAGCCACGGACCGCGCCGCGTCCGGTGTCACCGGCTCCGGTGCGAAGGAGACGCTGACACCGGACGGACAGGGGATCAGGAGTCGGGGCACTCCTTCCAGGCCAGGTGGTAGACGGTGCTCAGGTCACCGTCGGTCGAGTCCATCGTCATGAAGCTCGTACTGCCGGGCGCCGATGTGCCGGCGTTGACCCGCAGTTCGGTGTTGATGTTGAAGTTGCGCTGCACCCCGCAGGGCGCCCAGACCAGTTGCGCCCAGTCCGTGGTGTCCGTGGCCTGCCAGTTGTCGTTGTACGGACCGGAGAACGGGTGGGTGAGCGCCGCCGTGCTCGACGAGCCCTGGAAGTAGTACGAGGCCTTCTCCGTGCTGCCGGCCCCGCGCTGGAGTGAGGCAAAGCCCCGGTAGTCCGCGCTGGCGATGGCGTACGTGAAGCCCTGCGGCACGTGCACGATCAGGTTGAGCTGGCAGTTCTTGCGGAACGCGGTGGGATCGGCGTTCCCCCCGATCTGAGCGAGGTAGTTGCTGTAGGTCACCGTGAAGGCGGTGTTGTCCGGCGAGACGGCGATCGCCGCGGTGCCCTGGGGGCAGCCGGAGCCGTTCACCGTGGCGATCTTGATGACGATCTTGTCCGGGGGCGGGTCGGTGAACCCGCCCGACGGGTCCTGTACGGGAAACGCGGTGGCGAGGAGCGCGGCTATCGCGCCACCCAGGAACAGTCCACCAGCCATGGCTCTCCCATCCGTTGCATCGGTTCTCCGGCGGCGTGACACCGCCGGTTCTGGGGGGTGCGGCCCCGCGCAGGCGGGACCGTCGCGGACCAGGTGCGTTGGATCAGATACCGAGCTGCTCGGTCATGCGCATGCCAAAGAAGGCCAAGCGCGTCACCCGGCCTGTGAACGAGCTGTGAAGACCGGGAGCGACCGCATCGTATGTACTGCGCCACCGATCCGGAACGGCCATCTCCGGCCAATCGTTCGCCGTGTTCGGCCGGTCGGTCGCCGGAACGCGGGTGGCCCGCCGCCCCGGGCCCTTCCGGGGGCGGCGGGCCGGGCCGGCCCGGTCAGTGGGCGGGCCAGCCGTCCAGGTGGCGGTGGAGCGTCACGGTGGGCCGCTCGGCACCCTTGGGCGCCTTCGCGACCGCCTTGTCGAGCACGGTTTTCACCTCGGCGGCCAGCGCGTCGGCCCGCTGCTTCACCTCGGTGGCCGGAAGGGTCGAGCGGGTCAGGGCGTCCAGCCGACGATGGATGTCGTCGAGACGCCGCCTTGTCTCCTGGTCCAGGGTGAGGGGGCGTGGCGTGGAGACGACGAACTGATAGGCGCCGGCCAGGGTCTGACAGCCGTCGCAGTGGTTGTTGACCGCGTCACCGCGGTTCAGGGCGTTCAGATGGGTGTGCTCACCGGCCATCGTGACGATCTGGAAGGACAGGGCGACCGAGCGACAGTGGTCGTCGACCGAGCAGCCCACCCCGACGGCGTTGGCCTGGTTGCGCACGGTGGCGGCGTTGACCGTGCCGAACTGGCGCACCGTGAAGGAGTCCTTGGCCTGCGTGTGGTGATGGAAGTCGGCGCGGCTGAAGGTCTGGTCGGTGACGACCGCCGTGTGCTGCGGTGCCCCCGTCGCCGCCTGCGCAGGAACCGCAGTCGCGATTCCGGCCGCGCCGGCGGCGAACAGCCCGACGCGGACGGCGCGTTGGGTGAAGGCTGAATGTGTACGTGGTTTGCGGTGCTGGTTCACTTGGGTCTCCTGCTGGAGTGGTGTCGACAAACGGTGCGCCGCCGGACCGGGGTGCACGGCACTCCCGGCCGGCGGCGGGGACCGGCCCCGGGCCCAGGGCCGGTCCGCACGACCCCCGGGGGTGTGGCCCGGGGTGTTCAGGAAGCGGCAGGCGTGGGCGCCCCGGCGGACGACTCGCTCACGGTGACCGACGGGGACGGAGAGCCGGTCGGGGAGGACGACGGGGACGGAGAGGCGGAGCCGGGATCCGCGGGCGCGGAGACCGAGGGGCCGCTCACGGCGGGACTGCCGGTCGGCTTGCCGCCGGGGGCCCCGGGCGGCGTCTTGGAGGCGCTGGGCCCGGGACTCGCGGAGTCGGACGGGCTCGCCGAGGCGGAGGGAGCGGCCGAGGCGCTCGGGGACACTCCGCCGGAGGGCACACCGGCGGCCGTCGCCGACGGCGTGGCGTGCCGGGGGTCCGATGGGGTGGCGACCCGCGCGGGCGGGGCCGAGGTCGACACACCGGGCTGCAGGATCGGAGCGATCGGGGGCCGCTTCGGCAGCGGCTCCGGCGTCAGACCGGAGACCCAGGCGTAGCTGAGGCCGCCCAGGGTGACCAGGAGCACCCCGCACAGCGCCATCCGCAGACCCGGCCGTCCGGCCGTCGACTTCGCGGCGCCCCGCCACAGGCGTCCGCCGAGTTTCACCGACAGATAGACCACGCCCGCCATGGGGCACAGCAGCATGACGCAGCCGACCACGCCCATCAGCCCCGCCGCGAGCTCCCCGTGCGCGAACGCACCACCGGTGCCGAGGACCTGCTCGGTCAGCGAGCGGACCATCGTGGTGGTGATCCGGGGCAGGTTCCACAGCGCGTAGCTCAGCTCGCCGACCAGCAGGGGCACCATGGTGAGCACCCAGGTGGCGACGATGACACGGGCCGACTTCTTGAGCGCGGCGACCTCGGCGCGGGCCTTGCGCCCCTTGGCCCCGGGGACCAGGCTCAGCAGGATCGGCTTGATCTTGCCGTAGAGGTCGGGCACACCGGCGAGGTCGCCGAGGATGTAGTAGCCGTCCAGCCGTACGGCCGGCATCAGCTGTTCGAGGATCTCGAAGTGCCCCAGATAGACGGCGGCCAGGAAGAACGCCTGGCCGCTCACCGCGTAGGCACCGGCCATGGCCAGCATGAAGACGACGTTGAAGTAGACGCCGCCGAGGTCGGTGCGGAGCCGGCCGGCCCGCCCGATGCGATACACGTCGGTGACGTCGGTGTACATCGAGGGCCAGATGAGGAACAGACCGCAGCCGATGCAGCCTGGCCGGGCGCCGCCGTAGCGGCAGGCCGAGGCGTGGCCGAACTCGTGGAAGACCAGGGACGCCACGGTCAGCACGAAGACCACGAGCAGCAGCACCGGCTGGTCCAGCACTTCGAGCACGGGTGTGATCGCGCCGAAGAACACGAACAGCCAGACGTCCAGCACGGCGACGCCCGCGAGCACCGCCGCCACCACCAGGGGGCGGTGCAGCCAGGCCAGTGCCCGGGCGATCCTCGCCACCCGTCGTTCGTTGAACAGGACGCGATGGCCCTTGAGGGCGAGGAGCAGGTCCGAGCGGGGCGCTACGACCTGGTCTCCCTCCTGGCCCTCGGGGACCGTCACCCCGAGCGGGTCCAGCTTGTTCTCGACCAGATAGCGGATGTTCTCCGCGCTGACCTCGCGCCCGAACCGGGCGCTGACCCGGTGGGCGATCGTCTCGATGTCGCGGTGGCCGTCGACCGACGACGCCACCAGGTGCAGCAGCCGGGACAGCTGCACGACCTGCCCGTCCCCCCGACGGGCGATGTACTTGGGCTCGGTGAAGCCCGATCCCTGATACTCGCCGTGCAGTTGCAGTCCGGCGCTGAGCCGCGGCACGAGCGGTTTCTCGAAGCCGACGACGGTCGGGGTGCCTGCGGTGACCTGCTCGTAGGTCACCGGCATTCCCCCGGGCCCGGGTACGGGGCCGGTGTCGTACAGTGCCGCGGTGTTGTCCCCCAGCAGCGTCATATGCGCCTTTCCTCCCCCCAAGGGCGGACCGCGCCTGCCCCGTGCGCGGTCCGCCGGACATGCCCTCGTTGTACGGGGGTTACTGCTTGATGTTGATCGACTGGGTGGCCTGGGACTCGGCGACCGACCACGCGGAGTGGTCGTTGAGCGCGGCCGACTCGTTGTGCGCGGAGACGTTGGCGACGTGCTTGGTGACGTTCACCGTCTTGCCGAAGCTGAACTTCAGGCGACCCAGCGCCTCACGGCCCGGCAGCAGCTCCGCGGACTCGGCGTCCAGTTCGTACGCGTTCATGCTCATAGCGTGTCCTTTCCGAAAGACCTTCGTTGACAGGCTTGATGGGAGCCGGGCGGCTCAAGGCACCGCCCGGCGAGAGGTGGTGACGTGTCGTCAGACGACGAGGCCGGCTGGGGGTACCACCGCGGCGGGCGGAGGTGTGTGGTGATGTGTCGCCGCGGCGGTACCGAGTGCCGCACGACGCCGGGGCGCCGGCCCGTGCGGCACCGGATCACTGGCCGATGTTGATGGACTGGGCGGCGCCCGAGTCCGCCACCGACCACACGGAGTGGTCGTTGAGCGCGGCCGACTCGTTGTGCGCGGAGACGTTGGCGACGTGCTTGGTGACGTTCACCGTCTTGCCGAAGCTGAACTTCAGGCGACCCAGCGCCTCACGGCCCGGCAGCAGCTCCGCGGACTCGGCGTCCAGCTCACGAGGATCCATCATGATCGTTTCCCCCTCAGGGTTCGTGTCGCGTTTCCGTCGGACACGGTCAGGTCCCCCCGGATCGTGTCCAACTCCGTCGGACGGGCTGTCCAACGAGATTGGACACTAGGGGCCGCGACCGGTGTGACGCAAGCGGTTCGGGAGAACACCTTCCGTCACACACCCAAGTCGCCCCTAGAATGATCCGACACGGAAGAGTTCCGCCCGGCGGCGAGCAGGAAGTGACCATCGGTGGCCAACGCACTGCAGCAGATCATCCGCGACCGGCTGGACGGCGAACGCTGGTCCTACGGCGACGTCGCCCGCCGCGGAGGCATCCCGCGCTCCACGGTCCACCATCTGGCCACGACCGAACACATGGCCCGTATGCCCCAGCCGGCCACCCTCGAAGGGCTGGCCCAGGGTCTGGGACTGCCCCTGGGGGCCATCCGCCAGGCCGCCGCGGAGGCGTGCGGCATCCACCTCTACGCCCCCGCCGGTGAACCCGCGCCCGTCTCCGACACCCCCGGCGACCCCGAGGTCGACGTGCTCATCGCCAGCGTCCAGCGACTGTCGACCGAGGACCGCCGCCATGTCGCGGCGCTGGTCGAGTCACTGCTGCACCGCGGTTCGGACGCTTCCTGACCGCAGGAGGCGGCAAGCGCAGCGGTTTCGCACCCCGTCTGCCACTTCCGCAAAAAGTAGCCACTCCCGCCTAAAGGCCCATGATCCGCCGCTAGTCTCTCCTCCTGCCCGGGACCCGTGAGCCGCACGACCCGGGTCGACTGGGGGGAACTTTGCTCTTCGTACACGGCGGCCCCGCCACCGCCATCGTCAAGGGGCCGACGGGAGAATCCGTGGTCCTGCTCTCCGGCGAGTTGCCGGCCGACCTCACCGACACGGCCATCGGTGAACTGCTCGACCTCGCGGCGGCCGTCCTGAGCGAGGACGAACTCGCGCTCTTCGACCAGTGCCTCGCCATGCTCCGCCGCGGCGAGGGCCCCACTCCTCAGCGCATCGAGGTCAACGGCGCCGTGCTCACCGTCTACCGCGAGTGACCACGGGCCCGCCGCAGGGGCGGGGGTGGTCTCGTACGCAAATCCGGACGTCGGGACCATGGCTACCAGGCCTTGCACAGGGCACCATCACCGCCATGGGAAAGACCGCACCTGAGCACCACCGCCCCGCCTGCCGGACGGCACCATGAACCCGGCCCGCGTTCCTGGCCTGATCGTGCCGCTCGTCTTCCTGATCGCGCTCGTGGCCGGTGTCGTGTGGTACTGGCGGCACCGCGGTGAATAGCCCCGGCGCGCCGGGTCAGCTCGGCCCTCGTTCCGCCTGCTCGCGCAGGAACGTGCTGATCTGTCCGGCCAGGATCTCCGACACACCGTCGGGACGGGCGCCCGCTTCGGGCATACCGTCCGGCGCGCTCAGATCGCCGGACCACAGATACCGGTCGGCCCATTCGTCGCCGGCTTTCACCTGCACCTGGATGTCGACGAGCTGCAGACAGGACTCCGGGGCAGCGGCATACAGCACCGCGGTCGCGCGGCGCAGCGGATAGAGATCGAAACCCTCGATGAATTGCGAGTTGCGCCAGTCGAGGAACGCGCTCTCCCCGTCGGAGCCGGTGCGGACGTCGAGTTGACCGTCCTCGAGATGGATGCCGACGACGTCCCCGCCGCGATTTTCGACGGTCACCCGGAAGCGGAAATACGTGAGGCCCTCGGCTGCGTCGTCGCGCCCGCGCGGCGGCTCCGCCTTTTCCAGGCGGTGCACGCGAATACGCAGACCGGCATGCTCGTCCGAGCATTCCTGCCAGTCACCGATCACATGGGGCTCGCGCACAGTCCACCTCTCCACTTCCGCGTTGTTTCCTATCCGCGCACGCAACAAAGTGTCAAATGCGGAGAACACCGCGTGGTCAGCGGATTTACCCTGCTTGATCACCGATCAAGCGATGCGCAGCAAGGATCCCCCGAAGGCCCCGACGGGGATCATCGCGCACGTGTCGCACATCACGCCCGCCGCCACCCGTGGCGCGGCGGCACCGGGGCTCCCGTGTGGGGCCGTCGTGACGGCTGGCACACTGCACGCCATGGCCCCGATCACACCCGCCCGCGCACTGCGTCTGCTCGTCATCGGGCTGGTCTGTCTGACCACCGCAAGCGGTGCCCTCCTCGGCGCACTCTTCGGCGGGGCGCGGATCGCCCTGGTCGCCGCGGCGGGCGCCGGTGCCGCGACCGCGCTCGTCACGTTCTTCTTCCGTCGACGGGCGCTCGCGCACTTCGCGGCGGCCCGGCGGCAGGCCGGGGTGCGCGGCTACGCCGAGGGGATAGCCCACGGCGTGCTGCTGTACATCGCCGTGTACGAGGCCGCGGTCTTCCCGCGCACCGGGCCGGCGGGGGTCACCCCCGAGGAGCGGGCCGCGCGGCGCACGGTCGCCTATCGGATGGCCGCACTGGACGAGGTGCCCCGGCTGGTGCGGGAGGCCGCGGCCGACGCGCTCGCCGCGCTCGACGACGCCGACCGCACCCGGGCCGAGGAGGCCCTCGCCCATCTCGCCTCCACTGTGCGGCAGGAGTACGTACGGCCCTGATGGGTCCCGCACCTGTGTCGTCCCGCTCTTCTCCTCCGGTGCGCGCACGCGTGGCCCGCCGTGCCCCGTGACCCGTCCCCCGTGCCCAGTTGAGCAAGGTCCTGCCGTTCCGACGTAGCAGAGGACATGATGACGTACGAACAACGGTCGCTCCTCGCAGCCGACGACGGGCCCGCCGCGGCCCCCGGTGCGGCGCCGGCCGGCGGTCGGCGGGGCGGCAACCACTGGGAGCGGCTGCGGCGCCGCCGTCGGCCGCTGCTGGCGCTGGTGGTGGTCGCGCTGCTGGCGCAGATGGCCGTGGCGATGGTCACCACCGCCGTGCGGCAGACGCCCACCATCGACGAACCCGTCTACGTGGGCACGGCCGTGGTGTACGTCCGGGAGCACAGTCTGCGGTTCAACCCGGAGCACCCCCCGCTCGGCAAGCTCATCGTCGCGGCCGGCACGGTGTTCGCGCATCCGCATCTGAAGCCCGGATTCCGCGGTGACCAGGGGCAGTTGGGGCGACGGCTGCTGTACGAGTCGGGCAACGACCCCTGGCGGGTGATGTTCTGGGCCCGGCTTCCGGTGATGGTGGTGACGCTGCTGTTCGGGCTGGTCGTCCTCGGCTTCGCGCGCGATCTCGTGGGACGGGTGGGCGGCCTGGTGGCGCTCGCTCTGTACACGTTCTCCCCGGATCTGATCACCAACGGCTCGCTGGCCACCCTCGACCTGCCCGCCGCGGGGTTCGTGGTGACCGCGACGTGGATGGTGTGGCGTGCCCGGCGCCGGCCGCTGCCGTATCTGCTCCTCGCCGGTCTCGCGACGGGAGCCGCCGTCGCCACGAAGATGAGCACCCTGCCCGCGGTCCCGGTCCTGCTGGCGCTGGCCGCCTGGTCGTACTGGCGGGCTACCCCGGACACCGTGCCCCGACGGCGCCGCGCGGCGCACGCCCTGGTGGCGGCCGCCGGTGTCGCACTGGTGCTGGTCGCGGTCGTGTGGGCCGCGTATCTGGCCGTGGATCCCCGGCTGCGGTGGACGACACCGGCGAACGTACCGGCGGTGCACGGCCTGCGGGCGCTGCTGATCGACTGGCTGCCGTTCCCCGACGCGTACCGCGACGGGATGCGGATCCAGTTCGGCTTCGAGAGCGCGACCTGGCACGGCTTTCTGTTCGGCCATCTCTACACCGGCGCGCTGTGGTACTACCTGCCGGCCGCGCTGCTGGTGAAGACGCCGCTCGGCATGCTGGCGCTGTGGCTCCTCGGTACCGGGGTCATGGCGGCGGTGCCCTCGCTGCGCGCCGCCGTGCCGTATGTACTGGGGGTGCCGACGGTGCTGCTGGCGGCGGCCACGCAGGGCTCACGTGACCTCGGGGTGCGCTACGCGCTGTTCGTGCCGGTGTTCCTGGCCGTGGCGGCCGCCTGTGTGCTCGCGCTGCGCCGGCGGGGGGCGTACGCCGTGACGGCGGTGCTGGTCGCGTTCGTCGCGGTCAGTTCGCTGCGGACGTACCCGTACTACCTGCCGTACTCCAATGAGGCCTTCGGCGGTCCCGCGAAGACCCGTCTCAGGCTCCACGACTCGAACGTCGACTGGGGCCAGGATCTCGGGCGGCTGGCCGACCGGCTGCGCGAGCGCTACCCGCGGGACCGGGAGGTGTGGCTGGTGTACAAGGGCAGCGGTGTGCCCTCCTGGTACGGCATCCACGGCCGTGACCCGCTTCAGGTGCCGCCGGACCGGGTGCACGGGCTGCTGGTGGTGTCCGACTCGTCGATCGCCAAGGCGCAGGGCCCGCTGAAGCGGCTGATCCGCGGCAGCAGGGCGATCGACGACGTCGGACACTCGATCACGATCTTCCGGCGGCCCTGAGAGCTCCGGGCGCGGACGGCTTGCCCGCCGTGCCGATCCAGGTGTGGAACAGCGCGCCGAGGTCCTTGCCCGACAGGCGCTCCGACAGGCGGATGAACTGGGCCGTCGTGCCGTGGCCGCCTCGGTGTTCGGCCGCCCAGGTGCGCAGGATGCGGAAGAAGACCGGGTCGCCGACGGTCGTGCGCAGCCGGTGCAGGGCCATGGCGCCCCGGGCGTAGACGGGCGTGTCGAAGATGTGGGCCCCGCTGCCGGGATCGGCGGGCGGGAAGGCCCACAGGTCGTCGCTCGCCGGGCGGGCGTAGAGCGAGTCGAAGGTCTGCTGCGCCGTCGTGCCTCCGTGCTGCTCGCTGTAGAGCCACTCGGCGTAGGTGGCGAAGCCCTCGTTGAGCCATATGTCCTGCCAGCGGGTCAGGCTGACCGAGTCGCCGAACCACTGGTGGGCGCTCTCGTGCACCAGGGTGCTCAGATCGGGGGCCCGGTCGTAGACCGGCCGCGTCTGTGTCTCCAGCGCGTAGCCGACGTTCGTGGCCTTGTCGACGATGGCTCCGCCCGCGCGGAAGGGATAGGGGCCGAAGAGCTTGCTCTCCCAGGCGAGGACGGAGGGCAGCTTCTTGAGCACAGGGGCGGCGGCGGACGCCTCGCGCGGGTCGACGGCGTTGAAAACCTTGATGCCGCTTGGGGTGGTGTACTGCTCGACGTCGAACTTCCCCACGGTCGCCGTGGCCAGGTACGCGGCCATCGGCTCGCTCTGGCGCCACTGGAACGTCGTGTGCCCGTGAGCGGTCTTCCGACTGACCAGGACGCCGTTGGAGACGGCGGTACGGTCTTGCGGGACGGTGATGGTGATGTCGTACGACGCCTTGTCCCGCGGGTGGCTGTTCCCGGGGAACCAGGTCATGGCGCCCTGCGGCTCGCCCGCCACGAACGCGCCGTCGTCGGTGGGGATCCAGCCGTCGAGCGAGCCGTCGGGGTCGGTGACCGGCTTGGGCGTGCCTTGGTAGCTGACGACGACACCGAAGTCCTGGCCCTTGCGCAGCGCGTGCCGCGGGGAGACCACGAGTTCCTGTCCGTCGCGGCGGAAGGACGCCTTCCTGTGGTCGACGGTGACCGCGGTGACCTTCAGGCCCTGAAGGTCGAGGTCGAAGCGGGTGAGGCGCTGGGTGGCCCGGGCGCGCAGGACGGCCCGGCCGTCGAGGTGGCCGCTGCCCGGGGTGTAGCCGAGGGTCAGGTCGTAATGGCTCACGTCGTAGCCGCCGTTGCCCTCGAACGGGAAGTACGGGTCGCCTGCCCCGGACGCGCCCACGATGCCGGCCGAGGCCGGACCTGCGGCGGCGAGCAGGGCGGCGAGGGCGACGGGGACCGTTCCAGCGACGGCCTGCCGGGGAAGGACGGTGGGGCGTCTGCGGCTGTGCGGACGGGGTGGCGTCACGGTGACTCCTGTCGAGGAACGGATGATCAACGGCCGTCAGCTTAGGGCGCGGCCCGTCCCGGGAATCACCTGTGTTCGGTCAAGTTCCCTGATGTCGGGCCGGGTTGGACCGGTCAGGGGAGCAGACTGTTCAAGCCCGTGGAGACGTGATGGAGTTCGTGCCATGACAGATCTGTTGCCGCCGTGGACCGGTGAGCCCCTGCGGGTGGGGCTCGTCGGGGCGGGGCCCTGGGCGCGCGCCGTGCACGCACGGGTGCTCGCGGCCGGGCCGGAGACCCGCTTGACGGCGGTGTGGGCGCGCCGCGAGGAGGCGGCCCGCGAGACCGCGGCCCCGTACGGCGCGAAGGCCACCGACCGGTTCGAGGAACTCCTGGACTCCTGCGAGGCGGTGGCCTTCTCGGTCCCTCCGGCGGTCCAGGCCGAACTGGCCGGGCGGGCCGCGCGGGCGGGCCGGGCCCTGCTGCTGGAGAAGCCGCTCGGAGGGGATCTGTCCTCGGCGCGGCGGCTCGCTGACGCGGTCGGGGAGGCCGGGGTCGTCTCCCAGCTCGTCCTGAGCAACCGCTACCACCCGGCGGCCCGTCGGTTCCTGACCGCCGCGCGGGAGACGGAGGTCGTCGGCGCGCGCTCCAGCGGGCTGAGCGGCGCCTTCCTGGGCGGCGACTTCGCGACCCCGTGGCGCCTGGAGCACGGCGCGCTGCTCGACATGGGACCGCATCTGCTCGATCTGCTGGACGCGGCGGTCGGACCTGTCGCCCACGTCCGCGGCACCGGGGATCCCCGCCGCTGGATCGAGCTGACATGCGAGCACACCACGGGCGCGATCAGCCAGTGCTCGTTGTCCGGCTCGGTGGACGTCCCGCGGGGCGGCACCCGGGTCGAGCTGTTCGGACCGCGGCCTCCCCTGGTCTACGACGCCGCCGGGCTCGACTACGAGGAGGCCTGGCCGGTGCTGCGCCGCGAGTTCGCCACCGCGGTACGTACCGGGGTGTCCGGCGAGCTGGATGTGCGGCGCGGGTTGCGGTTGCAGGAGCTGACCGCTCAGGCCGCACTGCCGTAGTGCCGCGACCGGATAGGTTCACCGGCTCGCGACCCCGGCAGACCTTTCCGGCCACAGCACCGGCTCCGGCGCCGTTCAGGGGAAAACGCCGGGACGGTACGCGTGGCGGTGCCCGGCGGCGTCGACAACTGACCCGTGAGACTTCCGCTGATCGCCCCCATGCTCGCCACGCCCGGCGTCCTGCCACCCGCCCGGCAGGACGACCGGTGGGCGTACGAGACCAAGCAGGACGGCCAGCGGGCGGTGGTCTATCTGCCCGGCGACGGCAGCCTGGAACTGCGCGCCCGGTCCGGGGAGATCATCACGGGGGCGTATCCCGAGTTGCGTCCGCTGGGGGGCGTCCTGGGCGCGACACCCGCCGTGCTGGACGGGGAGGTGGTGGCACCGGACGAGCGGGGGCGGGGGGACTTCCAGCGGCTGCAGTCCCGGATGGGACTGGCCCACTCGCCGGCGCTGGCGGCGCGCCGCGCGGCACAGGCGCCGGTGCATCTGGTCCTGTTCGACGTGATGTTCCTGCGGCGCGACCTCACCCGGCTCCCCTACGCACAGCGTCGGCGGGAACTGGAGGCGCTCGGCCTGGCCGGGCCGCACTGGTCGACGCCGGGCGCGATCGTGGGCCACGGCGCCCAGGCCCTGGAGGCGACCCGGGAGAGCGGTCTGGAGGGGCTGGTGTGCAAGCGGCTGGACTCGGTGTACGAGCCCGGGGTGCGGTCCCGGTCCTGGATCAAGATCCGCAATGTTCGCGCCGTGGATGTGATCGTCGGCGGCTGGCTGCCCGGCCAGGGCCGGCTGTCGGGACTGCCCGGGGCGCTGCTGGTGGGGCAGCGGGAGGCGGGGCGGCTGCGCTATGTGGGCCGGGTGGGGACGGGCTGGAGCGAGGCGGAGCGTGGAGAACTCGCCCGGATGCTCAAGCCCTTGGAGTCGCGGGCGTGCCCCTTCGACCGGGACCCCCGGGTGACAGGGGCCCGCTGGGTCCTGCCGAGACTCGTCGGCGAGGTCCGCTACAGCACGCGCACCCGGTCCGGGCTGCTCAGACAGCCGTCGTGGCTGCGGATGCGCCCGGATCTGACGCCGGAGGAGTCGGCGGCCGAGCTGCCGTGAGGGCGCCGAAACCCGGCGCGTCCGTCCCGGACGTACTGTCTGAGTACGTGCCGGGTCGGACGCGCCGGGACCGTGCCGTGGGGGTCGTGGGCGGCTCAGACGTGACCCGGGCCGCCGCTGCCGAACGCACCGCTGGAGCCGGGGAGCCAGCGCTTGCGATGCTGGTCGTCGCAGCGCTTGCTCGCCGCGTGATGGAGCTCGTACGGCATGAGCCGCTCGCTCTCCTGCGCGGCGTGCGGTACCTCTTCCGGCTCCCGGACCTCCCGCTCCTCCAGGACCGGGCCGGTGTCGGGGAGGTGGGGCTGTTCCTCGGGGGTCGGTGGGTCAGGTTCCCGGTCTCGCACGATCATGCCGATCCGTACGGCCCAGATCAGTGCCCCGGAGACGATCATGCCGCCGATGAAGGCGAGGAACACGTTGACCTGTTCCTGCGATACCGCCAGCAGTACGTAGCTCATCGTATTCATAATTCGACCATACTCCCGCCGAATGGAAATAGAGCAAGGGGGTTTGGCATGTCCGAGCGTTCGGCACTCACCCGGCTCACGGGCAATGGCAACGGCGAGTGCGGAGAGAAGGACTGCCCGAACGT